>NZ_CP120360.1:913980-1218640 GCF_029510815.1 Janibacter sp. DB-40 | reverse complement strand
ATCCCCAGACCCGCCTCGGGACCCTCGGGGTTGCCGTAGTAGTCGCCGCCGGCGAACCACGGGTCGTTGCGGATGGCGAGGATCTGTGCCTGGCTCCACCCGATCTGCTCGGCGGTGGCGTAGCCGCTCGTCGCGAGCGCCACTGCGGTGGCGACACGGTCGGGGAAGCTCGCGACCCACTCGAGGGTGCGCATGCCGCCCATGGACCCACCGATGACGGACTGCCACGTGCTGATGCCCAGCTCGTCGGCCAGGCGCGCCTCCGCGGCCACCTGGTCCCGGATCGTCACCCGGGGGAACCGGCTCCCCCACGGACGTCCGTCGGCGCACCTGGCGCCGGGGCCCGTGCTGCCCTGGCACCCGCCGAGGACGTTGATGGCGACGACGAAGTACTCGTCGCTGTCCAGCGGTGCGCCGGAACCGATGAGGTCGGGCCACCAGCCCGCGGTCGGGTGGCCGGGACCGGCCGGGCCGACGACGTGGCTGTCCCCGGTGAGCGCGTGCTCGACGAGGATCGCGTTGTCACGGTTGGCGTTGAGCTCACCCCACGTCTCGTAGGCGAGGACCACGTCGGGCAGCCGGTCGCCGGACTCGAGATCGAGGTCACCGATGGTGACGAACTTCCGGCGGCCGGGGTGGTCTCCGTCGCGCCAGGAACCCGCAGTCGTGGGGGGCCTGGTGGTCACGCTCATGATGAGGTCTCCCGGGGGCTCGCCTTGCCACACCCCTACGGTGCAGCCAGGTCATCACCCGGGGCACCCCGTCGCGAAGAGGGTTGCCGGCCAGCAAGCCGGGGCTTGACGCTGGCGCTCATGACCTGCCGACAACCATAGCCATTGACGCGACACGGATCGAGCGGGGTCCGCACACCGGACCCTCCGGCTGACCTGTCAGGCAGCCGCCCCCGAGGCCCCGTCCGGCGAGGCGCTTGCCCAGGGCCGGACCCCCGCGGAGAGCAATCGCAGCATCAGCTCGGCCAGGCGGTGGTCGGGATCGATCTCCAGGGCCCGCTCCAGGCAGATGCCGGCGACCGTGCCGTCCCCGACCCACCAGGCGAGGTGGGCGACGAGGGTGAGGACCGGCGGCGTCGCCTCGGGCGGCAGCAGCCGGGTCAGCTCGACCAGGCGTGAGCGCACGAGCAGCACCTCCTCGTGCCACCGCTCGGGAGAGACGTCGCCCGACGCACGCGCGCGCCCCTCGTCGAGCCCTGCCGCGACGTCGTCGACGACGTCGGCGTCGGGCACCCACGGGCACCACTGGGCCGCGAGCGCCGCCGCGGCGGCCGGGGTGCCGCAGCTCTCGGCCATCGGCATGGCCCCCGGGCAGAGGACGCCCATGAGGGCGTCGCGCCAGACGACGTCCCGGAGCGAGGTCGCCACCCAGGCGAGCGCCTCGTCGCTGAGGAGCGTGACGGCCATGGCCTGCGGGCGCGGGTCGAGGAGCAGTGTCCACCACGCGAGGACGTCCTCCCCACGGTCCAGCCAGGAGGCAGGCGGGACGGTGGGGCCACCACCGAAGGTGCGCGTGCTGCTCCCCGACCCGAGGGATGCCAGGTGCAGGCCCACGGAGCGCGCGCGCTCCTCGTCCCGCCCCGGAAGCACTCCCTCGACGATGGCCGCACGGCTCGGCAGGGGCGCGACGCCGGCCTGCACGAAGGCCGCGACGGCGGGCACGTCCTCCGGCCGGGGCAGGGGCTGTCCCTCCTCGGGGCAGCATCCCTGGACGCAGTCGGGTGCGAACCACCGCCCGTCGCGCACCACGACTCGCTCGTGGACGCTGATCCCCTCGGCCGTCGCGGCCTCGATCATCGCCTCGGACAGGGGTGCGGAGTCACCTGCGAGGTCCTCGTGCGCGATGACCATCACCGCCGTCGCCGTCTCACGGGCCGCGATCGCCATCGCCTGCCCGGCGGCAGCGCGGCAGTCCCCGGGATCGGTGAGCAGGTCGTGGCGCTGGACGAGCCCGAGGCGCTTGCCGTGCAGGACGGTCACGACGACGGAGGGGCCGGGGTGGTAGCCGAGCTGGTACGGGAGCACCACGGCGAGCTCGGCGGGATTGCGGGGGCGGACTGTCGTTGTCATGCCCCGAATCTGCCGAGGATCGTCGGTGCGGGGGTCGCCCCCTTCGCCGCCTGTGGGTAGCGCGTCGGACGGAGGAGAGCTTGTGGGTGGCCTCAGTCCGGCACGACGTGGGAGGGCACCGTCCGCCCCTCGGGGCCGTCCTGACCAGGCGCCCACGGCGCGGCCGCGCCGCGCTCCCACGCGATGAAGTCCCCCGTCTCGCGCATGAGCGCGGTGGCGACCCACCCGATGACGAGGAGGTCGTCCACGAGCCCGAGCGCGAGGAGGAGTCCCTCGGGGACGAAGTCGACCGGGGAGACGACATACCCGACCCCGGCGAGCAGCATCAGCAGCCGCGTCGACGTCAGGCCCGTGTACTGCCCGGAGCGCACGGCCCGGACCATGCGCGGGACGGCGCGCACCCGGGCCCACAGGCCCGGCGCGCCGGGGGCCGTCGATGCCTCGCGCATCGCGTGGGCGAGGCGGGCGGCTCGGTACGTGCTGGGGCCGACGGGCATCGGTCACCTCCGGGTGGTGGACACCACGCAGGCTACTCCTCAGGTGGTGGGACCCTCGACGCCCGGAGCGGTCCCGGCGGCGAACTCCTCACGCACGTGGTCGGCCAGCTCGTTGAGCAGCCACACGTCCAGGCCCGCGCCGACGGCGCCCCCGACGACCGGGACCGCCCTGCCGAATCGGGCGAAGACCCCCTTCCCCGCCTGGCTGAGGATGCGGAAGCCGACGGCCTTGTTGACCACCATCAGGGCCGGTCCGGACAGTCGCTGCGTCGCGAAGGTCGCAAGGCGACCGCCCGGGGCGACCATCCCGGCCTTGGCCAGCAGGTCCTGGGCGTCGGCGCCGACGAGGCTGAGCAGCACGGCGGAGCGCACCTCCGGCCGCTGCAGGTCGTGGCCGCGCACGTGGGCGACCGCGGCGGCCATGCGCGTGGCGAGGACGTAGAAGCCGAGGACATTGGCGGGGAGCGCGACGAGCATCGTCGTGAAGCCGCCGAGGTTGGTCACGAAGCCGTGGGCGCCGGCGAGCTTGACGTGCCTGCCGACGATGTCGTCGATGGCCCTCTCGGCATTGCCGCCGGCCCGGAGGAGCGCGGTCTCCGCCGCCGAGACGGCGGAGTCGAAGGGACCGCGACCGTCGATGCCGACGTCGAGCAGGTTCTGCACGAGCGTGACGACCGTCCCCGACGAGGCCTGCGGGTCCTGGGCCTGCTCGAGGGCGGATCGCGTGTCCCTGGACGCGTGCTTGCCCCGGCCGCGGCCGAACGTGTCCGTGATGAAGCCCATGTGACGCCCTTCGTGTGTGGTGCGGCCGGTGGTCCGGTCCCGATCCTGCCACGCTGCCGGCGCCGGGGACGTGCGTGGGCAGGGGTGTCGGGCCGCGCCGGTAGCCTCGCTGCCCGTGGAGGATCTCGGGGCGGTCGTGGTCGGCGTGGACGGTGTCGGTGCCGTGCTCCCACCGCACTCCCCTGCCGTGCCCACCACGGATCTCGAGGCACTCATCGCCGCGCTCGACCCGACCGTCCGCTGGGTCACCTGGTCGGCCGACGCCGTCGCCGCGGCCGTCCGCGCCGGCGCCCGCCTCGACCGCACGTGGGACGTCGCCGAGGTCCACCGGCTGATGCACGGCGGCTGGGCGGCCGGACCCGAGCTCGCCTGGGCGGCGGTCCACGGCCTCGACCCGCACGAGGTCCCCAGTGCGCCCACCGGGGACCTGTTCGACCTGCTCTCCGAGGAGCTGCCCACGGAGGAGCTCGTCCGTCCGGACGGCCACCTGCGCGCGGACGCCGTCTCCGGTGGGTGGTTGACGACGCCGGAGCGCTGCGCGGCCTTCGCGGACGCGGCCCGGCAGGTCGCCCACCGCCAGCGCGAAGGGAGGTCGGCCGCCGGTCCCCGGGCGCTCGCCACGGCGCACGCCGAGTCGGCGGCCGCGGTCCTGTGCGTCGAGCTCGAGACCGACGGCCTGCCCATCGACCGCGCGGCCGCGAGCCACCTGGTCACCGAGGCGGCCGGCCCGGAGCCGCACGACGTGGCCGAGGAGCTCGAGTCGCGGCGGGTGCGTGACGCGCCGGTCCTCGCGGCGCTGCCCGGCACGGGTCACGTCGACCTGCGCAACCCGGCCCAGGTGAAGTCGATGCTCGCCCGCGCCGGTGTCGACGTGCCCTCGACGCGCAAGTGGGTCCTCGAGGCGCAGGTCCATGCCCATCCCCTCGTCCCGGCGCTGCTCGAGTGGCGCCGGAAGGAGCGGATCGCCACGACGTACGGCTGGCGGTGGTTGCGCGAGCACGTCGGCGCCGACGACCGGCTGCGCGGCGCCTGGGAGGCCTGCGACGGCGCGGCCGGCCGGATGACCGCGCAGGCCGGGCTGCACAACCTGCCGGCCGAGCTGCGTCCGGCGGTGGCCGCCGACGAGGGCTGGGTCTTCGTCCGCGCCGACCTCGGGCAGGTCGAGCCGCGGGTGCTCGCCGCCGTCTCGGGCGACCGGGCCTTCGCGGCCGCGACCCGCGCGGACGACCTCTACGCCCCGGTGGCGGCGCGGCTCGGGGTGGAGCGCTCGGTGGCGAAGATCGCGGTCCTCGCGGCGATGTACGGCCAGCGCTCCGGCCCGGCGGCCGAGGCGCTGCGCGGGCTGGAGCGGGAGTACCCCGTGGCGATGGCGCACCTGCAGCGCGCCCAGGACGCGGGTCGGCGCGGGGAGCCGGTGGTGACCTTCGGCGGCCGGCTCGTGCGCACAGACGTCCCCGGCGGCGGCGAGGACCAGGATGCCGTGACCTCTGCACGCGGCCGCTTCGCGCGCAACGCCGTGATCCAGGGGTCGGCGGCCGAGCTGTTCAAGGCCTGGGCCGCGACCGTGCGGGTGGCGGTGCGCCCCCTTCGCTCCCGGATCGTGCTGTGCCTGCACGACGAGCTGCTCGTCCACGTGCCCCAGGAGCACGCCGAGGAGGCCGCCGCAGCGGTCGACCGGGCGCTCACGGATGCGGCCCGGCGCTGGCTCGGGGGCGAGCAGGTGCGCTTCGTCGCCGACACCTCGATCGTGCGTCGGTGGTCCGAGGCGACGTAGCTACTGGGAGTCGGAGGAGTCGTCCCGGGTGCGCAGGAAGTCCTCGAACTCCGCGCCGAGCTGGTCCGCCGACGGCAGGTCCTGCCCCTCGCCGGCGAGCAGGCTGGGCCGCTCGAGGCCGCGCAGGTGCACGTCGTACTGACGCTCGAGCGCCTGGACGGCCTCGCGGACCTCGTCGTTCTCCTCGACCTCGCGCTCGATCTGCAGCCGGCCCTCGCGGGCGGCCTCGGCGAGCGCGTCGTTGGCGAGGTTGAGGCCGGTGACGTCGACGACGGCGTTGAGCGCGGTCAACGCCGCGTCGTGGAAGGTCGACTGCGCCAGGTAGTGCGGGACGTGCAGGCTGAAGCCGACGGCGTCGCGGTCGGCCTCCCCCAGCCGCATCTCGAGGAGCGCGGCGAGGCTCGCGGGCACCTGGACGGTGCCGAAGACGGGCTTGTGCTCACCGATGAGCCGCTCGTTGCTGCCGTGGACGGTCATGCCGACGGGGCGGGAGTGCGGCACGGCCATCGGGATGCCGTGGGCGTGCACCGCGAGGGAGATGCCGACCTCGTCCATGAGCGTGGTGATGGCGGAGATCATCGCCTCCCACCGGTAGTCCGGCTCCGGCCCGGCGAGGATGTAGTAGCTCTGGCCGTCACGGTCGGTCAGGTGGTAGAGCACCAGCGCCGGGTCGTTGTAGTCGGTGTACCGGTTGGCGTCGAAAGTGATGACCGGCCGTCGTGAGCGGTAGTCCACGAGGGAGTCGACGTCGAAGGACGCGACGACGGTCGGCTCACTGACCTCGAGCAGGTGGTCGACGAGGAGGCGCTGGGCCATCCCTGCGTCGAAGAAGCCGTCGAAGGCGACGATCATCGGCCCCGGCTCCAGGGCCGTGGGGTCGGTGTCGACCTCGTAACGGTAGAGGCGCTCGGCCACGTCAGGTCCTCCTTGTCGGTTCAGCACTCATTGTGTCAACGACCCGGGTGGTCGGCCCATTCCCCCGGCTCCCGGTACGAACTACTGCCTGCAGTCGTTCGTATCAGTCCCTCGGCACCGCGGCGATGGCGGCGCGCACGCGCTTGGCGGAGACGGAGTAGGCCGTCCCCAGGGACTGGGCGAACAGGGAGACGCGCAGCTCCTCGATCATCCAGCCGATGTCGACGACGTCCTGGGCCCGGCGGCGAAGGGGGGACAGCGCATCGAGCAGGTCGGCGTAAGCGGACTCCACGGAGTCGATCGCCTCCTGGTGGCCGGCGTCGCGGCGCGGGTTCTCCGCGGCGCGCTCCAGGCGCACGAGGATCCCGCGCAGGTAGCGGCGCAGGTCGGGCAGCTTCGCCACACCGGTGTCGGCGATGAAACCCGGCCGCACGAGCCCGTCGAGCTGGGCGCGGGCGTCGGCGACCGTCACCGACAGCGCGGGTGCCGTCATCCGCTGCAGCAGGCGCAGCACCTCGCTGCGCTGGGCGAGCACCGGCTCGACCTCGGCGACGATCGACAGCACGCGTTGGGCGACGTGCGTGCGGGTGGCCTTCAGGGCCTCCTCGAAGGCCGCGGCGGTGCGCACCGGCCCGTCGACGTGCTGGCTGACGATGTCGTCGACGGCGGCGGCGAGGGCGTCCTCGAGGAGCTTCGGGACGGAGCCGTGGGGGTTGTCCGCGAGGGCGAGCTTCTGCTCGTTCGTCAGCCGGGCAAGCACGCGCTTCCACGGCGGGCTCGTGTTCAGCAGGAGGAGGCGGCGCACGCCGTCGCGGTGGGCGGCGCGGGCCTGCTGCTCGTCCGGCAGGACGCGCAGGGCGACGGACCCCCCTTCGTCCACGAGGGCCGGGTGGCCGACCACGGTGTGCTTGCCCGCCTTCGTGGTGAAGGTCTCCGGCAGGTCCTCGACGTCCCACCCGGTCAGGCCGGTGCGCTCGATGGAGGCGCCGGCGCGCGACATGCGCTGCTGCAGGTGGCCGGCCATCTGCTCGGCGAGCTCGGTGAGGTCCTTGCCGCGGCCGAGGCGCCGGCGGCGCTGGTCCTCGACGGCGAAGGTCACCCGCAGGTGGTCGGGGACCTTCGACCAGTCCCACTCCCCCTCGTCGATGCGCAGCCCGGCACGACGGCCGAGGACGCTGGACAGCTGGCTGGTGATCGACGTGCCGGCGTCCGGGTCGAGCTCGGCCAGGGCGGCGCGGGCGTGATCCGGGGCGGGCACGAGGTGGCGCCGGGTGGCCTTGGGCAGGGACTTGATCAGGGCGGCGACGAGCTCGGCGCGCAACCCGGGCACCTGCCAGTCGAAGCCGGTCGGGGTCAGCTGGTTGAGCACGTCGACGGGTACGTGGACGGTCACCCCGTCGTCCTCCTGCCCGGGCTCGAACTGGTAGGTGACGGCGAGCTCGATGCCGTCGCTGCGCCAGCGCTTCGGGTAGTCGCTCGTGCTCACCGCCTCGGCGCCGGTGCGAGTGAGGCGCTCCTCGGTGAGGGTGAGCAGCTCGGGCTGCTCGTGCCGGGCCTTCTTCCACCACGAGTCGAAGTGCGCCCCGGAGACGACCTGCGCCGGCACCCGCTCGTCGTAGAACTCGACGATGTCCTCCTCGTCGACGAGGAGGTCACGCCGGCGGGCCCGCTCCTCGAGCTGCTCGAGGCGCCGCACGAGCCGGCGGTTGGCGGTGAGGAAGTCGTGCCGGCCGTCCCAGTCCCCCTCGACGAGCGCGTGCCGGATGAACAGCTCACGGCTGACGACCGGGTCGATCTTCCCGTAGGAGACGGGCCGGCCGACGACGAGCGGGACGCCGAAGAGGGTCACCCGCTCGGTCGCGAGGACCGAGGCGGCCTTCTTGCTCCAGCGCGGCTCGGAGTAGGTCCGCTTGACCAGGTGGGCACCGGCTCGCTCGGCCCAGACCGGGTCGATGCGGGCGGTCGAGCGGGCCCACAGCCGCGAGGTCTCCACGAGCTCCCCCGCCATGACGAAGGGGGGTTGCCGCCGGAAGTTGGTCGTGCCCGGCTGGATGGAGAAGCGGGCGCCGCGGGCGCCGAGGTAGTCGCGCTTGTCCTCGTCCCGCAGACCGATGTGGCTGAGCAGGCCGGTCAGCAGCGCCTGGTGGATCGTGTCCCAGTCCGGGTCGGCGTCGCGGGCGGCGGTGCGCTGGCGGGTGTCGAGCTTCTGCTGCTTGGCGGCCCGCTTGAGCTGGGCGTGCAGGTCCTGCCACTCGCGGATGCGCAGGTAGTGCAGGTACTCGCGCTTGCACATCCGACGGAAGGCGCTGCCGGACAACGCCTTCTGCTGGTCCTTGAGGTAGGTCCACAGGTGCCACCAGCCGGCGAAGTCCGAGCCCTCCTGGCGGAAGCGCGCGTGCTGCTGGTCGGCCTGCGAGCGCTTGTCGACCGGCCGCTCGCGCGGGTCCTGGATCGACATCGCGGCGACGATGACGAGCACCTCGGTGGTGCAGCCGAGGCGGTCGGCCTCGATGAGCATCCGGCCCAGGCGCGGGTCGACGGGCAGGCGGGCCAGCGTCTTCCCCGTCGGCGTGAGGCGCCGGCCACCGCCGCGACGCCCGCGGCGGTCCCCCTTCGCGCTCTTGGCTGCCGCGGTCACCGTGCCCTCGGTGTCGAAGGCCTGCAGCTCCTGCAGCAGGCGCACACCGTCGGTGATCTGGCGGGCGTCCGGGGGCTCGACGAAGGGGAAGCGCGCGACGTCCCCGAGGCCGAGGGAGGTCATCTGCAGGATGACGCTGGCGAGGTTGGTGCGCAGGATCTCCGGGTCGGTGAACTCCGGGCGCGACTCGAAGTCCTCCTGCGAGTACAGCCGGATGCAGATGCCCTCGGCGATGCGCCCGCAGCGGCCGGCCCGCTGGTTCGCCGAGGCCTGGGAGACGCGCTCGATCGGCAGGCGCTGGACCTTGGTGCGCTGGGAGTAGCGCGAGATGCGGGCGGTGCCCACGTCGATGACGTAGCGGATGCCGGGGACGGTCAGCGAGGTCTCGGCGACGTTGGTGGCCAGCACGATCCGGCGCCCGGTGTGCGAGGAGAAGACGCGGTGCTGCTCGGCGGCGGACAGGCGTGCGTAGAGCGGGACGATCTCGGTGTCGGGCAGCTGCATCGACGTCAGGGCCTCCTGCGCGTCGCGGATCTCCCGCTCCCCCGACAGGAAGACGAGCACGTCGCGCGGACCACCCGGGTCGGGCTCCGTCCACAGCTCCTCGACCGCGCGGCAGATGCCGGTGACCTGGTCGGAGTCCCCGCCGCTCTTCTCGCCGTCGTCACCGTCCTTCTCGGGGTCCTCGAGGGGGCGGTAGCGGACCTCGACCGGGTAGGTGCGGCCGGAGACCTCGATGATCGGGGCGGGGTCGCCGCTCGCGTCCGCGAAGTGGGCGGCGAAGCGCTCCGGGTCGATCGTCGCCGAGGTGATGATGACCTTCAGGTCGGGTCGGCGCGGGAGGAGCTGCTTGAGGTAGCCGAGGATGAAGTCGATGTTCAGGGACCGCTCGTGGGCCTCGTCGATGATGATCGTGTCGTAGCGGCGCAGGTCCCGGTCGCGCTGCATCTCGTTGAGCAGGATGCCGTCGGTCATGACCTTCACCGCGGTGGCGTCGCTGCTGTGGTCGGCGAAGCGCACCTGGTAGCCGATCAGCTCCCCGAGCTGGACCTGCATCTCGTGAGCTATCCGCTCGGCGACCGAGCGCGCGGCGATGCGGCGGGGCTGGGTGTGCCCGATCTGGCCGCTCGTGCCGCGCCCGACCTCGAGGGCGATCTTGGGCAGCTGGGTGGTCTTGCCGGAGCCGGTCTCCCCCGCGACGATGACGACCTGGTGCTCCTGCAGCGCCTGCGCGATGTCGTCCTTGCGGGCGACGACCGGCAGCTCCTCGGCGTAGTGCAGGTCCGCCGCCGCGACGGGTTCACGGACAGGGGCGGTCATGCGGGTCACGATACGTGCGCCCTTGTCGTCGTCAGAAGTCGATCGTCCCGACCGGGCCGACCGCGGTGCGCAGGGCGGCGTCGAGCTCGGCCACGGCGCCGGGGCGGTGCTCGGCGACGAAGCCGGCCGCGGTCCGTGCCGCGAGGGTCTGCCCGCCGAGCCAGACCGCGCCGAGGTCGCCGATGTCGAGGGTGACGTCCGGCGTGGCGTCGGTGCGGCTCACGGCGCCGGTGCCGCCGGTGGCGGTCCAGCGCCAGCTGCGGGCGTTGTCCGGGAGGATCTCGTCACGCACCCCGACGACCAGGTCCACGTCCGCGGCGTGCCCGCGCTCGGCGACGGCGGCCGGCAGGTCGACCAGGCGCAGCCAGAGGTTGTCGGTCATGCCGCTGCCACCGACGGACCGCGGCGACGGCAGCCACAGGGCGAGGACGTCGTCGGGGGCGACCCAGTACTCGGTGGTGGCCATGAGGTCGATGTCGACGAGACGCTCGGCGAGCGCCAGCCGGGCACCCGCGTCCGCGGAGAGGAGGAAGAAGACGCCGACCCGCCCCTCGGCTCGGCCCTCGCTCCACTTCGGCGAGCGGTGGAAGTGGGCGACGCCGACGTCCCGCCCCTCCCGGGTGGCCCACACCAGGCGTGCGGGCTCGCGGCTCCCCCGGCTCTCGGGGTGATCGAGGAGGAGCCGCTCGCTGTCCTGCGCGCTGCGCACGACGTGACCGGCGCCGGTGCGGGCGCACTCCCTGGCCAGCTCGTGCCAGCGCCTGCCCTGCTCGGGGCTCGCGGTCCTCGTGCGCAGGGTCGTCGCGTCCGCGAGCTCCCGGACGGCCGGTGGGGCCGCGAAGGTCGTCCCCCGGGCGAAGGAGGACATCATCGTCGAGCTGGCGACGCCGTAGCCGAAGCGACCGTAGATCCCCGGCTCGGAGGCCTTGAGGACGCTGATCGGTCGGCCCTGCTCGTGGCGCGTCCACCGCAGGTGCTCACGGATGAGCGCGGTGAGCACGCCCCGGCGTCGGTGGTCGGGGTGCACCCCGACCCAGGTCAGACCCTCGACCGGGCGAAGGGAGGCGCCGTCACCAGCCGCGGGGACCGACAGCTCGATGTCCCACGACGCGGCGATGCCGGCGTCCTCGCCGTCGACCCGGGCGATCCACGCCGCCCTGGTCGGGGTGTCGGCGAGCGCGACCTCGCGCGGGGTGCGCAGGTCGTCGGCCCAGACGAGCTGGTCGAGGTCCAGGACCGCCTCGGCCCCGGCCGGGTCCTGCGGGTCGATCCGGTGGACGGTCACGCGCGAGGTCATGCACTCGATCCTCCACCGGTCGCGCGCGGGGGCGCAACGGAATTCAGCGCGACGCCCTCTCCGGGGCCTCTCGCCGATCCCTGCGCGTGTCCGTCCCGGCGAGGGGCTTGAGCACGCCGGCCGTCGTGCGCGCAGATCGGACGGTGCCGTCGACCGTGTCCGCGGCGGCGACCGAGTACTTCAGGACGTGCGCCCCCTTCGTCACGTGGCCCGCCCCCGCGATGGCCGCCCAGTCGGAGGTCATGTTGTTGATCAGGCGCGTGCCGGTGGCGTGCTCGAAGCCATCCTGCACGGCGTGCTTGGCGCGGACCCTCGCCCCTGACGTCGTCTGCCGGACCTTGGTCCCGGCCTTGTGCCGCAGACGCTTCGACCCGCTCCCGGATGCCCCGACGGGATCGCCGTGGCGTGACTTCGCCGCGGCGGTCTCGCTCGCGCGGCTCGTCCGCCGTGCGGCGTCGTCGGCCTTGGCGCCGGCACCCAGGGGGGCCTTCACCACGTTGAAGAGCGTCTGTCGTGCGGCCCTCCCCGCGCCCGAGTAGCTGCCCTGGCCGTAGAAGGCACGCAGACCGAGCTTGCCGATCGCGTCGCCGAACTGCAGCAGTGCCACCAGGCGCAGATGCGGCACGAAGTCCGTCAGGACGTTGTCGACGGCCCGGCTCCGACCGAGGTCGCTCAACCCCTCGAAGAGGTCGTAACCCCACGGGTCGCTCGCGTCGGCCCCGATGTCCGCCAGGCGTCTGGCGACGGCCTCCTCGTCGAGCGTCGCCTGCTCGCCCTCGCGCTCGTAGCGCCGCTTGGCGAACTCCCGCTCGTCTGCCGCATCGCGCCACTGCCGGTCCACCGACACGTACCGCGGGTCCTCGGGAGACAGCTGGGCCAGCTGCGCCTCGAGTGCGTCCGAGGTCGCCACGTGCTCCTCGTAGGCCGCACGCTCGATCCGCATGACGCGCTGGGACTCGGCGAGCAGGTCCGCGTAGGGCTCGATCACCTGCGCCGCGTCGGACAGCGTGCTGGCGAGGCGGTGCAGCATCTGCGGGCACTCGTCCACCCGCGAGGCGAAGGTGACGCCCGACGGCGAGTCCCACACCCCCTTCGTCGAGACCTCGTGCAGCCGCGCCGCCGCCTCCCACATCGCATCGGCTCGGGCACGCATGGCCCACGCCCGGGTCCGCAGGAGGTCCGGCTCCCCCAGCTCGGTGTGGAACATCCGCAGGGCCATCAGGAGCCGCCCCGGAAGCGCAGGTCGACCTGCTGCTCGGTGCTGATGAAGCACCCACCGGCGTGCCGGGCCAGATCCCTCAGCGCGCGCAGCGTGCGGCACGCCTCGACCCGGAGGAGCTCCTGGTCGCCGAGGACGCCGTCGAGGGCCCGCTCGCCCGTGCCGGAGGGGAACCCGTGGACGGCCACGTCGGAGGTCCTCGCCGCGGCATCCTCGAGTCCGTCCGCGATGTCCCCGAGCCGATCCCCGAGGCGGGCGATGCCCTCGCCGTCGATCGAGATCCCGTCGTCACCCATGCGGACACCGTAGGAAAGAACGCCGCGGGGCCCGTGGAGTTGTCCACAGGCCCCGCGGGTTTCGAGGCTCGCCCGCTGCGCGGCCTCACACCTCAACCAACGCGGTTTCGAGGCTCGTCGCTAGCGCTCCTCACACCTCAACCACCGAGGTGGGTCAGGCGTTGGCGGCGGCGAAGCCCTGCTCGAGGTCGGCGATGATGTCGTCGACGTTCTCCAGCCCGACGGACAGACGCACCAGGCCGGGGGTGACGCCGGCGGCGAGGCGGTCCTCCTCCGGGCCCTGCGAGTGGGTCGTCGACGCGGGGTGGATCACGAGCGAGCGCACGTCACCGATGTTGGCAAGGTGGCTGTGCAGCTCCAGGCCCTCGACGAACTTCCGGCCCGCATCGTGGCCGCCGGCGATCTCGAAGGAGATGACCGCACCGGCGCCCTTGGGCGTGTACTTCTGCGCGTTCTCGAAGCTGGCACTGGTCGGCAGCGAGGCCCAGATGACCTGCTCCACCTGCGCGTGGCCACCGAGGTACTCGGCGACCTTGCGGGTGTTGTCCAGGTGCTTGTCCATGCGCAGACTGAGCGTCTCGATGCCCTGCCCGATGAGGAAGGCGTTGAAGGGCGAGATCGCCGGGCCGAGGTCGCGCAGCAGCTGCACGCGGGCCTTGAGGATGAAGGACAGGTTGGCCCCCATGGCGCCGTTGACGCCGAGGTCCGGTCCGAAGCGCAGGCCGTGGTAGCTCGGGTCGGGCTCGTTGTAGTTGGGGAACTTCTCCGGGTCGGCGGCGTAGTCGAACTTCCCGGCGTCGACGATGACACCGGCGATCGAGGTGCCGTGGCCACCGAGGAACTTCGTCGCGGCGTGCACGACGACATCGGCGCCGTGCTCGATCGGACGCAGGACGTAGGGGGTGGCGATGGTGTTGTCGACGATCAGCGGCACGCCGGCACCGTGGGCGATGTCGGCGATGCCCTGAATGTCGAGGACGACGTCCTTGGGGTTGCCGATGGTCTCGCCGAAGAGGGCCTTCGTGTTCGGCTTGACCGCGTCCTTCCACTCCTGCAGGTCGCTCGGGTCCTCGACGAGCGTGACCTCGATGCCGTACTTCGGCAGCGTGTACTGGAAGAGGTTGACCGTGCCGCCGTAGAGCGCGGCGCTGGCGACGATGTGGTCACCGGCCTCGGCGACGTTCATCAGCGCGAGGGTCGTCGCGGACATGCCGGAGGCGGTCATCAGGGCGGCGACGCCACCCTCGAGCGCGGCGATCTTGTTCTCGACCGCGTCCTGGGTCGGGTTCATGATCCGCGTGTAGATGTTGCCGAGCTCCTTGAGCCCGAAGAGGTTCGCGGCGTGCTCGGTGTCCTTGAAGACGTAGGACGTCGTCTGGTGGATCGGCAGCGCCCGCGAACCGGTCGTCGGGTCGGGTGCCTGGCCGGCGTGGATCTGCTTGGTCTCGAAGTTCCACGTGGTCGGGTCGGACATGTCTGTGCTCCTGGTGTGGTGCGCGCTTGACCGTGACGGATTGCCACGGACCTGGTCGTCTCCCGGGGCACCCCACCGCGGAGGAGGGTTGCCGGCCAGCTAGCCGGGGCTGTCCGCTGGCGCTCAAGACCTGCCCAGAGCATATGAGACGGCCGGTGGTCCGGCGGAGGGTGTCTCACCTCCCGGGCGAAGGGGGCGTCCCCCGTCAGTCCCCCGCGCTGCGGCGGGCCCGTCGCACCCTTCGGATCCACCACAGCCCGACGAAGGGGAGGACGAGCGGCGCGTAGGCATAGCCCGCTCCGTAGTGGGACCAGACGGTCTTGTCCGGGAAGAGCTCGGGCACGAGGTAGGACAGGGTGCCCACGGTGAGCACCCCGACGGCCTCGACGAGGATCGCCCCGGTGGCGACCCGGGCGCCGGTGCGTCCCCCCTTCGCCAGGGCAACGGTCGCGACGATGTAGATCACCGCCGCGAGCGCGGAGAGCAGGTACGCCAGCGGCGCCCGGTCGAGGTACTGGGTCAGCTGCAGGACCGAGCGGCCGGTCGCGGCGAGCGCGAGCACGGCGTAGACGGCGACGACGACCCGCCCCGGGCCGGTGCCGGTCGGCACGTCAGGCGGGGCCATGGACGTCCCAGATCTGCAGGATGCGGTAGGCCATGACACCGACGGTGAAGGCGCCGGCGATGACCACGCCCATGGCCCAGCGGGTCTTCTCCTTCAGCGCGATGAAGACGACGACCGGTGGGATGATTGGCAGCGTCAGCGCGTACGCGAGCATCGTCGCGCCCTGCCCCGTGCCAGTCACCGCCCCCTGCGCGATCGCGCTGGCGACGACGAGGACGAGCAGGGACAGCTCGACGACGGCGGTCACGAGCAGCATGGCGTCGTCGACGAGGCGGTTGATCAGCATGTAGACGAGGGCCATCACCCCGAGCACGCCGACGGCCACGATCACGACAGTGGTCAAGGGCACAAGCACGGCGCAAGGTTACCGAGCGGCGGGACTGGGACGATCACGGCATGAGTTCGCGTCGCCTGACTGCCCACGAGCTGATCGACACGGTCGTCGACGAGGGCACCTTCGTCTCCTGGGACGAGTCCCTCGATCTCGACGGCCTGGACGAGACGTACCTCGACACGCTCGACCGCGCCGCCGAGCGGGCCGGGACCGACGAGTCGGTGCTCACCGGCTCGGCCCGGATCCACGGCCACGACGCCGCACTGATCGTCGGGGAGTTCCGCTTCCTCGCGGGCTCGATCGGCCGGGCCGCCGCCGGTCGGATCGTCGCCGCGGTCCGTCGGGCCACGACCGAGCGCCTCCCCCTCATCGCGGCGACCGCCAGCGGCGGCACGCGCATGCAGGAGGGCACTCCGGCCTTCGTGACGATGGTCGACATCTCCGCGGCCGTCGTCGCGCACAAGGCGGCGGGCCTGCCCTACCTCGTCTACCTGCGCCACCCCACGACCGGCGGGGTCTTCGCGTCATGGGGGTCCCTGGGGCACATGACGATCGCCGAGCCGGAGGCCCTCATCGGCTTCCTCGGCCCGGTCGTCTACGAGACGGTCAACGGCCAGCCCTTCCCGGAGGGGGTGCAGCTCGCGGAGAACCTCGTCGACAAGGGCATCGTCGACGCCGTCGTGCCCACCGACCAGCTCGCCGGGATCGCCTCGCGCGCGCTGACGCTGCTGTCCGCGACGACCGAGGGGCACACGCACCCGCAGGCGCGCGACGCCTCCCCCGGCTCCCCCGCGGCAGACGGGGAGGACCTGGTCTGGCGGGTCACCCCCTTCGTCTCCCGGCCGGAGCCGACGCAGGAGGAGGTCGACGCGCTCTGGTCGGCGATCACGGTGACCCGGCGGGACGACCGGCCCGGCGTGCGCGAGCTGCTGCGGTACGCCGCCGACGACGTCATCCCGCTCAACGGCACCGGCTACGGGGAGCTGGACAAGGGCGTGATGCTGGCGCTGGCGTCCTTCGGGGGACGCTCGTGCGTGCTCGTCGGGCAGGACCGGCGCTACCAGGTCTCCGAGTCGATGGGCCCGGCCGCGCTGCGCGAGGCCCGGCGCGGGATGCGGATGGCCACCGAGCTCGGGCTGCCGCTCGTCACCGTCATCGACACCCCCGGCGCGGACCTCTCCCCCCACGCGGAGGAGGGCGCGCTGGCCGGCGAGATCGCCCGCTCCATCGCGGACATGACCGCGCTGACCGTGCCGAGCGTCTCGGTGCTGCTCGGCGAGGGCACGGGCGGTGGCGCCCTGGCGATGCTGCCCGCCCGGCGGGTCATCGCCTCGAGCAATGCCTGGCTGTCGCCGCTGCCGCCGGAGGGTGCGAGCGCGATCCTGTACAAGGACACCGCCCACGCTCCCCTGCTCGCGGCCCGGCAGCGGGTGGGTGCCGCCCAGATGCTGCAGGACGGGCTCGTCGACGTGATCGTGCCGGAGTCACCCGCCGCGCACGAGGACCCGGAGGGCTTCGCCTCGGGCATCGGCACCGCGATCACCGAGCAGATCAACGGGCAGCTCTAACCCGCGGCCCGCAGCTCGTCCCACACCGGCATCTCGACGACGCCGTGCGCGGTGGCGAGGTAGGTGCCCAGGAGCGGCACCCCGTGCTCGCGGCAGGAGGCGATCGCCGCCTCGTGCCAGGCACGCGCCTCGTCGTCGGGCTGGAGTCCACCGGGCCGACCGACGGCGACGACGATCCCGCCGAGCTCGCTGCCCAGGTGGCCGAGGAAGGAGTCGAAGGGTTCGCGGTGACGGACGTGCGGCTCACCGGCGAGGTCGGTGATCGTCACCGGTTGGAGCATGCGGTGGTCATCGCCGCACAGCAGGAGGCTCAGGCACCCGCCCTCGCGGTCGCTCTCGCGCACGACGAGGTCGACGACGTCGGGTGCGACGGTGGTGTCGGTCAGGGGTCGGGTGGGCCAGTCACCGGGCAGGTCTTCGAATGTCATGCCCTTCATCATGGCCACGTCGGGCGGACGCGCCGCGAGCTTTTCCACAGAGCCCGTCGCGGCTCCTCCCTCGCGCTTCGGGGCACGTTCGCGCTCAGCCGGCGCAGGTAATGTGATGAGCGGCACGTCGTCCACCCATGGCGACGGCCGTCCGTGCCCAACCCGAGCACCCAGGAGTCAACTTCCGTGGCACTCAGTGTCTTCGACCTCTTCTCGATCGGCATCGGCCCGTCGAGCTCGCACACCGTCGGCCCCATGCGGGCGGCGGTGACCTTCGGCGAGACCCTGCGCGACGAGGGCGTCCTCGACCAGGTCCGCCGGGTCAAGGGCGAGCTCTTCGGCTCGCTCGGCGCGACCGGCCACGGCCACGGCTCCAACACGGCCGTTCTTCTCGGTCTCTCCGGCGAGCGCCCTGAGGTGTGTGACCCGCGCTCGGTCACCGGGACGCTGAGCCGGATCCGGGACTCGGGACGACTCCCCCTCCTCGGTGAGCACGAGATCGCCTTCGACGACGCGGAGGACCTCGTGCTGCACCGGCGCAAGACCCTGCCGCTGCACCCCAACGGCATGACCTTCACCGCGTGGGGCGAGGGCGAGGAGCCGATCAGCAGCCACACGTACTACTCCGTCGGCGGCGGCTTCGTCGTCGGCGAGGACGCGTCGGGCTCGACGAAGGTCGTCGCCGACACGACCCCGGTCGCCCACCCCTTCACCACCGGTGACCAGCTGCTCGCGATCTGCGAGGAGACCGGGTTGTCCATCGCCCAGGTGATGCTGGAGAACGAGAAGTCCTGGCGCACCGAGGAGGAGGTGCGTGCCGAGCTGCTGCACATCTGGTCGGTGATGCAGGAGTGCATCGACAACGGCGTGCGCAGCGAGGGCGTGCTGCCCGGTGGCCTCAAGGTCCGCCGACGCGCGCCCGAGCTGTACCGCCGGCTGCGCGCCGAGGGCGCCAACAACGAGGACCCGCTGCGCGGCATGGACTGGCTGACGCTCTACGCCCTCGCGGTCAACGAGGAGAACGCCGCCGGCGGGCGCGTCGTCACCGCCCCGACCAACGGCGCGGCGGGCATCATCCCCGCGGTGCTGCGCTACTACGTCGACTTCGTGCCCGGCGCCGACGACGACGGCATCGTGCGCTTCCTGCTCACCGCGGCCGCGATCGGCGTGGTCTACAAGGAGAACGCCTCGATCTCCGGCGCCGAGGTCGGCTGCCAGGGCGAGGTCGGCTCGGCCTGCTCGATGGCCGCCGGTGCGATGGCCGCGGTCCTCGGCGGCTCGGCCGCCCAGGTGGAGAACGCCGCGGAGATCGGCATGGAGCACAACCTCGGCCTGACCTGTGACCCCGTCGGCGGGCTCGTGCAGATCCCGTGCATCGAGCGCAACGCGGTCGCCTCGGTGAAGGCGATCACGGCGGCGCGCACCGCCCTTCGCGGGGACGGCTCGCACATCGTCTCCCTCGACAAGGTCGTCAAGACCATGCGGGACACGGGTCGGGACATGAAGGTGAAGTACAAGGAGACCGCGCGCGGCGGTCTGGCCGTCAACGTCATCGAGTGCTGACGGCGCCCGACCGGCGCGCCGGTCGGGTCAGCCGGGGTACCCGGCTCGCTGGTTGAACCGCACCGCGCCCTGGTAGGCGTCGATCATCGACCAGATCCACGCGCCGATGGCGACCGGGATGCCGAAGAACCCGATGAGGATCCACCCCAGGCAGATGACCGCGACGAGGCCGCCGAGGTAGGCGCTGAGGAAGGCCAGACCCGGCCCGGTGTCGCCGTTGATCATCTGGCCGACGCCGGGGACGAAGAAGGAGGCCAGCAGCGACAGCGCCGGCTCCTTGCGCGCGATCGGCATGCCAGCGAAGGGGGGCGCCTGGCCGCCGTAGGCACCCGGCTGGCCGTAGGGCGGTGGTGGCGGGACCTGCCCGTGCGGCGGCGTGCCCGGGGCCGGGATCTGCGGCACCGACGTGGAGTGCGTCCACCGCTGGCCGTCCCAGTAGCGGCGCTCCCCCTCGTGGTCGTACCAACCCGGTGCGTGCTCGTTCACGATCCCCTACTCCCCTGTCTACTGGTGCGGTGCTGCGGCGACTGTATCCACCGCATCGAGCAGGGTCGTGGCCACCTGCTCGCCCGCGTGCGTGATGGCCGTCGGGTCGCCCACGACGACGAGTCGGTCGGTGGCCCGGGACAGGCCGACGTAGAGCCGCTCGCGGAACCGCTCCCGCGTACCGTCCTCGTTGATGCACAGCACGACGACGCGGCGCTCCATCCCCTTCGCCCCGAGGACGTGACCGAAGAAGACGTCCTCGTCCTCCCAGAAGGTGCGCCAGTACCCGGCCTGCCCGAGCTCCTCCTGGCGCTCGACCTGCACGGGGTGGCGGTGGCCGGTGGTCAGGAGCGCGATGTGCCCGGGCTCCCACCCCTCGTCGATGAGCAGGTCCACCTGGTCGTCGGCCCGACCGACCGCGTCACCGGGGCTCGCGGGGATGAAGGTGACGTCGGGACCGTCGCCGCCCTCGAGCCGCATCCGCAACGGCGCGAGGGGCTTGAAGACCTCGGCGATCTGCTTGGTGTTGCGCAGGTTGTGGTCGAGCACGAGGGGCACGAGCGGGACAGGGGGCCGGCCGAACCGGTTGAACAGGCGCTGGTTCTCGTCGCTGTAGATGAAGAGGCCGCCCTCGCTCTCGTCGGTCAGCGCGGCAACGATCGGACGCCACCACGACTCGGCGAAGTCCTGCGCCTCGTCGACGACGAAGGAGTCGTAGCGCTCCCCCGGCGGCAGCTGCTCGGCACGCTCGGCCATGAGCAGAGGGAGGGTCTCCTCCCAGTAGTCGGGGTCGTCCCGCGAGCCGGAGGGCAGCCCCCAGAGGTTGGCCAGGTCCTCGAAGGTGCCGACGAAGGAGGGACGCTGGCGGTGCGGCCACGTCGCGACCTCGCGCGCGAAGTGGGTGGCCAGCCCGATCGAGTAGCAGAGCAGTGCGACGCGCTCGGCGGGTCGTCCGTCGCGACCGGCCGCGAGCTGTCGGGCCTGGGTGAGGGCGAGGACCGTCTTGCCGCTGCCGGCGCCGCCGCGGATCTCCACACGGCGCAGCAGTCGGGTGACGCGCAGGATCTGGCTCTGCTCCTCGGTGAGGCGGTCGGCGCGGTGCTGGCGCTCCTCGGCCTCGTCGGTGACGGACGGGACGGCGTCGGTCCCGCGGGCGGTGAGGATGTCGACGATCACCGCGCAGTCGTCCTCCGTCGGGATGCGCATGTGGGTCTCGAAGCCGAGGGGTATGTCCGCCAGTCGCTCGGCGAGACGGGGCAGGTCACCCCGGTCGTGGATCATCCACCGGGGGCAGTCGGGTAGGTCGAAGCCCAGACCGAGGTCGGCGAAGGGGGTGACGACCGCGTGCGCGAACCGCACCGTGCTCCTGGAGGAATGCGCCCAGCGCCGGTCGGAGTCGATGTAGGCGCGGAGGGCGTACTTGGCGTCGCGGGCCTGTGCGACCGGGTCGATCCCCTTCCGCTTGCCGTTGCGCTTGATGCTCCACTTGCCGTCCTCGACGCGTACGCCGGCCCCCTTGACCTCCACGACCACCACGCCGGCATCGGGCATGACGACGACCAGGTCGGCCTCGTGGTCCTTGCGGGTGTCGGTGAACCGCAGGTTGGCGATCAGCGTGTCCTCGGGGCGAAGGGTGTCCCGCAGCCGTTCCCACACCACCCGCTCGGAGTCGGTCGTGAAGCGTGGGTCCTCCGGGATCAGCAGCGGTGCCATGTGCAAGAACGTACCGACGACCCTCTGTTGGCACCCGCGCTGAGACCGTTGTGGATTACAACGAAACCCTTACGGTTCATGGGATTCCATGGGAGGAACCGACTGGGGACGTGCATCTTGGCCGTGGCGGCAGAAGCCGTCTACGCCTCCGCCAATGGCGGCCACTCGGGGGAGTTGGAACCACATGATCGACGTCGTTCGACGGACACGACTGCACGCATACGCCGTAGCCCTGGTCGCCTCAGTGGCGCTCGCAGGTTGCGGCGACTCCCCACCCGAACGGGCAGGGACCGTCGGGGAGTCCTCTGCCGAGACTGGTGAAGGTGCACAGGAGGACAGCTCGGAGACCGAAGAGGTCGAGCTGGACACTGTCGGTCGGGAACTGACGAACGAGGAGGCCAAAGCAGCCCTGCCGCCGGTCTCCGCGCTCCCCACCGGGTGGAGCGTGGATCCCGAAAACACCCTCAATGACGATTCCGAGTCGGACTCGGAATCGGAAGAAACGATCGAACCGGCCAAATGCCAGACGATCATGGATGATCTCTCCGAAGAGCAGGATCAGGACCCGACCGGAGAGGCCTCCCAGACCTACACCGCTGGGATGCTTGGCCCCTTCCTGGGGGTGGAAATCAACTCCTTCTCGGATGACGTTCCCGAGGACAGCTTCACGAAGTTCCTCGATGCCCTCTCCACCTGCTCGAAGTTCACCTCTACCGAGGACGGCACGGCAACGACCTTCAAGGTCTCCAGCCTGTCGTTCCCGAATCTGGGTGAGGAGTCCGCTGCGATCCGGATGTCCGGGGAATCCGAGGGGATGGCCGTCGGTCTCGACATGGTCGCAATCCGTGCTGGGCACAACATCGTGACCTTGTCCCAAGCGAGTGTCGGAGGAGCCACCGGCTCAGGCAAGGCCTTGGAGAAGGTCGCCCGGGCGACTGTCACGAACATGGAGTCCGACTAGTCGCACGGACCTCCGTGTCCATGCCGAAGCCTCCACCTCGGCAGAGCGTCGTCCCGTGACTCAGAAGGGCACCACCTCGGGTAGCGAGGCGAGGACGTCGACCTTGTCCTTCGGCAGCTCGTCAACGGCTGAATCCAGCCAGTCGATGTTCGCCCCCTCCCAAGGGGGCGAAGTGACAGCTGCGGGGTCTCCCCCTTCGTCCTCCGTGTGCACCCACTGGGCGGGGAAGGTCACTGTGGAGACGCCCCCGGGGCTGATCCACTCGGTGGTGCCGTCGGGGTGGAGCACGTGCGCCCAGCGCTCGGAATGCTTGAGCAGGTGGTGGTGACGGCAGAGACCGGAGAGGTTGCTCGGGGAGGACGGACCCTCGGGCCACGGCCGCGCGTGGTCCAGATCGGCCGCGTGCATCAGGGCACCTCGCCACGCCTGCCGGTTGCAGCCCCACATGCGGCACACCTCGTCGCGGGCAGCGACGAACTCACGCATCGAGTCGGTGATGACGTAGCGCGGGTTGGAGGTCTCGACGAGGGTGCCGGTACGTGCGTCGAGGAGCGCTCGGGAGACCTTCGTCTCGAGATTGCTGACGAGGGCGGCCACGGCGTCCGGCGGGATGTAGCCGATGCCGGGGATGTCGCAACCGCTGATCCACGAAGGGGGTCCGTCCGGGCCGAACGTGGTCGGCACCTGGGAGCTCACAGCGTCACCAGCCCACTCCTCCGCGAGCACCTCCACCGCGTCGGCTCCGTCGCCGGTGACGAGCCGGCCCTCGCGAGCAGTGGGGCCGTGCAGGTCCTGGCCCAGGCTGCCACGACCACCACCCCCTTCGCCCCCCTCGTAGGGGGCGAACGCGAGACGCGAGGCAGCGGAGGTGATGACGGGGATACCGACTCTGACGTGGGCGGTGACCTCGACCCCGCGCAGGGCGAGGTCGACCAGGCCCAAAGCGCGGGCTGCCCCGGCGGTGAGGTCGGGGTCGTCACCGAGACGTTGCTTTGCGGCCTCGTCGATGGCGGACTTCAGGGTCAGTGCGAGCTCGCTGGGAAGGGTCGCGTGCAGATCCGTGGTGCCGACAGGGCCGGCGCTGAAGCGGGCCTCCAGCTGCTCGCGGCGGTTGCGCTGGCTCTCGCCACTCAGCAGGTCGGGCTGGACCCGTTGCAGAATGCGACGGCAGGCCTTGCGGATCTCGCGCTCCTCCAGCTCGACGATGCGGATCGAGTCGGGTCGGCCACGCATCGGTGCCATGAGATGGGCGACCACCTCTGCCACGGCGTGGGGCTCGGCAAGGCGGGTCTCCTTGGCGACGACACCCATGGCCCGCTCCCGGAGTCGTCCGTCGGCGATGAGATCGGCGAGCTCGCGCAGGTCGGTGACCGCACGAGCCGCAAGGTCGCATCGTCCTCTGGCTTCATAGGTGCTGGCCCGCAAGGTGACGCCGACGGCCTCGACGGCGAACTCCGCGACCTCACCCTCATCGAGGTGCACGGCGCGATAGATCCCGTCCGGCCCGCGCTCTTCACCCCACCGCACGGCCTGTCCGATCACCGAGAGCTCCAGGGCATCGGCTGCCCGTCTGAGCCGCTCCGTGGTCTCGAGCGCCCGCGTCAGAGTCTGCTCGTCGGCACGCCCGCCGCGTGCGCTCACCCTCTCGCGGGCGTTGCCCAGTCCTCGGAAGGACTCTTCCACCATGGCCATCTCATCCTCGAACATGTGTCCTAGTTTGGCAGCGGCCACCGACATCACCCGGGCGTCGGATCGGCCCCTCGAGCCTCGAGCCCTGGTACACATTGGCCATGGTGCATGTGCGCGATTTTGAAGCCAAGACTTCCGGCGAGGCATCGAGGACCACGACGACGTCCAGTTGCGGATACCGAACTGTGGACATGCCGGATGGGACCCTGGCTGTTCAGCTCGAGACCTACGGTTCAGATGAACGGAAGCTTCTCGGCAAAGCCAGCCAGACGATTGAGCTCGATCGCGATCGAGCTGCAGAACTCATCCACATCCTGCGCGAAGCTACTCCTGGCCCCTAGGGACATCCCCGCGGCGAACTAATGTGCGGAGCCTTGACCCCGTGACTCACGCAGGCAACAAGCTTGACGCGAGAGTTGCCTCGGTCTCTGCAACATCCAAGAGAACTGGCCCCTCCTTGCAGAGCATCTTTGTCAGCAATTTCGGCCAGAGCACATGAACTCCACGCGTGGTGAACGATCCACCGATGAGCGGCCAGTCGGCGCCCACAAAACACAACGCTCCAACAACTGGTGCTTCGCCAGCGATCTCGCGAACGATAGACACCTGCTTCTGAACCCCGTCGACGAGCTTGGTGCAGTTGCGACGACCGACGATGAGCTTGTCGACACGAGGCCGGAGGATGCCCCCTTCGATCTCGATTCGCGGGCGACCCTTGTAGCACTTGGCATCGATGATCCAGATCCCGCCAGGGGTGATGGCGAGGTGGTCGATGTTGGCCCGACTGCCCGGGATGAGACGGTCATGAAGAACCGCAAGTGAGGCAGACACGCAGCCATCAAGCCGGGCGCCGAGTCGCTCTTCGCCAACGGCGCCCGTTGCCCAGGCCTTCGTGCTCTGCCGCTCATCTGAAAGAGCGACGGCGACACCACCCAGCCGACCCCACTTCTGACGCAGTCGCTCCTCGTCCTTGGCCTTGCGCCGCTCATACTCGCGACGAGCGGACGAACCCGCTCCAGTTGGAGGTGCGTCTGCCGGAGTTTGTTTCGGGGCCGTGGCGGGGCCAGGGACAGTGCTGTCAGGCTGGGCGTCCCCACCAACTGTGGGGACAGACGGGCTGCAGTCCACGCAACGAACGGTTCTCGTGGCCTTCTCATAGATCGCGTCCGCACGAGCGGCCAGATCCGTGCCGCAAAGCCGGCACACTCCGGCATAGCGCAAACGCATCCGCTTGTCTGTCGCCTCGCGCGCTCCAGTTGTCTCCATCCGCATGGTCCTCTCCCCGGCACGCAGTTGATACGGCCTTACCTTAGAGGCGATCGGTTCTGCTGTGGGTGGAGTAGTTGCACTGGCCGTTGCCAGGCTCGGAGACCAGCACCGTTGAGGCGGCTACCAAGTAGTGGACGAGGACGCCTTAAGCTCTCCTGCAGCGCATGTCCGGAAGGGATCAATGAAGAAGTCCATCGACGTGGTCGGTGCAGTCATCGTGTCCGATCACCGGATCCTCTGCGCCCAACGAGCAACCGGACCCCTGGCCGGAATGTGGGAGTTTCCTGGCGGGAAGGTCGAGACCGACGAAACGCCAGCCGAGGCACTCGAGCGCGAGATCATGGAGGAGTTGAGGTGTCATATTTCGGTCGGTGACCGACTCACGACGACGCACCATGAGTACGACTTCGCGCTGGTCACCCTCACGACCTTCTACGGCCAACTCCTCACAGGTATGCCTGAGCTCACTGAGCATCTGGAGGTTAGGTGGGTGGCGCCGGTCGAGCTGTCGCAACTCGACTGGGCGCCTGCCGACATTCCCGCGGTCCAGTTGATTCAAGCGACGTACGTATAACGAAACACGGTCTCGACGGCGGGATGTCCCTGCCCCCTGGCAAGCTCCCCCCGTGACCTTCAATGACGCGCTCCCCGAGGGCATGTACGAGTCGCTGCTGACGGCCCGGCTTGAGAAGTTGCTCGATGAGCGCCCCGACGACACTCGCCTGATCTATGACGTCGACAGCGGGGATGAACCGCACGTTCTGGCACGTCATGTGCGCAATGCTGTTGAACGAGCGCTGCGGGATGAGAAGGACCCGGCACACAGACGTGACCTCGTCAATCGGATCCTGACTCAGCTGGGGAATGAGACCGACTTGCTCGGGTCCGGTAGCCGTCAGCTCCATTTCCTTCACCGTCCGGCCGGGCCCGGCGTGGAGTACATCGCACCAGACCGTCCATCCACTCCCCTGTCCGATGCTGCGCTCCTGACGAACTCGATCGGTGAACCAAGTCTGGGCTCAGAGCTGCGGGCCGAGCTGGAGACTGCCGACTCCGTCGACCTGCTCATCGCCTTCGTGAAGTGGTACGGCTTGCGCCTGCTCGAACCGCAGCTGCGCCGACTGCGTGACCGCGGGATCCCCCTGCGCGTCATCACCACCACCTACATGGGAGCAACTGAACGTCAGGCGCTAGACCGTCTTGTGAACGAGTTCGGCGCCCAGGTGAAGATCCAGTACGACTCGCTCCGCACTCGCCTCCACGCGAAGGCATGGCTGTTCAACCGACGCACGGGCTTCAACACGGCCTACGTCGGCTCCTCCAACCTCTCGCGGGCCGCGCTTCTCGATGGTGTCGAGTGGAATGTCCGTCTCTCTGCCATTGCGACCCCTGCACTCATGCACAAGTTCGAGGCAACGTTTGAGACCTATTGGAACGACAGCTCCTTCGAGGATTACGACCCGAACCGCGACCGAGACCGGCTCGATGACGCTCTGCTTCTAGCGTCAGGGGGCGGCACGAAACCGGACCGAGTCACGATCTCGATCTCCGGCCTCGACGTGCAGCCCTTCCCGTACCAGGCCGAGATGCTTGAGTCCCTCGACGTCGAACGCGTCGTTCACGACCGTCATCGCAATCTTGTCGTTGCCGCCACTGGGACGGGAAAAACGGTGTTGGCCGCTTTGGACTATCGACGTCTATACCAGCGCGAGGGGCGCCTGCCACGGCTTCTCTTCGTCGCCCACCGTCAGGAGATCCTGACCCAAAGTCTTCGGACGTACCGCGAGGTGCTGCGCAATCAGGACTTCGGCGAGCTCTACGTCGGCGGGACTCGTCCCGAACGGTGGGAGCACGTCTTCGCGTCGGTGCAATCGCTCAATTCCTACGGCGTAACCAACATCCCGGCCGACCACTTCGAGGTGGTCGTTATCGACGAGTTCCACCACGCGCAGGCTCGGACCTACCGCAACATCCTCAAGCACCTCGAACCGTCCGAGCTGCTGGGATTGACGGCCACACCAGAGCGGGCCGATGGCACCGATGTCGCCCAGACATTCTTCGATGGTCGTATTGCTGCAGAACTGCGTCTGTGGGATGCCCTGGCCTCGGAGCTCCTGTCCCCCTTCCACTACTTCGGCATCTCAGACGGGACCGATCTCAGCGCGCTCACCTGGAAGCGCGGTGCGTACGACACGGACGAGCTGGAGAAGGTCTACACCGGCAACGACGCTCGCGCTGCCCTGATCCTGCAGGCGATCCGCGACAAGATCACGTCTCCCCGCAAGATGAAGGCGCTCGGGTTCTGCGTATCGGTCGCGCACGCGGAATACATGTCAAGAGTGTTCACCGACGCTGGCGTTCCCGCGGTTGCCGTGACGAGTCATCCCGGTAGTGCCGATCGCACCCAGGCTCTATCGGACCTGCGTGCGGGTCGCGTCGCTGTCGTCTTCACGGTTGACATGTTCAACGAAGGGGTCGACCTTCCCTCCGTCGACACCGTCCTCTTCCTCCGGCCGACTGAATCAGCGACCATCTTCCTGCAGCAGCTGGGGCGTGGACTTCGCAGAGCGGACGACAAGGCGGTGCTCACAGCTCTGGACTTCGTAGGCCATCAGAACAAGTCCTTCCGATTCGCCGACCGATTCCGAGCCCTGACTGGTACCACCCGGAAGGCTCTAGCCGACCAGGTCGACAGAGGCTTTCCGTTCTTGCCCTCCGGCTGTCAGATCGTCCTCGACGAGCAGACCCAGGACGTGGTGCTGGAAAACCTGAAGGGCCAACTGACGACTCGGTGGAAGGTCCTCGCGACCGAGCTGCGGAACCACCCCACCGACAGTCTTGCGACCTATCTCGACGAGACCGGCGTCGACCTTGCGGACGTAGTCAGGTCGGATCGGTCGTGGACTCGCCTACGGCGCGATGCCGACCTGCCGACGGCACAGGAGGGACCCCAGGAACAGCTGCTGTTGAAGCGTGTCCGGGCGTTCTCGCACGTGGATGACCCCGAGCGAGCGCAGGCATACCTCACGTGGCTCAATGACGACGCGCCTGCGTACGGCACGGCCAGCCCACGCATGCGGGAGTTCGGCAGAATGCTCTTCTTCTCACTGTGGACAGGCGGTGGAGGCTTCACGACCTATGACGCCGGACTGCGTGCTCTACGGGATGAGCTCAATGTTCGCGACGACCTTCGCCAGGTCATCGAGCTGGGACTGGACCATGCCACTCACGTCACGCGGCCTCTCGTCGGCGACCTCGGCACCCTGCCGCTGCATGTACATGCTCGCTACACGCGTGAGGAAGCCGTCGCCGCCCTTCGGTACGCCTCACTCGGTGGTCGTGCACCGAACAGCTTCCGCGAGGGCGTCCTGTACTCGCCCGAGATCGACTCCGACGCCTTCTTCATCACGCTTAAGAAGTCCGAGGCTGATTACTCGCCTACGACGATGTACCGGGACTACGCGATCAGTCCAGAGCTCTTCCACTGGGAGTCGCAGTCCAGCACCACAGTCCGGTCCGCGACGGGCCAGCGATACATCCATCATGAAGCCAAGGGGACGCACATCTTGCTGTTCGCCCGCGATAGCAAGGTCAACGACTTCGGCGGCGGCGCACCATACGTCTTCCTCGGCCCAGCTTCCTATGTGAGCCACAAGGGAGAACGTCCGATCGCCTTCACCTGGCGACTTCACAACCTTCTCCCCCAAAGCATCTACATCTCCGCGGCCGCTGCTTCGTAGGACTTCATGAGCAAGACCGCCCACCGGCGCCCAAATCAAAGAATCGGCCGGCCTCGATGAATATCCATCGAGACCGGCCGATCAGAAGGCCTACTTGCCCTTCTTCTTCCTGGAGTTGCCGAGCTTGTACGTGGTGTTGGGGCTGGACTTGGCATGCTTCTTCGTGATGAAGCGTCCAGACTTAGCACTCTTGTAGGCCATGGATCCCACCTCCTTCCTCGCTCGTACTTGTGTGACGAGCAGGGATGAGTGATCCTGGCAACCCCCGGAAAGGGACAGGAGCTCATCTCCTGCTGTCGGGCCCCGGCTTGCTAGAGCCGGGGCCCGACGTCTATTCAGCGGATCAGCTGCAACCGCTGGTCGAGCCGCAACCCTCGCAGACGTAGCAGGAGCCGGCGGGGCGCATCTTGGTCCCGCAGGTCATGCACATCGGTGCGTCCGAGGCCTTGCCCTGGAGCTTCTCCATGAGCTCGGCCGAGGAGTGGATCGTGGCGTCGGCCTCGCGTGCGGAAGCACTGCCGGTACCGGAGGTGTCGGTCGACTCCTCCTTGGCGGCCGGCCGGGCCTCCGTGGTGGCCACGGTCTGGCTGTAGGACTCGTCGTCGTAGCTGTCGTCCTCGGAGGACGACGGGGCGTACGACCCGGTCTCCAGCTGGCGCGACCGCTCGTCGGCGGTGTGGATGCCCATGAAGGACCGGGTGTCGAAGTCCAGGTAGTCCAGCGCGAGGCGACGGAAGACGTAGTCCATGATCGACTGCGCCATCCGCACGTCCGGGTCGTCCGTCATGCCGGCCGGCTCAAAGCGCAGGTTGGTGAACTTCTCGACGTAGGTCTCCAGCGGCACGCCGTGCTGCAGCGCGATCGAGATCGCGATGGAGAAGGCGTCCATCAGACCGGCCAGGGTCGAGCCCTGCTTGCCGAACTTCAGGAAGATCTCGCCCAGCTCGCCGTCCTCGTACGTGCCGGCGGTCAGGTACCCCTCGGCCCCACCGACGGCGAAGCTCGTGGTCTGCGAGGTGCGACGCTTCGGCAGGCGACGACGCAGCGGGCGGTACTCGACGACCTTCGCCGACTCCGCCGCAGCGGCCTCGGCGTCGGCCTTGGCCCCCTTCGCCGTGGACCCACCGTCGGACAGCGGCTGACCGACCTTGCAGTTGTCGCGGTAGACCGCCAGCGCCTTCAGGCCGAGCTTCCAGCCCTCGGAGTAGACGTCGGCGATCTCCTCGACCGTGGCGCTCTCCGGCAGGTTGACCGTCTTGGAGATCGCACCGGAGAGGAAGGGCTGCACCGCAGCCATCATCCGCACGTGGCCCATCGGCGCGATGGCACGCTCACCCATGGCGGTGTCGAAGACCTCGTAGTGCTCCGGCTTCAGACCCGGGGCGTCGATGACGTGCCCCTTGTCGGCGATGTACTCGACGATCGCCTCGGACGTCTCCTCGGTGTAGCCGAGCAGCTTCAGCGCACGCGGGATCGTCAGGTTGACGATCTGCATGGAGCCGCCGCCGACGAGCTTCTTGAACTTCACCAGCGAGAAGTCCGGCTCGATGCCGGTGGTGTCGCAGTCCATCATGAAGCCGATGGTCCCGGTGGGAGCGAGCACCGACGCCTGGGCGTTGCGGTAGCCGTTCTTCTCGCCGACCTTGACGACCGCGTCCCAGGCCTTGGTGGCGGCCTGGTGGACCGAGCGGTCCATCGAGTGCAGCGTGCGGATCTCGTCGTTGGCCGCCTGGTGCTTACGCATGACGCGCTTGTGCGCGTCGGCGTTGCGGGCGTAGCCGTTGTACGGGCCGACGATGCCGGCCAGCTCCGCGGAGCGCTTGTAGGAGGCACCGGTGAGCAGCGAGGTGATCGAGGCCGCGAGGGCACGACCGCCGTCGGAGTCGTAGCCGTGACCGGTCGCCATGAGCAGCGCGCCGAGGTTGGCGTAGCCGATGCCCAGCTGGCGGTAGTCGCGCGTGGTGTCACCGATCGGGTCGGTCGGGAAGTCCGCGAAGCAGATCGAGATGTCCATCGCGGTGATGACCAGCTCGGCGACCTTCTGGAAGCGCTCGGCGTCGAAGGTGTCGTCGTCGCCGAGGAACTTCAGCAGGTTCAGCGAGGCGAGGTTGCAGGAGGAGTTGTCCAGGGACATGTACTCGCTGCAGGGGTTCGACGCGGTGATCCGACCCGACTCGGGATTGGTGTGCCAGTCGTTGATCGTGTCGTCGTACTGGATGCCCGGGTCGGCGCACTCCCACGCGGCCTGGGCGATCTTGCCCATGAGCTCGCGGGCGTCGACGCTCTCGATGACCGAGCCGTCGGTGCGCGACTTCAGACCGAACTCGGTCCCGTCCTCGACCGCACGCATGAACTCGTCGTTGACGCGCACCGAGTTGTTCGCGTTCTGGTACTGCACGGAGGTGATGTCCGAGCCGCCGAGGTCCATGTCGAAGCCGGCGTCACGCAGCGCACGGATCTTGTGCTCCTCGCGGGCCTTGGTCTCGACGAACTCCTCGATGTCCGGGTGGTCGACGTCCAGCACGACCATCTTCGCCGCGCGACGGGTCGCGCCACCGGACTTGATCGTGCCGGCGGAGGCGTCGGCACCACGCATGAAGGAGACCGGGCCGGAGGCGGTGCCGCCGGAGGAGAGCAGCTCCTTGGAGGAGCGGATGCGGGAGAGGTTCAGGCCGGCGCCGGAGCCGCCCTTGAAGATGAAGCCCTCCTCCTTGTACCAGTTGAGGATCGAGTCCATCGAGTCGTCGACGGAGAGGATGAAGCAGGCGCTGACCTGCTGCGGGCTCTGCGTGCCGACGTTGAACCACACCGGGGAGTTGAAGCTGAAGATCTGGTGGAGCAGGGCGTACGTCAGCTCGTGCTCGAAGATCTCGGCGTCGGTGTCGGTGGCGAAGTAGCCGTTGTCCTTGCCGGCCTTGACGTAGGTGAGCACGACGCGGTCGATGAGCTGCTTCAGACCGGTCTCGCGCTCCGGGGTGCCCAGGGCGCCGCGGAAGTACTTCGTCGTCACGATCGTCGAGGCGTTCAGCGACCAGAAGTCGGGGAACTCGACCCCGCGCTGCTCGAAGATCGTCGCGCCGGTCTTCCAGTTCTGCTGGACGACGTCACGCTTCTCCCACGTCACCTCGTCGTACGGGTGCACGCCCTCGGTGGTGTGGATGCGCTCGATCGTCAGCCCCTTGGTCGTGCGGGAGCCGCGACGTGCGCTGGACTTGCCGGCGGTCTCGGTCATGCTCTTCTCTCCTCGATCCGTGTGTACGGTTCTTACGGTTGCACCGGGCACCGACAGCCCATTCGCGTATCGGTACCCGGGGGTCTATGTGGTGGCGCCCTCGGTGGCGGTCGCGTGCTCGCGGCGCAGGGCGCTGATGGCCGCCTCGAAGTCCTCGAGCGACTCGAAGGACTGGTAGACGGACGCATAGCGCAGGTACGCGACCTCGTCCAGGTCCCGCAGGGGCGGCAGGATCGCCATGCCCACCTCGTGGGCGTCGATCTCGGCGCTGCCCTGCGAGCGGATGCTCTCCTCCACGCGCTGGGCGAGGAGGGCGAGCTGGTCCTCGGTGACCGGGCGGCCCTGACAGGCCTTGCGGACACCGGCGAGCACCTTGGCCCGGCTGAACGGCTCGGCAGCACCCGACCGCTTGGTCACCGACAGGCTCGCGCTCTCCAGCGTGGTGAAGCGCCGGGAGCACTCCGGGCACTGGCGGCGGCGGCGGATCGCGCTGCCGTCGTCGGTGGTCCGGCTGTCGATGACCCGGGAGTCGGTGTGCCGGCAGAAGGGACAGTGCATGGCCCGACTCCTCTCGGTTCGTAGGGGTGTGCCTGTGGATGAAACGGTGGACGGGATGGGGACGATTCCCCGAATCCTGTGGAGAACCGAACTCATCCTGTGTACTAGATGTGGACGAATGACATCTGTGTAACCACTAGATGTAGTGACCATTAGACCCCTGTCACACAACGGATGCAAGTCCCCGGCGTGGCGCCGTCGGTGAGCGGTCACCGACCTGCACACAGGGCCGGAATGCCGGGGATCAGCTCGCCGACACACTCGAGCGCGGCGCCTCGACCGACCCCCGTCGGCACCTCGAGCACCCCTGACACGCACGTCGGCCACCTCCGGGATGCGGAGGTGGCCGACTGCCGGCCCGGGCTGGGTCGATGGGCCCGGGAGGTTCTCAGGGGGTGGGGATGACCAGGGTCTGCCCCGCGTGCACGTGGCTCGTGGCCAGGTCGTTGGCCTGACGGATCTGGGCGATCGCATCGTCGGTGGGGACGCCGGTCATCTCAACCGCGGCGATCGAGGTCAGGGTCTGCCCCGACTCGACGGTGACCTCCTGCGGCGAGGCGGAAGGGCCACCGAAGGCCATCCCCGCGCCGGCGACCGAGGCGAGGGCCACCGTGGTGAGGGTCATCGTGAGGCGACCGCGGCGGGTCAGCCGCACCGCCCCCTTCGTCGGGGTGCCGACCGCGTCGCCCGTGGGGACGGAGTGCAGGTGGCGGGTGCGGGTCGGTCGGACTGCGGGCGCACCGACCGGCGCGCCGTGGGTGACGGTGAGTGCGGTCATCTGGTCCTCCTCGTGGCGTGTCCTATCGAACCGGTGTTCGATAGAACGTCTGTACGATGTCTAGCACGGATGTTCGAAGAAGATCAACAACACGCTCGAACACATGTTTGAAATACCTGTTCGATCGTCCTACTGTCTCCACTACCGAGAAGTTGACCAGCGACCACCGACAACGCTGGTGACACCGGACGGAAGGGTCGAGATGAGCAAGGGCAGCGGCAAGGACATAAGCACGGACTCCGGCGGCGACGACGGCACCGTGCGCCACCTCCCGGAGCGGGACTCCGGTGACGGCCTCACGGCCCGGCAGCGCAAGGTGCTCGAGGTCATCCGCACCGCCGTCGCGACCCGCGGCTACCCGCCGAGCCTGCGAGAGATCGGGCAGCTCGTCGGCCTGACCAGCCCCAGCTCGGTCGCCCACCAGCTCTCCTCCCTCGAGCGCAAGGGCTACCTGCGCCGCGACCCCAACCGCCCCCGCGCGATCGAGGTCATCTCCCCCGATGCGGACGCCGAGGCGGTCATCGCCGACACCGCCGACTTCGGCGGCATGCGCGGTGGCGCCACCGCGCAGGACGAGGACGTCGACCTCACCGGCTCCGGCGACGAGCGGCCCGAGGCCAGCTACGTGCCGGTCCTGGGTGAGATCGCCGCCGGCGTGCCGATCACCGCCGAGGAGCTCGTCGACGACGTCTTCCCGCTGCCCAAGCAGGTCGTCGGCGAGGGCTCCCTCTTCCTGCTCAAGGTCGTCGGCGACTCGATGGTCGACGCGGCCATCTGCGACGGCGACTGGGTCGTCGTGCGTCAGCAGCCCGATGCCGACAACGGCGACATCGTCGCGGCGATGCTCGACAACGAGGCGACGGTCAAGACCTTCAAGCGCAAGGACGGCCACGTCTGGCTGCTCCCCCACAACCCGGCCTTCGAGCCGATCGACGGCGACCACGCGACGGTGCTGGGCAAGGTGACGGCGGTCCTGCGCAGCCTCTGAGGCACAATCGCCCCATGCGCAGATGGGGATCCGCACTCGCCCTTCTCGTCGCGGGCATCGTGCTCGCGGCCCAAGGGGTGCGCAGTGGCGACGGGTCCGACCTCGTGCTGTTCGTCGTCGTCCTCGTCTTCGCGTGGTGGCTCTCCCCGCTCAACGGCCGCGGGGGGCCGGGTCACGCCAAGGTCGAGGCGAGGCGCAGCGAGTTCCCCGTCGTCATCTACTGGCGGCCCGGGTGCGTGTTCTGCCTGCGCCTGCGCGGCGCCTTGGGCAAGGACAAGGACAAGGCCACCTGGGTCAGCATCTGGGCGGACGACGACGCGGCCGCCTTCGTCCGCTCGGTCAACGGCGGCAACGAGACCGTCCCGACCGTGCGCATCGGCGACGAGGTGCACACCAACCCCGACCCCGAGGTCGTCAGGGCCGCGCTGCGCTGACCCGGCTCAGGCGCTCGCGGCCACCCGGTCCAACGACTGCGTCAGGGAGCGAAGGGAGTCGGCCAGCTCCCCGTCGACGCGGTGGTCGACGAGGTCGTCGCCCCGGCTCGGCCCCCGGGTGATCAGCGCGACCGGGATCCCACGCTTGGCCGCCCGGCGCACGAAGCGCAGGCCGGACATCACCTGCAGCGAGCTGCCGAGCACAAGCAGGCTCGGCGCCTGGTCGGTCAGGTCGAAGCAGTGCTGGACCTTCGGCTTGTCCACCGCTCCCCCGAAGAAGACGACGTCCGGCTTGAGCGTGTCCTGTCCGCACGAGGTGCAGATCGGTACCCGGAACCGCTCGACGTCCACGGCGTCGAGCCGCACGTCGCCGTCCGGTCGGATCTCGTCGCTGTCGACGTCGAAGTCGGGGTTCTCCGCGGCCATCCGCTCGTCGAGGACGGGACGGGCGACCCGCGCGTCGCAGGTGAGGCAGACGACGTCGACGAGGTTGCCGTGCAGCTCGACGACCTCGCGGGTGCCGGCGGCCTGGTGCAGGCCATCGACGTTCTGCGTGATCAGCGGGCCCACCGCTCCGAGCTCCTGCAGGCGGGTGACGGCATGGTGCGCGGCGTTGGGCCGGGCCGCGTGGAAGCGGCGCCAGCCGACGAAGCTGCGCGCCCAGTACCGTCGCCGCGCCTCGCTGCTGGCGACGAACTCCGAGAGGTGCATGGGCGTGACCTTCCGCTGGCCGTCCGGGCCGCGGTAGTCGGGGATGCCGGAGTCGGTGGACATGCCGGCTCCCGTGAGCACCAGCGCCGGTCCCGCCGACAGCACGCGGGCGATGTCCTCGATCACCCGCTCAGTATGCGACCTACCCGCACCTCTGATCCACCACCCACGGCTTAGCATGGCGGCATGATCGACGCCGCAGGGCTGCGCGTGATGCGCGCCATCGCCGAGGAGGGCAGCTTCACCGCCGCTGCCCTCGCCCTCGGCTACTCGCAACCGGCCGTCTCCCAGATGGTCAAGCGGCTCGAGCAGCGCACCGGCACCGTGCTCGTCGAGAAGGTCGGTCGCTCCGTGCGCCTGACCGAGGCCGGCAGCGTCCTGGCCCGTCACGCCGCACCCGTCCTCGCCGCGCTCGACGCGGCCGAGGAGGAGGTCGCCGCGATCGCCGGGCTGCGCTCCGGCCGGGTGCGCCTCATGGCCTTCCCCTCCTCGTCGGTCACGCTCGTCCCCCGCGCGCTCGCCGCCGTGCGCAAGCAGTACCCGGACCTGTCGGTGCAGTTCGCCGAGGCCGAACCACCCGAGTCGATCGCCGCGCTGCGCTCCGGTGAGGTCGACCTCGCGGTCGCCTTCTCCTACGACGGCAGCGACATCGCCCGTGGGGAGGACCTCGAGGGCTTCGCCGTCCACCCCCTGCTCGAGGAGGAGGTGCGCGTCGCCCTCCCCCGCGACCACCCCCTCGCCGGGCAGGAGGTCATCGCGATGACCGACCTGACCGACGAGGACTGGATCGCCGGGTGCGCCCGCTGCCGTGGGCACCTGCTCCAGATCGCCAACAACGCGGGGTTCGCGCCCAAGGTCGCCTTCGAGACCGAGGACTACGTCGCGGTCCAGGGGTTCGTCGCCGCCGGTCTCGGTGTCGCGCTCATCCCCGACCTGATCCGTGCGGCGACCTCCAACCCGGACGTCGTCATCCGTCCGCTCGACCCGACGAGCCACCGCCGGATCCACGCGGTCACGACCGAGGACCTGCTCAAGGTGCCGGCCGTCGCCGCCACGCTGGAGGCGCTCGTCGCGTCCGCCGCGACGGCCACGCCCGCCTCCGTCTGAGTCGGCGGACCCTGCCGGGCGACCTCACCCGGGCCGCTCGGTGACGACCGTGGGCCCGTCGAGGACCGCGATGTCACCGTGCAGGTCGGTGCGCAGGGTCCGGGAAGCGTGGCCCGTGGCCCAGTCGAGGGCCGAGGGCGTGGGGTGGCCGTAGTCGTTGTCGGCGCCGACGCTGATGATCGCCACCGGAGCGGCAACCTCGTCCATGAAGCCCTCGTCGAGGTTGCTCGACCCGTGGTGCGGCATCTTCAGTACCTCGAGCCCCTCCGCGGCCGCGGCCATCGCCGGGTCCCGGCGCAGCGCCAGCAGCAGGGCGTGCCCGGCCTCACGCTCGATGTCCCCGAGGAGCAGGGCGTCCACCTCCCCGCTGCGCACGTGGAGCACGATGCTCGCGTTGTTGGCCTCAGAACCCCCGGAGACCGGACGGGCCGGCCACCACGCCGTCGCGGTGACCCCACCGAGCTCGAAGCGGTCGCCTGCCACGACCGTGCGCACCGGCACGTCGTGCTCCGCGGCGACCTCCCGGACCTGCCGGGCCGCCCACTCGGGATCGGCCTCGGGAGTGACGAGCAGCGTCCCGACCGCCCGCCCGTCCACCGCGTCCTCGAGACCGGCCACGTGGTCCTCGTGGAAGTGCGTGAGCACCACCGCATCGAGCGAGCGCACCCCGAGCCGGTCCAGGCAGCCGTCGACGTCCCCGTCCTCCGGGCCGACGTCGACGAGCACCGCCCGACGGGGGCCCGAGGCGAGGACCAGCCCGTCCCCCTGCCCGACGTCGCAGGCCACGAGTCGCCACCCCGCCGGCGGCCACCCGAGGCTGCGGGAGGGGACCAACCCGGTCGTGAGGACGACGAGGACCCCGAGCGCCACGAGCGGACTGGCCCGGGCCCGGTGCAGCACCCACGGCCCGCTGAGGATGCCCACCGCGGTCACGGCCGCGAGCAGCAGGGCCCCCGGCGCACCGTCCGGCCACGGCAGGGCCCCGCCGGGCACGTCCGCGGCCACCCGGGCGGTCCACGCGATGACCAGGGCGAAGGGGGTCCCCAGCCACCCCACGAGCGTCGCCACCGTGGTGCTCACGACCGCGACGAGGGCAGCGGTGACGCCCAGGACGGTGGCCGGGGCGACGAAGGGCGCGGCGACGAGGTTGGCCACGACGGCGATGAGGCTGACATTGCCCTGGAGCAGGACGATGACCGGGCCGCACACCAGCTGAGCGGCCAGCGGGATCGCGACCGCCGGTCCGATGAGGTGCAGCTGCCGGGGCAGGTGCGCGTTGATCGCCGCCGACCAGGGCCGCACGAAGAGCAGCAGCCCGAGCGTCGCCTGCGTGGACAGCACGAAACCGTAGGAGCGGGCGAGCCACGGGTCGATCGCGAGCAGCACGAGCACCGCCGTGCAGAGCACCGGTGTGCCGGCCCCGCGACGGGAGGTGCTCATCCCGATCAGGCCGATCGCCCCCATCGTCGCCGCCCGGATGACGCTGGGCTCCGGGCGCGCGAGGACGACGAAGAACGCCAGGCCGGCCCCGGCCGCCCAGGGTCGCCAACGCCGCGGGACGCCACCCAGCCGGCAGGCTCCGACGAGCGCCGCGAGGACGACCGCGACATTGGAGCCGCTGACCGCTGACAGGTGGCTCATGCCGGTGACGAGCATGTCGTCGGTCAGCTCCTGCGGTGTCATCGAGGTGTCGCCGATGACCAGGGCGGGCAGCAGGGCGCGGGCATCGGTCGGCAGCGGCTCGACCGCCGCGCGCATCCCGCCGCGCAGGTGCTCGGCGCCCGCCCGGACGGCGGAGCGCTCCCCCACCGGCTCGGGCGGGCCGCGGGGCTCAGCAGCGCGACCTCAGGGGCCGCGGCTTCGGCCGGCGAGAGCTTGCCGGTCAGCTCGATCCGGTCGTGCCAGCCGACCTCGGCCCACGCCGCATCGCCCCGGACGAAGACCGGCGCGTGGACCCGGGTCCTGGCCCCGCGCGAGTCGACGCTCTCGAGACGGACCCGGAGGAAGGCCTGCTGTGGGGGTCGCCCCTTCGTCACCCGAGGGACGACCGGCGCGCACCCTCGGCTCGGTGAGGACCACGCCCTCGGCCCGGACCATCGCACCACGCTCGGCGAGCTCGCCCACCGGGCCGAGCTGTCGGCGCCACTCGTGCGCGGCCGAGGTGCCCAGGACCAGCACGGTCGCGACGAGGGTCAGCGCGAGCACGCCGGGACCGTCCCGACGCCACGACGCCCGGGCGTGCCGACCGCGGTAGCGCACGCCCGCGGCCACGAGCGCGGCCAGCACGGCGAGGGCGACGGCGGCCCCGGTGGCGCGCTGGGCACCCGACCAGGACAGTGCCCACGCCCCGATCGCCCACGCGGTGAGGCACGGCAGGAGCAGCCGCAGGTCGAGGACCGGCTGCGGCGACGTCACACGGTGACCTTGGGGGCGAGCTGCTCGTAGGTCTTGTCGCCGATGCCGCTGACCTCGCCGAGCTCCTCGACGGCGACGAACTGCCCGTGCTCCAGGCGCCAGTCCATGATCCGCTGCGCCAGGACCGGACCGACACCCGGCAGCGTCTCGAGCGTGGCCAGGTCGGCGGTGTTGAGGTTGACCGGGGCGTCCGGCGAGGCCGGCCCTGCGGGGCTGCCCGGCACGGTCGGAGGCGCGGCCGCGACGGGAGTCTCCCCCGGCTTCGGCACGACGACCTGCTCACCGTCGACGAGCTCGCGGGCGAGGTTGACCCCGGTCAGGTCGGCCTTGGAGGTCTCGCCGCCCGCGTCCTCCAACGCGTCCGCGACGCGCGAGCCCCCGGCAGCGAGACGATCCCCGGGCTCTCGACCTCACCGACGACGTGGACGGTGACGTCGGGTGCCGCAGATGGTGCGGCGGCGGCCGAGCCGGCTGCCCCGTCCGGCTCGGCGCCCGGCGTCGGGGCCGATCCGCCTGCTCCGGCGCCACTGCCCTCGCCGTCAGCCTCCTGTCCGGCGAAGGCGCTGCGGTCCCCTCGTCGGACACGGCCGCGACAGGTTGGGGAGCAGCGTCCTGGCGCGCCATGAGGTAGCGGCCACCGAGCACCGCAACCGCGACCGCCACGACGAGGGCGATGCCGATGACGGCCTGGCGACTGACCGAGTAGCGACCGGTCGCCACGGTCGAGGGCAGCTCGAGCACCGCGGGGTCACGGTCGTGGTCGAGGATCTCGGCGACCCGGGCGGAGGGCTCGCTGGCACGTGGGCTCATGCCCGTGACGCTAGGGAGGCACGGGGTGTGCGGGGTCGGTGTCGCGTTGCGCTGTGGATCGGCCGGTCAGCCGTGGGTGGTTGTGGAGCGGTGGTGGTTTCGAGGCTCAAGCCGCAGGCGGCTTTCGCACCTCAACCACCGAGAAGTCAGTCGCGGGGGCGCGGGCTCACGGCGACACCGACGGTGCCGAGGCCGACGTGCGCGGCGACGACGGCGCTGAGGGTCGCCAGGTCGACGTCACCGTCGACGTGCTGCGCCAGGTTCGCAGCCAGCAGCTCGGCCCTCTCCCCCGCGTCGATGTGGTGCACGGCGACGTCGGCGCCGTCGGCCCAGTCGGGCAGTGCGTCGCAGTCGGCCTCCGTCAGCGCCTGCAGTCGGGCGATCGCCTTGCCGGCCGTGCGCACCCGCTCCAGCGGCTGGACCTCGCCGTCGACGACGTGCAGGAGCGGCTTCATCGCCAGGGCCGAGCCCAGCAGCGCCGCCGCGCCGCCGATGCGGCCACCCCGACGCAGCCGCTCGAGGCTGTGCACGACCAGCCGGATCGACGAGGCCGCGCAACGGCGCTCCAGGCGCTCGAGGACGTCGTCGACGTCGTACCCGGCCCGGGCGTCCCGCGCGGCACCGATCGCGGCGAACCCCAGGGCCATCCCGATCAGCTGCGAGTCGACGACGTGCACCGGCACCGGGGACTCGGGTGCGGCGGAGCGAGCGGAGTCCGCCGTGCCCGACAGGTGACCGCTCAGGTGCACCGAGATGATCGCGTCGGCTCCCCCCTTCGCCGCCTGCTGGTACGCCTGCAGGAAGGCCGCCGGGGTCGGCCGGGAGGTGTTGAGGTCCGCCTTGGCGCGCAGCGCCTCCACGACCCACCCGGTGTCCGCGCCCTCTCCCTCGGCGCGGTCGACACCGTCGACGACCACGTGCAGGGGCACGACGGTGATCCCGTGCCGGCTGCGGAGGTCCTCGGTCAGCGACGCGGTGGAGTCGGTGACGACGGCGATGTTCACGAGGTGAGGATATCGAGGAGCGACCCGATCAGCGGTCCGGGCTAGCCTGCGGGCATGTCCTCCCGTGACCGTCTGCCCTTCCTGGACCGATCCGACCCCGACGCCTGGAAGGCGCTGAACTCCCTCGCGATGACGGTCTCGGCCACCGCGGAGGCCGCCGGGCTGGACCGCCAGACGCTCGAGCTGATGAACGTGCGCATCTCCCAGCTCAACGGCTGCTCGTTCTGCCTGGACCTGCACACCCGGAAGGCCCAGGAGGCGGGCGCGACGAGCCAGCGCATCGCGCAGCTGCCCGCGTGGCGAGAGTCCACCCTCTTCGACGTCGTCGAGTGCGCCGTGCTCGAGATCGCCGAGGTGACCACCTCCCTCCCCGACGTCGAGGTGCGACGGGCGCGGCTGCGCTCCGCGCACGACACCCTCGGCGACGAGGCCTTCACCGCCGTGGAGTGGGCCGCCGTGACCATGAACGCCTACAACCGCGTCTCCATCCTCTCCGAACACCCCGTCAGGCGGCGAGGAGAGCCATGAGCAACACCGAGATCGACCCGGTCGAGTACGAGGGCGAGCACGTCACGTGCGCCGATGCCGTCGAGATCATCACCGCCCGTGAGGTCCCCCTCGGTGGCCCGCGGGCGATGAAGGTGCGGCGCACCCTGCCCCAGCGCAGGCGCAGCCTCATCGGCCCGTGGTGCTTCGTCGACCACTTCGGGCCCGACGACGTCGCCAGCAGCGGCGGGATGTCGGTGCCGCGGCACCCGCACACCGGCCTGGCCACGGTGACGCTGCTCTTCGAGGGGCGCATCGAGCACATCGACTCCACGGACTTCGCCAACGTCGTGCGCCCCGCCGAGGTCAACCTGATGATCGCGGGCACCGGGGTCTCGCACTCGGAGTTCTCCTCCGCCGACACCACGACGCTCCACGGGGTGCAGCTCTGGTACGCGCTGCCGGACGCGGTACGTCACTCGGCGCCCGGGTCACAGCACCACGTCGCCGAGCGGGCCGAGGTCCCCGGCGGCGCGGTCATGACCTATCTCGGCACCTGCGCCGGGATCACCTCACCCGTGCGCACGCGGGTGGAGGCCCTCGCAGCCCAGATCGACGTCCGGGCCGGTGAGAGCGTCGATCTCGAGGTGGACACCGACTTCGAGCACGGCGTCCTCGTCGACTCCGGCGAGCTGACCCTCGTCGTCGATGGACACCGGCAGCCCGTCGCCCCGACCGAGCTCGCCCACCTGCCCGAGGGCGGCCCCGGCACGATCCGTCTGGAGGCCGGGGACGAGCCGGTCCGCGCGATCCTCGTGGGCGGGCGGCCCTTCGGCGAGCAGATCGTCATGTGGTGGAACTTCGTCGGCCGTAGCCACGACGAGATCGTCGCCCACCGCGAGGCCTGGCAGACCGAGATCGGCGCCGAGCAGTTCCCCGCCGCCGTCTCGGCCGCCGAGTCCGGGACCTACGGCGACGGCGTCCGGTACCCGCAGTTCGGCACCTTCCCGCCGAACCAGCCCGCCCCCCTTCCTGCTCCGGCGCTGCCGAACGCACGGCTCAGGCCGCGCGCGCAGTAGGAGCCGGTACGGAGGAGGGTCAGACCGGGACGACGTTGACCAGCTTGGGCGCGCGGACGATGACCTTGCGCACGCCCGCCTCGGTCGCCGCCCGCACCTTGTCGCGGTCGAGGGCGAGCGCCTCGAGGTCGGCCTCGCTGATATCTGCGGGCACCTCGACCCGGTCCCGGACCTTGCCCTTGATCTGGATGACGCAGGTGACGCTCGACTCGACCATCTTCGACTCGTCAGCGACCGGGAAGGGCGCGTGGGCCAGCGACTCCTCGTGCCCGAGGCGCGACCACAGCTCCTCCGCGAGGTGCGGCGCCACGGGGGCGACCATGAGCACGAGCGGCTCGATGCCCGCGCGGGGCACGGAGTCCAGCTTGGTCAGCGCGTTGTTCAGCTCGATCAGGCGCGCGATGGCGGTGTTGAAGCCCAGACCGTCGTAGTCCTCGCGCACGGCGGAGATCACCTGGTGGAGCAGGCGCTCGGTGTCGGCGTCGAGCGCGTCGTCGGTGACGTGCACCTCGCCGGTCTCCTCGTCGACGACGTTGCGCCACAGGCGCTGCAGGAAGCGCTGGCTGCCGACGACCGCGCGGGTCTCCCACGGCTTGGACTGCTCCAGCGGGCCGAGCGACATCTCGTACACGCGGAAGGTGTCGGCGCCGAACTGCTCGTACATCTCGTCCGGGCTGACGGCGTTCTTCAGCGACTTGCCGATCTTGCCGTACTCCTGGGTGACCGGCTGGCCCTGCCAGGAGTAGGTCGTCTCGCCGTCCACACCCGCGTGCTCCTCGACCTCGGAGGCCGGCACGGGCTGGCCACGGCCGTCGCGGTAGGCGTGGGCCTGGATGTAGCCCTGCGAGAAGTACTTGCGGAAGGGCTCCTCGCTCGTGACGTGGCCGAGGTCGTAGAGGACCTTGTGCCAGAAGCGGGCGTAGAGCAGGTGCAGCACGGCGTGCTCGACACCGCCGATGTACAGGTCGACGCCCCCCGGGTCGCGGGTGCCGGCGGGCGCGCCGGCCACCGGCTCGGGACGCGGCCCGACCCAGTAGGCCTCGTTGCCCGGGTCGACGAAGGCCTCGTCGTTGGCCGGGTCGAGGTAGCGCAGGTAGTACCAGCACGAGCCGGCCCAGTTGGGCATCGTGTTGGTCTCGCGGCGGTACTTCTTCGGCCCGTCGCCGAGGTCGAGCTCGACCTCGACCCACTCGGTCGCGCGGCCCAGCGGCGGCTCGGGCTCGCTGCTCGCGTCGTCCGGCTCGAAGGTGCGCGGGCTGTAGTGCTCGACCTCGGGCAGCTCGACCGGCAGCATCGACTCGGGCAGGCTGTGCGCGACGCCGTCCTCGTCGAAGACGATCGGGAAGGGCTCGCCCCAGTAGCGCTGCCGGGAGAAGAGCCAGTCGCGCAGCTTGTAGTTGACCGCGCCCGCGCCCAGGCCGGTCTCCTCGAGCCAGGCGGTGATCTTCGCCTTGCCCTCGGCGACGGTCAACCCGTCCAGGGAGATGCCTTCGGCGGTGGAGTTGATGATCGTGCCGTCACCGGTCCATGCGCCCTCGTGGCCCTCCGGGGCCTGCACGGTGTGCACGATCGGCAGCCCGAAGGCGGTCGCGTACTCGAAGTCGCGCTGGTCGCCGGAGGGCACCGCCATGATGGCGCCGGTGCCGTAGCCCATGAGGACGTAGTCGGCGACGAAGACCGGGACCTTATCCCCCGTGACCGGGTTGGTCGCCCAGCCGCCGGTGAAGACTCCGGTCTTGTCCTTGGTGTCGATCTGGCGCTCGACCTCGGTCTTGCGCCCGGCCGCGTCGCGGTAGGCGCTCACGGCGGCGAAGGGGGTGTCCGCCCCCCCGGTCCAGCGCTCGTCGGTCCCCTCGGGCCAGCCGCCCTCGGGCACGAGTGCGTCGACGAGCGGGTGCTCCGGGGCGAGCACCATGAAGGTCGCGCCGAAGAGCGTGTCCGGGCGCGTGGTGAAGACCTCGATGCCGTGCTCGGTCCCGTCCGCGCCGGTCGCGGGGAAGGTGACGGCGGCGCCCTCGCTGCGGCCGATCCAGTTGCGCTGCATGGCCTTGACCTTCTCCGGCCAGTCGACCCGGTCGAGGTCGTCGGCGAGGCGGTCGGCGTAGGAGGTGATGCGCATGACCCACTGGCGCAGGTTGGCCTTGAAGACCGGGTAGTTGCCGCGCTCGGAGCGCCCGTCGGCGGTGACCTCCTCGTTGGCCAGCACGGTCCCCAGGCCGGGGGCCCAGTTCACCGGGGCATGGCTGGTGTAGGCGAGGCGGTACTCATCGAGGACGTCCGCCCGCTCCTTGGTGGACAGCTGCGCCCACGGGCGGGTCACCCCCTTCGGCAGGGGGCGCTCACCGGAGGCGAAGGACTCGATCAGCTCGGCGATGGGCCGGGCGCGGCCGGTGCCGCCGTCCGGGCGCACCGCGTCCGGGTCGTACCAAGCGTTGTGGATCTGCAGGAAGATCCACTGCGTCCACCGGTAGTAGTCGGGGTCGATCGTGGCGAAGGCGCGCCGGTCGTCGTGCCCCAGGCCCAGGCGGCGCAGCTGCCGCTTCATCACCACCATGTTGTCCTCGGTGGTCTTGCGCGGGTGCTGGCCGGTCTGCACGGCGAACTGCTCCGCGGGCAGGCCGAAGGCGTCGTAGCCCAGGCAGTGCAGCACGTTCTTGCCGAGCATCCGCTGGAAGCGCGAGTAGACGTCGGTGGCGATGTAGCCCAGCGGGTGGCCGACGTGCAGGCCGGCTCCCGAGGGGTAGGGGAACATGTCGAGGACGAGCATGTGCCCGTCGTAGGAGGCCACGCGCTCGGGCTCGGCCCACGGGCCGGCGGGGTTGGGCGCGCGGAAGGTCCCCTGCTCCTGCCACCGGTCCTGCCAGTCGACCTCGATCCGACCGGCCATCTCGGCGGTGTAGCGGTACGGCGTCTCGCTCATCAGTGCTGTGTCTCCCGGGGTTGAGGGTCACCGGTCAGAGTACTTGCCCGCCCTCACGCCCCCGCGGCCACGTTCGTCGACAACGCCGCGTCAGCGACCGCGGACGCGTTGCTGCACCCTCCTAGATCGTCGCCATCAGCTCTGCCGGGTCGTACTCGGTCTTGCGCGGCTGGAAGTACCGCGGCTCCGCCTCGAGCAGTCGCGGCAGCACCGCAGTCATCGCATCCAGCTCTCGCCGACTGAAGGAACCGGGACGGTAATTCCGGGGCTCGACCCTCTCCAGCAGCCCGAACTTCTCCAGGGACGGGGCGTCGTCCTCGATCTCGCGCCGGTAGATCTCGAGCATGTACTCACGTTTCGTGTTCTCGTCGATCCGCTCGTTCTTCACCAGGCCACTCATCGCGGCATGGATGAGCTTCCTCCGCCCGCGGAAGTTGTGCGGCGTTCCGGCCGCGTTGACGCTCCACTTGCGCAGGTACTCCTCAGGACTGAGCGAGTCGTAGTGCAGGACGTGCAACCAGTCCGCCCGGAAGTCCTCCGTCGTCCCCTCCTCACCGAGAAGGCTCACGTCGTGAATGTGCACCCCATGGGCTCTCGACGGGCGCAGTCCCACCTTCCCCGAGACGTGACCGTGGAAGTAGACACTGTTCATGGCCTCGTCGATGACGCCAAAGAGTGTCAGCAGCGCCAGCTCCTCCTTCGACAACAGTCGCTTGAAGTACCCGCGGTAACCGGCGTCGGAGGAGCTGACGGACTCCTTGGGCACCAGACGGACCGTCGCGACATCGGGGCCGAGGGCGAGGAGGCGTTCCTTGTCGATGTCGAGGATCTCATCACCATCAAGGTGGAAGAGCCACTCGGCGCTGTCGATGTCGGCGAGCAACCAGTTGATCCGGTTGGCGTTGATCGTCTGTCGGGTGTTGAGGTTCTCCGGCTGGGCGACACGACGATTCACCGCATCGGCATCGACGACTGTGACGTGCGGGTGACCCTCGAGATAGGTCAGGACGTCGTGGTCCCCACCCTCCGAGAAGATGAAGAGATGGTCCGCACCGGCGGCGAGGTTCTCCTCGACGAAGCGGGTGACGTTGGCGATGGAGTCCTTGATGGTGCTGACGGTGCAGATCACGCGCTTCTCCCCTGTCGATCGGTGCTGCTGACCCGGACAGAGTAACCAGCATCGCGCCCACCAGCGTGTGTGGATCACCCCGACCCACCGGCAGGATCGCGGCGATGGCGGCTGACGGGGTCGCAGTCGTCGTCCCCCTCGAGGGGTCGGTCCGAGTGCCTCCTAGGGTGGCGCCATGGACAGCCCGACGACGTACGCGCCCCCTGCCGACGAGGCCGCACGGATCAGGGCGCGGGTGGACTCCCTCCACCTGCCCGGGATCATCGACGTGCACACGCACTTCATGCCGCAGCGCGTGCTCGACAAGGTGTGGGCGTACTTTGACTCGGCCGGACCGCTCATCGGTCGGCCGTGGCCGATCGCCTACCGCACCAGCGAGGAGGAGCGCCTGGCGACGCTGCGCTCCTTCGGCGTGCGCGCCTTCCCGTCGCTGAACTACCCGCACAAGCCGGGCATGGCCGCATGGCTGAACGCGTGGTCCGGCGACTTCGCCGACGACCACCCGGACGTGCTGCGCTCGGCGACCTTCTACCCCGAGCCGGGCGCCGCCGACGAGGTGCGCAGCGCGATCGCGAGCGGGACCCAGCTGTTCAAGGTGCACGTGCAGGTCGGCGACTACGACATGGCCGACCCGCTGCTCGAGGACGTGTGGACCGTGCTGGAGGAGGCGGGCACGCCGGTCATCACGCACGCGGGCAACGGTCCGGCGCCGGGGACCTTCACCGGGCCGCAGGCGGTGCGCCGGCTGCTGGCCCGCCACCCCGAGCTCACGCTCGTCATCGCGCACATGGGCATGCCCGACTACGGCGAGTTCCTCGACATCTGCGCCGAGCACCCGCGCGTCCACCTGGACACGACGATGGCGTTCACGGCCTTCACCGAGGAGGCCACCCCCTTCCCCACCGACCGTCTGGACGACCTGCGCGCACTGGGTGACCGGGTGCTCTTCGGCAGCGACTTCCCCAACATCCCCTACCCGTACCTCGAGGCGGTCGACGCCGTCATCGGGCTCGGCCTCGGGGACGAGTGGGCGCGGGCGGTGCTGCACGACAACGCCGCCCGGCTGCTGCGGCTCTGACCGGACGACGGGGGCGGACCGCTCAGCTGCGCAGGTGGGAGAGCACGATCCCGATCGGGATGCTCATGAGCAGCACGAGCAGCATCGCGCGGTACGCCCACGTCACCCGGGCGGCGCGCGCCGGTCCCTGCAGGTCCCCCCGCAGCGCGAGCGCCAGCGCCACGACGAGCAGCACCGACCCCAGGTCGACGAGCAGCGGGGTCGCGACGAGGGTGCCGCCGATGACGAGGAGGCTGCCGAGGTTCCACCCGGCCAGCTGGGCCCACCCCGGGCGGTCGGGTGGAGGACCGGCCGGATGCCTCCGCCCCATGGCGTACTGGGCCGCGCCGACCACGAGCACGAGGTAGGCCGCGGCCCAGCTCCCCTTCGTCCAGTCGAAGGGACCGGTGACCGCGGCGACGAGTCCCCCGAGGACCACGGCGACCCAGCCCACGGCGACCATCACCGGGCCGGGTGCCGCCACGACACCCGAGCGGTTCGTGGCCACCCTCAGGTGTTGCTGCCGGTGCCGACACTCAGCAGCACCGCGGAGTCCTCCAGCGCGAGCAGGTCGTGGCGCTGCGGCGGGATGATGAGCAGGTCGCCGGGACCGCCCTCCCACGACTCCTCACCGGTCTCCAGGCGCACCCTGCCGGAGAGGACCTGCAGGGTCGCCTCCTGCGGGCTGTCGTGCGGGGCGAGCGCCTCGCCCCCGACGAGGGCGACGAGCGTCTGGCGCAGGACGTAGTCGTGACGACCGTGGACGGTGATGGCACTGCGGCCGGCGCTGCCGGCGTGGGCCTTCGCCAGGTGCTCCTGCGCCAGCTCGGTCAGTGACTGCGACTTCATGACATCTCCTTGGGTGGGGGCGTTGGGGCCAGCGTAGTGACCTCATCACATTTTTCACTATTGTGGCTGGGTAAATTGACGGTCGGAGTAGGTTGCCGTCATGGCTGACACATCGCGTCCGATCTCCTTCCTCCGTGTCCCGGGCGTCGAGGACGTCCCCGAGGGCGTCCAGCGACTGTGGGAGAAGTCCCGTGAGGCCTTCGGCTTCATCCCCAACGTCTTCCGAGCACAGGCCCTCAACGGCGCGCAGTTCGAGGCGTGGTGGAAGTACTTCAACCTCCTGGTCAACAAGGAGGGCCACCTGACCAACGCCGAGCGTGAGCTCCTCGCCGTCGTCGTCAGCGGGATCAACCGGTGCACCTACTGCGTCGTCTCCCACGGGGCCGCCCTGCGCGAGTACTCCGGTGACCCGGTGACGGCCGACCTCGTCGCGGTCAACTGGCGCCAGGCCGAGCTGGACGAGCGCCAGCAGGCGATGGCCGAGTACGCCGAGCTGCTCACGCGCGCCCCGGGGTCGGTCGACGAGGGCGACCTGGAGCCGATGCGCGCGGCCGGCATGGACGAGCACGAGATCCTCGAGGCGGTCCAGGTCATCGGCATGTTCAACATGACCAACCGCGTCTCCAGCGCGCTGGGGATGGTGCCCAACCACGAGTACCACTCGCAGGCCCGCTGAGCCTCACTCCCCGGCCGGCTCCCCCTCGTCGCTGCCCGGATAGGTCACCCGCGTCCCCTCGACGACGGCGAAGGGGGTCAGCTCGTGTTCCTTCGGCCTGCCCCCGGAGATGATCTCCAGGACGGTGTAACCGCGCACGAGCAGGGCGTCGGCGACGAGCCGGCGGTGGCAGCGCCACGGCACGGCCTCGGCGCACATGATCGCGCACGAGTCGTCCTCCGCCAGCGCCATCAGCTCCTCGAGGCCGGAGCCGAACTCGTCGGTGAGCATGTGGTCGGCGTAGTTGCGGAAGGAGGTGTTGCGCCAGGCGGTGTTGGGCGAGTCCGCGTGCTTGGGCCGCAGTCCCCCGAGCGCCTTGACGTAGGAGTAGCCGAGCCCGGCGTCCGCCAGGGACGCCTCGAGCGCATCACCCCAGTACTGGGGGTTGTGCCGGGACTTGGGCACCGTGCGGATGTCCACGACCCGCGTGACACCTTGGTCGGTGAGCAGCTCGATGAACTCCTCGATCGGTCGCGTGGAGTGACCGATCGTGTGGATCGTGTTCATGCGCCCACGGTACGACGAAGGCCCGGACCGATCGGTCCGGGCCTTCGTGCCACTGTGGAGCTGAGGGGATTCGAACCCCTGACCCCCTCCATGCCATGGAGGTGCGCTACCAACTGCGCTACAGCCCCGAGTGTGGGATCCCCCGTGAAGGGGACTGCGAGAGTTTAACCTGACGCACCCACCGTTATCCAAATCGGCGTTTCAGAGCCCCTCCGCGGAGGCATTCCACTGCGCGATGCGCCAGCCGCTGCGGCCGGTGGCGGGGGTGCTGCCCTCCTCGACGACGGCCCAGTGGCAGTTGCCGAAGCCCCCGAGCGCACGCCAGGCGAGCGACTGGTCGATGCCGACGAGCTCGGCGACGAGGGAGCGGCCCGTGACGCCGTGCGTGGCGATGACGACGCACTCCCCGGGGTCCATCGTCGCGATGAGCTCGTCGAGGGCCGCACGGGTGCGCGCGGCGACGTCGGCGAGGGACTCGCCGTGGCCTCCGCGCCGGAAGTCCTCACCGGTGAGCAGCTTGTCGGCGTCCTCCGGGTACTGCGAGTACACCTGGTCGGCCGTCAGCCCCTGCCAGCCACCGGCGTGGATCTCCCGCCAGCGCTCGTCGAGGCTGACGTCGAGCCCGCCGCTGGCGGAGGCGACCTCCTGCGCGGTGACGTGGGCGCGGGAGAGGTCGGAGGAGACCACCCGCGAGGGGCGAAGGGAGGAGATCGCCGCGGCAGCGGCGCGCGCCTGCTCGTGGCCCAGCTCGGACAGCTCGTGGTCGAGCTGGCCCTGCCAGATCCCCCGGGCGTTGGCGACGGTCTGGCCGTGCCGGAGCACGACGAGGCGGCGGGGCTCCCCCTTCGCCCGGCCGGTGGTGGCCTCGGCGGCGAGGGAGCGGGTCACCTCGCTCACGCTCCGCCCTGCTCCTGCTCCGAGCCGACGACACCGAGGTCGAGGTGCGGGCAGTCGCGCCACAGGCGCTCGAGGTCGTAGAAGTCGCGCTCCTCGTCGTGCTGCGCGTGCACGACGACGTCGCCGAAGTCGAGCAGGACCCAGCGGCCGGGGCCGTTGCCCTCGCGGCGCAGCGGCTTGGCCTGCGCCTTCTCCCGCATCTCGTCCTCGACGGCGTCGACGATCGCCTGGACCTGGCGCTCGTTGTCCGCGGAGACGATGAGGAAGATGTCGGTGAGGGGCATCTGGCCGGACACGTCGAGTCCGGTGATGCTCGTCGCGAGCTTGTCATGGGCGGCATGCGCCGCGATCTTGGCGAGGTCGATGGCCTCTTGGGTGGCTACCACGGTCTGTCGGTCACTCCCGGTCGTCGGTGTAGAGCTCGTACTTGCTGATGTACTGCACGACGCCGTCCGGCACGAGGTACCAGACCGGCTCGCCGTCGGCGACCCGCGCACGGCAGTCGGAGGAGGAGATCGCCATGGCCGGCACCTCCTGCAGGGTCACCCGGTGCCGGGGCAGTCCGGACTCGCTGAGGTGGTAGCCGGGGCGGGTGACGCCGATGAAGTGCGCCAGCTCCCACAGCTCGTCGATGTCCTTCCAGGACAGGATCTGCGCGAGAGCGTCGGCACCGGTGATGAAGAACAGCTCGTCGTCGGGCCGCTGCTCGCGCAGGTCACGCAGGGTGTCGATCGTGTAGGTCGGCCCCTCACGGTCGATGTCGACCCGACTGACGGTGAAGCGCGGGTTGGACGCCGTGGCGACCACCGTCATCAGGTAGCGGTGCTCGGCCGGCGATACCTCCGCGTGCGCCTTCTGCCACGGCTTGCCGGTGGGCACGAAGACGACCTCGTCGAGCTCGTACAGCGACTGGACCTCGCTGGCCGCCACGAGGTGGCCGTGGTGGATGGGGTCGAAGGTCCCACCCATCACGCCCAGCCGCCTGGGGCGCTTGCTCAGCGGTGGGCCTCGTCGTCGCCGTGGCCGTAGACGCCCTTGCCCTCGTAGGCGTGCGGGGCCCCGTGCGCCACGGTGTTCTCCCGGCGCGGCAGCTTCGTCGAGGCCTGGCGGACGGCGAAGAGGGCTCCCAGCATCATCGCGAAGACGGCCAGGGCGATCAGGCCGTAGACGAACGGCGGGACCGGGAGCTCGACGTGGGTCTCGGCCCCGGCGAGGAGGGGCAGGGCGATACTCAGCATGGCGGCCATCCTACCGGCCCGCGCGCGAGGGCCGGCGCCCCCGTCGTCACCGACCTTGTCCACCGACCTTGTCCACCGTTCCCGTCCACAGCCATGTGGACGACCACGAGGAAGCGCGATGTTCCTGTGGACACGGCTGTGTGTGGTGGCCGTTCACAGATCGTGGCCGACAACTGTTGCCACCGAGCGCCGAATCGGCGTAGAACAGTCCTCACACCGCGGTCGTGATCGCCACTTCCAGAGGGGGGTGCACGGCCAACGGACCACAGGGATAACGACGTCGGCATGCCTGCACGGGCCGCACCGTGCTGGCCCTGGCGACCGCTGCGTCGGCACCTCCTGGTCCACGTGTCACCGCGACGTCGCGGCCTCGTGCCACGACGCCGTGCTGCTGTCGCCGCAGGATCGTGGCTCGCACCCAAGCGGACGAGGGCTCTCCCGGAGGGAGGGCCCTCGTCCTGCGTCAGGCGCGGACCTGCCCGTCCCCCTCGACGATCCACTTCGTCGTCGTCAGCTCCGGCAGTGCCATCGGGCCGCGGGCGTGCAGCTTCTGCGTCGAGATGCCGATCTCCGCGCCGAAGCCGAACTCCCCACCGTCGGTGAAGCGCGTCGAGGCGTTGACGAGCACGGCGGCCGCGTCGACCTCGGCGGTCCACCGGCGGGCGGCCGCCCGGTCCTCGGTGACGATGGCCTCGGTGTGCCCCGAGCCGTGCCGGCGCACGTGCTCCATCGCCGCGTCCACGTCGTCGACGACCGCGACCGACATCTCCAGCGCCAGGTACTCGCAGTCGTGGTCCTCGTCGGTGGCCGGGAGGACCTCGACCCCCTCGGGCGCCAGCTCGACGGTGCGCTCGTCGCCGTGGAGCGTCACGCCGGCGGCCGCCAGGTCGGCGAGCGCGCGGGGCAGGAACTCCCCGGCGATGCTCGAGTGCACGAGGAGGGACTCTGCGGCGTTGCACACGCTGGGCCGGTGGGTCTTGGCGTTGAGGGTGATGGCCAGTGCCTTGTCCCGGTCGGCGCCGGCGTCGACGTAGACGTGGCAGTTGCCGACGCCCGTCTCGATCACGGGCACGGTCGACTCGGTGACGACGGCCCGGATCAGGCCCGCTCCCCCGCGCGGGATGAGCAGGTCGACCAGGCCACGGGCGGTCATCAGCGCCTTGACCGCGTCGTGGTCGCCCTCGAGCAGCTGGACGGCGTCCTGCGGCAGCCCGTGCGCGGCCAGGGCGGAGCGAAGGGCGGCGACCAGCGCGCGGTTGGTGCTCGCCGCGGCGGAGCCGCCCCGCAGGATCATCGCGTTGCCGGACTTCAGCCCGAGCCCGGCCGCGTCGACCGTGACATTGGGCCTCGCCTCGTAGATCATGCCGACGACGCCCATCGGCACGCGGACCTGGCGGATCTGCAGGCCGTTGGCCAGGGTCGAGCCGCGCACGACCTCCCCCACCGGGTCGGGCAGGGCCGCGACGTCGCGCAGGGCCTGCGCGACGGAGGCGACACGGTCGGCGTCCAGCGTCAGGCGGTCGAGGAGACCGGTGGCCATCCCCCCTTCGCGTCCCCGCGCCAGGTCCTCGCCGTTGGCGGCGACGACCTCCTCGGTGGCCGCGTCGAGCGCGTCGGCGAGGGCGAGGAGCGCCGCGTCCTTCTCCGCCCGGGTGAGCAGCGCGAGCCGGCGGGAGGCGACGCGGGCCCGCTCGGCCAGGTCACGGACGACGGAGGTGCTGTCGGTCATGCCACCAGAGTAGAAGGGATCGCTCCCCCCGCCGATGACGGTCCGGGAGGTGGGCAGTGGAAGAATGCCCGGGTGACCACGACGATCCTGTCCATCCAGTCCCACGTCGCGTACGGACACGTCGGCAACTCCGCGTCCGTCTTCCCGATGCAGCGCCTCGGTGTCGAGGTGTGGCCGGTCCACACGGTCAACTTCTCCAACCACACCGGCTACGGCGCCTGGCGCGGTCCCCTGATGGACCCGGCGGACGTCGCCGACGTCATCACCGGCATCGGCGAGCGCGATGCCCTCGGCGAGGTCGATGCGGTCCTGTCCGGCTACCAGGGCGGTGAGGGCATCGGCGCGACGATCCTCGAGGCCGTCGCCAAGGTCAAGGCCGCCAACCCCGAGGCGATCTACGCCTGCGACCCGGTCATGGGCAACGAGAAGTCCGGCTGCTTCGTCCACGAGTCGATCCCGGTGCTGCTGCGCGAGAAGGTCGCCCCGAAGGCGGACCTGATCACGCCGAACCAGTTCGAGCTGGGCTACCTGACCGACACGCAGCCGCACACGCTCGAGGAGACGCTCGCCTCGGTCGACCGGGCCCGTGAGATCGGCCCGAGCACGATCCTCGTGACCTCCGTGCTGCGACCGGACCGCCCCGAGGGCACCATCGAGATGCTCGCCTGCCACGACGACGAGGCGTGGATCGTGCAGACGCCGCACCTGCCGCTGAAGGCCAACGGCTCGGGTGACGTCACCGCCGCCCTCTTCACCAGCCACTGGGTGCGCTCGCGCTCGCTGCCCGAGGCGCTCGGCCGGACGGTCTCCTCGGTCTTCGACCTGCTGAGCACGACCCTCGACTCCGGCCGCCGTGAGCTGCAGCTCGTCCAGGCGCAGGAGGTCTACGCCGACCCGCGGATGCAGTTCGAGGTCACGCGGGTGCGCTGAGGCCCGCAGCGAGGAAGGCCGGTCGTGGACGCGGACCATGCGCTGCTGACTCGCTTCAGCGCGGTGCTGGACCCGGGCGCGCCTCCCCCCACGGAGGACTGGCTGTTCTACCGGCTCGGCTTCTTCGTCGACGCCTGCCTGCCCTCGGTCCTCTCCCAGCAGGGGGCGGCGCCCTTCACCTGGCTCGTCCTGCTCGACGACCGTTGCTCCGACGACTTCCGCGCCGAGGTCACCCGCCTGTCCGAGGGGGCCTTCACCCCCGTATGGACCCACGAGCCGTGGCGGCGGGAGACCTTCGCGCACCTGCTGCCCCCTTCGTCCCGACCGCACCTGATCACCACGCGCCTGGACAGCGACGACGCGATCGCGGTGGACTTCATGGCCCGCGTGCAGCACCAGCTGGCCGGTCAGGACCGTCTCTTCGTCAACTTCCCCCGGGGCGTGCAGATCGAGCGCTCGGGTGCGGTGCACCGCACCAACGTCCTCTCCAGCCCCTTCCTGTCCCTCATCGAGGCCCGGCGGCCGGGGCAGCCGCCGCTGACCGTCTACGCCGCCAAGCACGCCCGCGCGCGCGGGCACGCACCCCTGCGTGAGGTGGCCGCCCCCGTGATGTGGGCCCAGGTGCTGCACGGGAACAACCTGCTCAACACGTCCACGGGCGTGCGGGTGCACCCACGCCTCGTCGCCGAACGGTTCCGCCTCGACCTGGTGCACGACGCCGACATCGCCCCGGCCGCGCTGCTGCGCGGCCGCGCCCGCCAGCTCGCTCGCCTGGCGCGCCTGTGGGCCGCCCACCCCGGTGAGCTGACCAAACAGCTCGAGGCGACGGCGTGGACCCTGCGGGGCACGCACGACCGGCCGATGGCCCCGGGCGCGCCACGACTCAACGACCACCTGCTCGCGGGGGTGCAGCGCCTGCGGCGCACCCGCTGACCGTGGTCACAGGATCGCGAGGTGGTCCCGGTGGATGACCTCACGCTCGTACTGCGGGCCGATGGCAGCGGCCAGCTCCCTGGTCGAGCGGCCCATGAGGTGCGGCAGCTCGCCGGAGGTGTAGTTGACCAACCCACGGGCGACGACCACGCCGTCGGGCCCGATGACGTCGATCGGGTCGCCGTCGGTGAAGGAGCCGGTGACCCCGGTGATCCCCGCCGGCAGCAGTGAGCGGCCCCGCTCGCGAAGGGCGGTGACCGCCCCTTCGTCGATCTGCACCGAGCCGCGGGGCGAGGTCGCGTAGGCCAACCACAGCCCGCGCGAGCCGCGGGAGCGCTCCCCGGGGAGGAAGACGGTGCCGACGTCCTCCCCGTCGATCGCCTCGCAGACCTGATCGGCGGAGGTGAGGACCGTCGGGATGCACGCGGCGTGCGCGATGGTCGCCGCCTCGACCTTGGTGGTCATGCCACCCGAGCCGACGGCCGACCCGGTGCCGCTGATGGAGATCTGCGCCAGCTGTCTGGGGTCCTCCACGACGGGCACCCGCTCGGCGCCGGGGTCGTGCGGCGACGAGGTGTACAGCGCGTCGACGTCGGTGAGCAGCACGAGTGCGTCGGCGCGGATCAGCTGGGCGACGAGCGCGGCCAGCCGGTCGTTGTCGCCGAAGCGGATCTCGTCCGTGGCGACCGTGTCGTTCTCGTTGACGATCGGGACGACACCGATCCCGAGCAGCGAGTCCAGGGTGCGCCGGGCATTGGTGTAGTGGGTGCGCCGGGTGACGTCGTCGACGGTGAGCAGCACCTGGCCGATCGTGTGCCCGTGCCGGCCGAAGGCCGCGTCGTAGGCGGACAGCAGCACGCCCTGCCCGACGCTGGCCGCGGCCTGCTGGCGGGCCAGGTCACGCGGACGGGTGGCCATCCCCAGCGGGCCGATGCCGGCGGCGATCGCGCCCGAGGAGACGAGGACGACCTCGGTGCCCGCGGTGTGGCGCGCGGCGAGGGCGTTGACCAGAGCGGTCAATCGGGCGACGTCGAGCTCTCCCCCGGCAGCGCTGGTCAGGGAGGACGAGCCGACCTTGACGACGAGACGTCGCGCCTCGGCGACGACCCGGCGCGCGCGCTCGGGCTTCACTCGTCCTCGACCCAGTGGCCGGACTCCCGCTCCGCGCGCAGCTCGTCGCGCGCGGCGGTCTGGGCGTCCTTGCGGGCGTGGAACTCCTCACGACGCTCGCCGGTGGTGCGGCGGGTGTTCTCGTCCAGGCGCAGGTCCTGCCCACGGCCACCGAGCAGCTCGGCGCCACCGACGAGGGTGGGCTCCCAGTCGAAGACGACGGCGTTGTCCTCGGGCCCGATGAGCACGGTGGACCCGGCGACGGCGCCGGCCCTGGTCAGCTCCTCCTCGACGCCGGCCCGGTTGAGCCGGTCGGCGAGGTAGCCGATCGCCTCGTCGTTGGCGAAGTCGGTCTGGTGGACCCAGCGGGTGATCTTGGCGCCGATGACGCGGAAGACCTCGCCCTCGTGCGTGGTCTCCCTGCGCACGACGAAGCCGGAGTCGTCGACGGCCTTGGGCCGCAGCACGACCCGCTGCGGGCTGACATCGGTCTCGATCTGCTTGCGCGCCTCGACCACGTGGCGTGCCATGGCGAAGGTCAGCTCCTTCAGCCCCTGGTGCGCCACGGCCGAGACGATGAAGACCTCGATGCCCCGCTCCTCCAGGTCCGGCTTGACCATCTCGGCGAGCTCACGGGCCTCGGGGACGTCGGCCTTGTTGAGCACGACGATGCGGGTGCGCTCCGACAGCGGCTGGCCACCGAGCGTCTCGTCGGCGACGTAGGCCGACAGCTCCTCCTCGATGACGTCGAGGTCGGTCATCGGGTCGCGGCCCGGCTCGAGGGTCGCGCAGTCGATGACGTGGACGAGCACCGAGCACCGCTCGACGTGGCGCAGGAACTCCAGGCCGAGGCCACGCCCTTCGCTAGCCCCCGGGATGAGGCCGGGCACGTCGGCGACGGTGTAGCGCACGTCGCCGGCCGTGACGACGCCGAGGTTGGGCACGAGCGTGGTGAAGGGGTAGTCGGCGATCTTCGGCTTGGCCGCCGAGAGCACGGAGACGAGCGAGGACTTGCCGGCGCTCGGGAAGCCGATGAGGGCGACGTCCGCGAGCGACTTCAGCTCCAGCACGACGTCGGTGGCCTCGCCCGGCTCGCCGAGCAGCGCGAAACCGGGTGCCTTGCGTCGGCGGCTGGCCAGCGCACGGTTGCCCAGGCCACCGCGTCCGCCCGTGGCCACGACGAAGCGCGCCCCGGGACCGACGAGGTCGACGAGCACGTCGCCCCGGCTGTCGGTCACGACGGTGCCCTCGGGCACGGGCAGGACGAGGTCCTCGCCGTTGGCGCCGTTCTTCTCGTCACCGGCACCGGGGGCACCGTTGCTCGCGCGACGGTGCGGGCTGCGGTGGTAGTCGAGGAGGGTCGTCACCTGCGGGTCGACGACGAGCACGACGTCACCGCCGTGACCGCCGTTGCCGCCGTCCGGTCCACCGAGCGGCTTGAACTTCTCGCGGTGGACGGAGGCGACACCGTGACCACCCTTGCCGGCCTCGACATGCAGGGTGACCCGGTCTACGAAGGTCGTCACGACCTCACCTCTTCTACTTCTGGCTGGATGGGACGACGAAGGGGGCAGGTCGACAGGACCCGCCCCCTTCGTCTCACGCAGTGTGTCGCGTCAGCCGGCGGAACCAGCCGGGACGATGCTCACGGTCTTGCGACCGCGCTTGGAGCCGAACTGCACCTCGCCGTCGGCGAGGGCGAACAGCGTGTCGTCACCGCCGCGACCGACGTTGTCGCCGGGGTGGAAGTGGGTGCCGCGCTGGCGGACGATGATCTGGCCGGTGCCGATGACCTCGCCACCGTAGCGCTTCACACCGAGGCGCTGGGAGTTGGAGTCGCGACCGTTCTTGGTCGAGGACACGCCCTTCTTGGATGCCATGTCAGTGGTTCCTCTCTTGGAAGGCTCAGGCCTTGATGTCGGTGATCTTCAGCTGGGTCAGCGGCTGACGGTGACCCTGGCGACGGCGGTAACCGGTCTTGTTCTTGTACCGGGTGATGACGATCTTCGGACCCTTGGCGGCCCCGACGACCTCGGCGGTCACGCTGACCTTGGCCAGCGCGTCGGCGTCGGAGGTGACGGTGGAGCCGTCGACGACGAGGATCGGCTTCAGGTCGACGCTGTCACCGGCGTTGCCCTTGATCGAGTTGATGGTGATGGTGTCGCCGACGGAGACCTTCTCCTGGCGGCCACCTGCGCGAACGATCGCGTACATCAGTGGGAACTCACTTTCGTTTCCGGCGCACTCGCTCTGGTCTGACCGGCAGACAGTCCTCACGCCCGAGGGCACGAAGCGTCCACGCGGTGGGCGCACCAAGGGTAGAGACTACCGTCGAGGGACCTGCCGCCGCAAAACGCGACTGCGCGCTCCGGCAGGGCCCTCGACGGCGGGTCAGTCCGTGGCCTCGGGCGCCGGCGGCCCCGCCTGGGCGGTGACGCGCTTGCGCTTGCGACGCGGCGGCGTGGCCGGCTCGGCCGGGGGGTCGGCGACGGGGGTCGTGGGGGCGTCCCCGCTCTCCCCCGCGATCTGCGTCAACGGTGCGCTCGCGGTGGCCGCGGGTGCGGTCAGGTCCACCGGCTCGAGGGTCACCGGGGCCCCCGCGCTGGAGGCCGCGCGGCGACCGGCGCGACGCCGGGCCGGCTTCTTCTCCGGCTCGGGCTCGGGCTCGGGCTCGGGCTCGGGGGCAGCCTCGGGGGTTGCCTCCACGACCGCCGGCTCGGGGGCGGGCGCCTCGGGCTCGGGCTCGGGCGCCTCGCCCTTCTTCGGCTCCTCCGGCTCCAGTGCGGGGGTCCTCGCCCCCGGGTCGCCGACAGCGACGTCCTCGCCGGCACCGGGCTCGGCGATGCTCTTGACCGCGGCCGCGTGGGCAGCGGCCGCGATCTGGGCCGCGGTGCGCCCGTTGGCGTCCTTCTCCTCCTCGGGCGCGGCCTTCGGCTGCGAGTCCTTGTCGCTGCCGCCCTTGCCGCGGCCCCGGCGGGACTTGCCGCCGCCACCGCTGCCGGAGCCACCGCCGCCGTTGCCGCCGTGGTCGTGGGCCACCGGCTCGTTGTGGACGATGATGCCGCGGCCGTTGCAGGCCTCGCAGTTCTCGGAGAAGACGTCGATGAGGCCGGAACCGACCCGCTTGCGCGTCATCTGGACCAGGCCGAGCGAGGTGACCTCGGCGACCTGGTGCTTGGTGCGGTCGCGCCCCAGGCACTCCAGCAGGCGCCGGACGACGAGGTCACGGTTGGCCTCCAGGACCATGTCGATGAAGTCGACGACGATGATGCCGCCGATGTCACGCAGCCGCAGCTGCCGCACGATCTCCTCGGCGGCCTCCAGGTTGTTCTTCGTCACCGTCTCCTCGAGGTTGCCCCCGGAGCCGGTGAACTTGCCGGTGTTGACGTCGACGACGGTCATCGCCTCGGTGCGGTCGATGACGAGCGAACCACCCGAGGGCAGCCAGACCTTGCGGTCCATCGCCTTGGCGATCCCCTCGTCGATGCGGTGCTCGGCGAAGACGTCCCGGTCGCCGGTCCACCTCTCGAGGCGGTCGGCCAGGTCGGGAGCGACGTCGTCGACGTAGCGCTTGATCTCCTCCCACGCACCGTCGCCGGAGACGACCATCTTCGCGAAGTCCTCGTTGAAGATGTCGCGGATGACGCGCACGGTCATGTCCGGCTCGGCGTGCAGGAGCGTCGGGGCGCCGCCCGCGGAGGTCTTCTTGCCCTTCTTGGCCTCGGCCTTGTCACTGATCCTCGACCAGGCCTTCGTCAGGCGCTCGACGTCGGCGGTCAGCTCCTGCTCGGAGGCCCCCTCGGCGGCGGTGCGCACGATGACGCCGGAGCTGTCCGGGACCACCTGCTTGAGGATGGACTTCAGGCGTGAGCGCTCGGTGTCGGGCAGCTTGCGGGAGATGCCGGTCATGTTGCCCTCGGGCACGTAGACCAGGTAGCGCCCGGGCAGGGAGACCTGCGAGGTCAGTCGCGCGCCCTTGTGGCCGATCGGGTCCTTCGTCACCTGGACGAGGACCGAGTCGCCGGAGGAGAGGGCGTTCTCGATGCGCCGCGCCTGGCCGTTGCCGACACCCTGGGCGTCCCAGTTGACCTCACCGGCGTAGAGCACGGCGTTACGGCCCTTGCCGATGTCGATGAAGGCGGCCTCCATGCTCGGCAGGACGTTCTGCACGCGGCCGAGGTAGACATTGCCGACCATCGTCGAGGTCGTCTCCCGGGAGACGTAGTGCTCGACGAGCACGCCGTCCTCGAGCACGCCGATCTGGGTGCGGTCATCCTGCTGGCGCACGACCATGACCCGCTCGACGCTCTCGCGGCGGGCGAGGAACTCCGCCTCGGTGATGACCGTGCGGCGCCGACCGGCCTCGCGGCCCTCGCGGCGACGCTGCTTCTTCGCCTCCAGGCGGGTGCTGCCCTTGATCGCCTGCGGCTCGGTGCGGCGCGACTCGCGCACCTTGGTCACGGTCCCGGGCGGGTCGTCCTGACCTGAGTTGCCCCCACCGTTGCCGCCGCCGTTGCCACCACCACTGCCGCCGCCACCACGGCGGCGACGGCGCCGACGACGCGAGCTGCCCGAGGACTGGTCCTCGTCACCGGAGTCGCTGTCGGAGTCGTCGTCGTTGTCGTTGTCGTTGCCGTCATCGCCGGAGTCGGACGAGCGCTCGTCCTGCCCCGAGGAGCCGTTACCGCGGCCGCGACCCCGGCCGCGCCCGCGGCTGCGTCCACCCGAGGACTTCTGCTCGTCGTCGTCCCCGTCGTCGGAGGAGTCCTTCGAGGACTCCTTCGAGGACTCCTTCGAGGACTTCTTCGACGAGTCCTTGGACGAGCTCTGTGAGGAGCCCGACCCGCTCGGGCCGTCGTCGTCGGAGTCGGCGCCGTCGGAGGAGTCGGAGGAGCGATTGCGCCCGCGCCCACCACGGCGACGACGCCGGTTGCGACCCCCTTCGCCCTGCTGGTTGTCCGAGTCGTCACCCTGCTGGGAGTCGCTCTCGGAGTCCCCGGACGAGTCCCGCTCGTCGTCCTCGTCCTCGTCGTCGTACGGCTCCGGGTCGCGCTGGCGACGGGGCGGGGCGGCGACGGGCGTGGGCGGCTGGAAGAGGAGCCCGAAGCCCGGTGCGGCGGCGGGCGCCTGCTCCGGGGTCTGCTCGTCCTCGGTCTGGTCGACCCGGGTCGATTCCTCGGTGGGATTCTCGACGTTCTCGTTCTCGGGAGCCATGCGGCACCTCCAGCGCCGGCGACCCTGCCCCACACCGGCACCTCGCAGGGTGCGACCAGGCCGCTGGCGCGGCGTTCGCGGGCTCAGGTGGCCCGCGGAAGCAAGTCCGTGTTACCTCGAGGTGGCTCGCGCCGTGCGCGGCACCCCCACGGGGCCGACGGCGACTCAGTCGGTGGCCAGTGGATCGGCCACGCTCTCGGTCTCGCTGCTCCAGATCCCCTGCGCCAACCGGGTCGCGATCGGCGACCGCGGCGGCGCGAACGAGGTGGCAGCGGTGATCGCGCTGAGGACGTCGTCGGGGCGTACGGCAGGTGTGGTGTGCCGCACGACCATCTTCAGTATCGCACAGCCGTCCTCGGCGACCCCGGTACGCGCCCACTCGACCGGCCCGCGCGCGTCGTAGGACTTCATCCCCCTCTTGAACATCCGCTCGACCTCGATGCGCTCCTCGGCGAGGAATCCGGCGACCGCCGTCTCCAGCTCCGCCGGCTCCACGCCCGGGAAGCGCAGCTCCCAGCGACTGGCCTGCAGCCGGTCCGCGAGCGAACCCGGGCGCGCCTCGACGACCGTGACGATGTCCAGGCCCTCGGGCAGCGCCTCGTCCAGGGCCGCGGCCACGGCGGCAGGGTCGACCTGCTCGGTCACCGAGATCTCGAAGTACTCCGCCTCGCTCGCCGCCCCCGTGGGGGCACCGTTGGCGTAGGAGATCTTCGGGTGCGGGTGGAACCCGGCCGAGTAGGCCATCGGCACCCCGGAGCGGCGCAGCGCCCGCTCCAGCGCCCGACCGAAGTCACGGGTCGAGGAGTAGCGCAGCCGCCCGCGCCGGGCGTACTGGATGCGCAGCTTCTGGACCGGCGGCTGCGGGGGCGGCCCCTCGGGGGTGCGTTGCTTGGCCATGGGCGTCAAGCCTATGCGTCGCGCGAGAGGAGCTCGACCAGGTGCACGCCCTCGCGCTCGGACAGGTCCGCGATCTGCGTCTGGCAGGAGAAGCCGTCCGCGAGGAGGACCGTGTCGGTGCCCGCCTGCCGGATCGCCGGGAGCAGCTGCAGCTCGGCCACCTGGACCGAGACGTCGTAGTGCCCGAGCTCGACCCCGAAGTTGCCCGCCAGCCCGCAGCAGCCGCCCAGTCGGGTCACCGTGGCGCCGGTGCGCGCCAGCAGCGCCTCGTCGGCGCTCCAGCTCATCACCGCGTGCTGGTGGCAGTGCGGCTGGGCGACGACCTCGGTCCCGGTGAGGTCGGGCGCGCTCCACCGGCCCTCGTCGATGGCGGTGCCGAGCAGCTCGGCGACCGTGCGCACGTTGGTGGAGACCGTGCGGGCCGCGGCAGAGTCGACGAGTCGCGGGAGGTCGTGGCGCAGGGCGGCCGTGCAGCTCGGCTCCATCCCGAGCACCGGGATGCCGGCGTGCGTCGCCGGGGCGAGCACCCGCGCGGCGTCGTCCAGCGTGGACTTCGCCGCGTCGAGCTGACCGGTGGAGATCAGCGTCAGGCCGCAGCACATCGCCTCCGCCGGGACGAAGGGGGAGAACCCCGCCTCCCGCAGGACCGCCACCGTCGCGCGGCCGACGTGCGGTGAGAAGTGGTCGGTGAAGGAGTCGACGAAGAGCGCGACCGGGTGGTCAGCGCGGGCCATCTGCGGGGCGGAGGCGATCATCCCTTCGCGCCGGGCCCAGGTGCGGAAGGTCTCCGGCGCGAAGGTCGGCAGGTTGCGCCGCGGGTCCACGCCGGCCGCCGGCAGGGTGAGCTTCTTCAGCCCCGGCAGCGAGGTCATCGCGTTGACCAGCCGCGGTGCGCGCGAGGCGATCCGGGCCAGCTGCGGCAGCCGGCCGAGCGAGTAGTGGCTGCGCGGCCGGAGGCGACCCTTCCACGTCTGGTGCAGCGCCTCGGACTTGTAGGTGGCCATGTCGACACCGGTCGGGCAGTCGCTGGCGCACCCCTTGCAGGACAGGCACAGGTCGAGGGCCTCGTGGACCTCCGGGGAGCGCCAACCGCCGGTGACCGTCGTGCCGTTGAGCATCTCCTGCAGGGCCCGGGCGCGGCCGCGGGTGGAGTCCTTCTCCTCCCCCGTCGCCTGGTAGCTCGGGCACATGACCGTCGTCGACGTCCCCGCGGCGCGGCACTTGCCGACGCCGGTGCAGCGGTGGACGGCCTGGCTGAAGTCGCCGCCGTCCTCCGGGTAGCCGAAGGCCAGCGGCACGGCCACCTTGTGCGCGGCGGGGATGCGCAGGTCGGCCTCGGCCGGTGCCGGGTCGACGAGCACGCCGGGGTTGAGCAGGTTCGTCGGGTCGAAGGCGTGCTTGACCGCACCGAACAGGGCGATCGTCTCCGGCCCGTACATCCGCGGCAGCAGCGCCGAGCGGGCACGGCCGTCCCCGTGCTCCCCCGACAGCGACCCGCCGTGGGCCGCGACGAGGTCGGCGGCCTCCTCCACGAGCGAGCGGTAGCGCTCCTGCGCGCCGGGGGTGTCGAGCTCGATGTCGAGGCGGATGTGCAGGCAGCCGTCCCCGAAGTGGCCGTAGGGCAGGCCCTGGACGTCGTGCTCCTCGAGGAGGTCGTCGAAGGCGCGCAGGTAGTCCCCCAGCCTCGCCGGCGGCACGGCCGCGTCCTCCCACCCCGCGTGGGCGGGACGGTCGCGCTGCGAGCGCGCGGACAGGCCGGCGCCGTCCTCGCGGATCCTCCACAGCGAGCGGGCCTGGGCGGGGTCGGTCACGACGCGGGCGTCGAGCGAGTCGATCTCCCGGCAGATGCGCTCGGCGGACGCGACCGCGTCGGCCGTGGTCTCCCCCGGGACCTCGACGAGCATCCAGGCGGCGCCCCGTGGCAGGTCCGGGACGGCCTGCGGCCCGCGCCGGACGCGCACGACGTCGACGATGCGGGAGTCGATGCCCTCGGCGGCGACCGCTCCGAGTCCCTTGAGCAGGTGGGCGACGTCGCCCGCAGCGTAGATGTCGGGGAAGCCGAGGACGGCCAGCGCGGTGGCCGGCGGGTCGCTGACGAGCCGCACCCGGGCGTGGGTGGCCATCGCGAGCGTGCCCTCGGAGCCGACGAGCATGCGACCGATGTCCAGGCCGCGCTCGGGCGCGAGGTGCTCGAGGGCGTAGCCGGAGACCTGCCGCCCGAAGGTGCCGAACTCGGTGCGGATCGTCTCCAGGTGGGCGTCACGCAGCTCGGTCAGCCGGGTCACCAGGGCGTCGTCACCGGTGAGCGAAGGGGGTCCCCCCGCTACTCCCGTGGTCGCCGTCAGGTGCGATCCCGCCGCGGTGAGCAGGTCCATGGCCAGGATGTTGTCGCTCGTGCGGCCGTAGCCGAGGGCGCGGTTGCCGCAGGCGTTGTTGCCGATCATGCCCCCGACGGTGCACCGGGAGTGGCTGCTCGGGTCGGGGCCGAAACGCAGCCCGACGCGCCGGGCCTCGGCCTGCAGGGTGGCGTGGACGGCGCCGGACTCCACCAGGGCCGAGCCGTCGCCGGCATCGTCCACGTCGACCTCGAGGACGCGGTTCATGTACCGCGAGGTGTCGACGACGATGCCCGGGCCGACGGCGTTGCCCGCGCACGAGGTCCCGCCGCCACGGGCGGTCAGCGGGACGCCCAGGTCACGGGCGACGGCGAGCGTCGCCTCGATCTCGCCCGTCTCCCGCGGGAGGACGACGGCTCGCGGGGGCACCCGGTACAGCGACGCGTCGGTGGAGTACATCCCCACCGTCAGCGCGTCGGTGCGGGCATCGGCGACCCCGGCGCGACGAAGGGCCTCGGTGATCTCGTGGGTCGACGCGGTCATGAGGCGATTGTCCCCCTTCGCCCGCCTCCCGTGGAGGGGTGTCCCGAGGCTCGGCGCGTCAGGAGCGCACCATCGACTCCTTGCCGGAGCCGAGGACGGTCAGCGGCAGCAGCTGCTTGCCCGTGGGGCCGATCTCGATGTCGGTGCCCATCTGCGGGCAGACACCGCAGTCGAAGCACGGGGTCCAGCGGCAGTCCTCGACCTCGGTCTCGTCGAGGGCGTCCAGCCAGTCCTGCCAGAGCCACTCCTTGTCCAGCCCGGAGTCGATGTGGTCCCAGGGCAGGACCTCGGCCTCCTCGCGCTCACGGGTGGTGAACCAGTCGACGTCGACGCCGGTGCCCTCGAAGGCCTTCTCCGCCGCGGCCATCCAGCGGTCGTAGGAGAAGTACTCGCTCCAGCCGTCGAAGCGACCACCGTCGCGCCACACCTGCTCGATGACCCGACCGACGCGGCGGTCACCGCGCGAGAGCAGCCCCTCGACGATGCCCGGCCGGCCGTCGTGGTAGCGGAACCCGATGGAGCGGCCGTAGCGCTTGTCGGCGCGGATCGCGTCGCGCAGCTTGTGCAGGCGCTCGTCGGTCTGCTCGGCGCCCAGCTGCGGCGACCACTGGAAGGGGGTGTGCGGCTTGGGCACGAAGCCACCGATGGAGACGGTGCAGCGGATGTCGTTGTGGCCGGCGACCTCGCGGCCGGTCTCGATGACGCGCTTGGCGACCTCGGCGATCTGCAGGACGTCCTCGTCGGTCTCCGTGGGCAGGCCGCACATGAAGTAGAGCTTCACCTGGCGCCAGCCCGCCCCGTACGCGGCGGAGACCGTGCGGATGAGGTCCTCCTCGGTGACCATCTTGTTGATCACCTTGCGGATGCGCTCCGAGCCGCCCTCGGGCGCGAAGGTCAGCCCGGACCGGCGACCGTTGCGGGTCAGCTCGTTGGCCAGGTCGATGTTGAAGGCGTCCACGCGCGTGCTCGGCAGCGACAGACCGGTGTTGGTGCCCTCGTAGCGGTCGGCGAGCCCCTTCGCCACGTCGCCGATCTCGGAGTGGTCGGCGCTGGAGAGCGAGAGCAGGCCCACCTCCTCGAAGCCGGTGGCCTGCAGACCCTGCTCGACCATCTCGCCGATACCGGTGATCGAGCGCTCGCGCACCGGTCGGGTGATCATGCCCGCCTGGCAGAAGCGGCAGCCGCGGGTGCAGCCGCGGAAGATCTCCACGCTCATCCGCTCGTGGACCGACTCCGCGAGCGGCACGAGGGGCTGCTTCGGGTACGGCCACTCGTCCAGGTCCATGACCGTGTGCTTGTCCACGCGCCACGGCACGCCCGACTCGGTCGGCACCACGCGCTGGATGCGCCCGTCGGGCAGGTAGTCGACGTCGTAGAAGGCGGGCACGTAGACGCCGCCGGTCGCGGCGAGACGACGCAGCACCTCGACCCGGCCACCGGGACGGCCCTGCGCCTTCCACTCTCCGATGATGTCGGTCGCGGCGAGCACGGCCTCCTCGCCGTCGCCGACGATCGCGGCGTCGACGAAGTCGGCCACCGGCTCGGGGTTGAAGGAGGCGTGGCCACCCATGATGACCAGCGGGTGCTCGTCGGTGCGCTCGCTGCTGTGCAGGGGGATGCCCGCGAGGTCCAGGGCGGTGAGCATGTTGGTGTAGCCGAGCTCGGTGGAGAAGCTCAGGCCGAAGACGTCGAAGTCACCCACCGGGCGGTGCCCGTCGACGGTGAACTGCGGCAGGCCGTGCTCCCGCAGGAGGGCCTCCATGTCGGGCCAGACGGCGTAGGTGCGCTCCGCGAGCGCGTCCGGGCGCTCGTTGAGCACCTCGTAGAGGATCATCACGCCCTGGTTGGGGACGCCGACCTCGTAGGCGTCGGGGTACATCAGGGCCCAGCGCACGGTCAGCTCCTCGCCCCCGGGCCCGTGACCGCCGACCTGCCACTCCTTGACCGTGGAGTTCAGCTCGCCGCCGACGTACTGGATGGGCTTGCTGACCTTCTCGAGCAGGGGCTCGAGGGCAGGGAAGATCGTCTCACCGCTCATGGGCCAAGGGTACGGGGGCTGGCCACCCCCTCCCAAAGTCCTGACGAGATCGGGGTTGGGGCCCCGAGTCGAGGTCGCCACCCTGACGAGGCCCGGCGCCGCCCCTTGGTCGTTCGTTCCTCACTCCCTGAGTCGGGGCGACCCCGACCTCGTCCGGGTGGCTACGTCGCGTCAGCTCGGGTACATCTCCTCGATGTCCCCCCTGAACTTGTCGGCGACGACCTTGCGGCGCATCTTCAGGCTCGGGGTGAGCTCGCCGTCCTCGACGGTGAGGTCGCGGCCGAGGATGTGGAACTTCTTGATCTGCTCGTGCCGGTTGAGGCCGGCGTTGAGCTCGTCGACGTAGGACTGGACCATCTCGCGCGCCTGCAGCGAGGAGACGATCTCGGTGTAGCTCGCGTCGCCGAGGCCGTTGGCCTCCGCCCAGGGCCGGATGGCCTCCTCGTCGAGGGTGACCAGCGCGGTGACGAACTGCCGCGACTCGCCGTGGACGAGCAGCTGGCCCACGTAGGGGCACAGGCCCTTGAAGGTCGACTCGATGAGCGAGGGCGCCACGTACTTGCCGTTGCTCGTCTTGAACAGGTCCTTCTTGCGGTCGGTGATCTTGACGAAGCCGCGCTCGTCGATCTCGCCGATGTCGCCGGTGTGGAACCAACCGTCCTCCGTGAGCACCTCGGCCGTCGCCTCGGGGTTGTCGTGGTACCCCTCCATGACGTGCTCGCCGCGGACGAGCAGCTCCCCGTCCTCGGCGACCTTGATCTCCGACTGGGGGGTGGGCCAGCCGACGGACCCGACCCGCAGGGCGTAGGGCCGGTTGACCGTCGCCGCGGCCGAGGTCTCGGTGAGGCCGTAGCCCTCGAGGATCTGCAGGCCGGCGCCGTTGAACCAGTGCGCGATGTCCTGGTTGAGCGCGGCCGAGCCGGAGATGAAGAAGCGGATCCGGCCGCCGAACCGCTCCCGCACCTTGGCGAAGACGAGCTTGTCGGCGATGGAGTGCTTCAGGCGCAGGACCAACCCGGGCTTGCGGTCCTCGGACAGGGCACGGGAGTACTCCCGGGCCGTCCGGGAGGCGAAGTCGAAGATCTTGGCCTTCGCTCCCCCTTCCTCCTCCATGCCCAGCGAGATCTTGGCGTAGACCTTCTCGAAGATGCGCGGTGCCGCCGCCATGAAGGTCGGGCGGACCTCACCGAGGTTGTCGACGATCTTGTCGATGCGCCCGTCGACGGCGGTCTGCATGCCGACATCGGTGGCGATGAGCAGGAGCACCTTGGCGAAGACGTGGGACAGGGGCAGCCAGAGGTAGTGCACGTCCTCCGGGGTGAGCATGCCGTTCGCCCGGATGGCCGCGCCCTGGTAGGTCCACGTCCGGTGCTGCAGGCGCACCCCCTTCGGCCGCCCGGTGGTGCCCGAGGTGTAGATGATCGTCGCGAGCGAGTCGGGTCCGGTGCCGTCGATCCGGGCGTCGACGAGCCCCGGCTCCGCCGCGAGGCGAGCCGCGCCGCGCTCCTCGAGGTCGGCGAAGGTGAGCACCCAGTCATCCAGCTCGACACCCTCGGGGTCGATGACCACGACATGGGTCACACCCGGGATCGCGTCGCGGACCTCGCGGATCTTGCCGACCTGCTCCGCGTCCTCGGCGATGACCACCTTGGAGCCGGAGTTGTCGAGGATGAAGGCGACGTCGTCGCTGATCGACGTCGGGTAGATCGTCGTCGTCGCCGCGCCCGCGGCCATGATCGCGTAATCACTCAGCACCCACTCGATCCGGGTGCTCGAGGCGAGGGATACGCGGTCCTCGGGCTGGACGCCGAGGTCGACGAGGCCGGCGGCGAGCGACCAGACCCGGTCCCCGAGCTGTGCCCAGGTCAACTCGTCCCAGGCGATGCCCGCCGGGAAGGAGTAGGCAGTGCTCTCGGGGGTGTCGGCGATGCGCTGCCGCAGCAGGTGACCCACACTCGGTGCGCGGTCCTCGAACACACTGGCGTCGAAGTGCTCGTCGGCGGGGGTGCGGGGGATGGTGTCAGGCACGGTGGCCACTCCTTTGTGGGCGTTCGGTGAGCGCATCATGACCCACCGGTACGTCGATTGTCACCCACCTGTCCACATGTTCACCCATTGGTGACCCCGGCGGTCAGGCCGGACGCTGGTGCACCAGATCCCTTGTGCGCGTGTGTTGCCCGGGTCGACCCCGGTGCTCGGTCGTGACCGCGATCACGATGCCGACCGCCGCCCAGCAGGCGAACATCGACGACCCTCCGTAGGAGAGGAAGGGCAGGGGCAGTCCCGTCACCGGGAGGAGGCCCAGGTTCATCCCGATGTTCTCCACCGACTGCACGGCGAACCACGCCGCGACACCCCAGCAGACGAGCTGGACGAAGGGGTCGACGCTGCGGGTGCCCGCGAGCGCGATCCGGGCCACGACGAGGCCGAGGAGGCCGATGACGAAGGCGGCGCCGACGAAGCCGAGCTCCTCGCCCGCCACCGAGAAGATGAAGTCGGTCTCCTGGAAGGGGATGGCGCCCGCGCTCGTCAGCTCGCCCGAGTGCAGGCCCTGTCCGCCCCAGCCGCCCTCGGAGATCGCGGCCCGCACCTGCCGGGTCTGGTACCCGATCCCCTGCGGATCCGTCCCCTGGTCGAGGAAGGCGGTGAGCCGGTCGCGCTGGTACGGGCTGAGCACGGGCGTGGTGAACGCCGTCACCACGGCGGCGACACCGGCGACGAGGACGGCGAGCAGCCACGGCCACGCGGCCCCGGAGATGACGAGCACACCGAGCGCGAGCGCCACGAGCACCAGGGCCGACCCGAGGTCCGGCTGGGCCATGACGAGCAGGACCGGGACCCCGGTGACCAGCCCCGCGAGGAGGATCTCGCGCGGGCGGGGGCGTTGGCGCCGTTCGGCGGCGGGGGCGAGCAGCATCGGCAGGGCGACGCACAGCCCGACCTTCGCCAGCTCGCTGGGCTGGAGGGAGAAGCCCCCCGGCACCCGGATCCACGAGCGCGAGCCGTTGACCTCCACGCCGAGGGGGGTGAGCACGAGGACGAGCCCGAGGATGCCCGCGAGGTAGACCACCGGCGCCAGGGCGCGCAGCATCGAGCGGTCCAACCGGACGGCGACGAGGGCGATGGCCACCCCGATGGCGAGGTTGAGCAGATGCCGCACGAGGTAGGCCGAGCCGACCTCGGCCCGCGTCGCGGAGTGCACCAGCAGGGCCCCCAGGCCCGAGGCGGTCAGCGCGGCCGCGACGAGCACGAGGTCGGAGCGCAGCAGACCGGCGAGGTCCCAGCCGCGCCTCCGCGCGGTCACGGCGCCAGGATCGCCCGTGTCGTGTCGACGTCCCGGGCCATGGCCTCGAGCAGCTCGTCGATCGAGTCGAAGCGCAGGGTCGGGCGCACGTGGCCGACGAAGTCGACGGCGACCAGCTCGCCGTAGAGGTCGAGGTCCGTGCGGTCGAGGACGTAGGACTCGACGACGCGCACCTGCCCGTCGAAGGTCGGGTTGGTGCCCACCGAGATCGCGGCGGGCAGGCGCCGGTCCGCGCTCCCCTCGGGCAGGTCGAGGCGGGTGAGCCAGCCGGCGTAGACGCCGTCGCTCGGCACGAGGCCGAGGGTGTCGCTGCCGAGGTTCGCGGTCGGGTAGCCGAGGTCGCGGCCGCGGTGGTGGCCGTGCACGACCGTCCCGACGACCCGGTGCGGACGGTCGAGGATCTCGGCGGCGGCCTCCACCTCACCAGCGGCCAGGTGGGTGCGCACCGCGGACGAGGACCAGCGCTCGTCGTCGCCCTGGTCCTCGATGACGACCACGTCGAAGCCGTGCTGCTCCCCGAGCTCGCGGATCAGCGAGACGTCCCCGGTGTAGCCGGCGCCGAAGCCCTTGGTGTCGGCCCCGACGACGAGGGCAGCGGCGCCGAGACCGGTGACGAAGGTGTCGACGACGTAGTCGACGGCGGAGGTCTGGGCGAACTCCGCGGTGAAGGGCAGGACGAGCACCCCGTCGATGCCCGCCTGCCGCAGGAAGTCGTCGCGCAGACTGCCCGGGGCGATCAGCTCGGGCGCGCGCTCGGGGTGCATCACCTCGACGGGGTGGGGGTCGAAGGTGACGACGACGACCGGCAGCTCGCGCTCGCGGCCCTGGCGGACCAGCTCGTCGAGGATCGCGCGGTGACCGCGGTGCACCCCGTCGAAGTTGCCGAAGGTCGCCACGCACGGCTTCAGCTGCGACGGGGTGTCACTCGGGGATGTCCATTGCTGCACGGGGACCCACTCTACGAACTGGCCGGCGCGAAGACGACGTGGGCACGCGCCGTGGGACGGGTCTCGTCGAGCACGGCGACGAGCGAGCCGTCCGGGGCGAAGGCCCCCACGGGCTCCTCCCGGCCCGGCTGGGCGCTGGGGATCCGCTGCCCGAAGCCGAGCGAGCGCGCCTGCTCGGCGGTCAGCTCTCGCTGGACGAGTGCCGCGCGGGCGGCGTCGGCCAGGGGCGTCATGGGCATGTCCGCCGGCTCGGTGCCGTCGTCACGCAGGGCGGTCAGCGACTCCAGGGTGTGTGCGTGGGCCAGGGTCAGGCCACCGACGCGGGTGCGACGAAGGGCGGTCAGGTGGCCGTGGGAGCCCAGGTCGGCGCCCAGGTCGCGGGCGAGCGCGCGCACGTACGTACCCGAGGAGACCTCCACCTCGACGTCGACGTCGAGGACACCGACGACACCGCCGGGCCCGGTCATGCTCTCCGCGCTCGCCTCGCGCACGTCGAGCAGGTCGAAGCGGGTGACGGTCACCGGACGGGCCGGCAGCTCGACGTCCTCCCCCGCACGCACCCGGGCGTAGGACCGCTCGCCCTTGACCTTGATGGCGCTGACGGCGCTCGGCACCTGCTCGATGTCCCCGGTGAGCCGGGAGATCGCCGCCTCCAGCGCGTGCCGGTCGAGGCCGGCCACCCCACCGGTGGCCGTGACCTCGCCCTCGGCGTCGTCGGTGATCGTCGCCTGTCCGAGACGGATCGTGGCCGTGTAGGCCTTGTCGGCGCCGACGAGGAAGGTGAGCAGCTTGGTGCCCCGGCCGACCCCGAGGACGAGGACGCCGGTGGCCATCGGGTCGAGGGTGCCGGCGTGACCGACCTTGCGAGTGCCGTACAGCCGACGGCTGCGGGCGACGACGTCGTGGCTCGACCAGCCGGCAGGCTTGTCGACGACGACCAGTCCGTCGCTCACTCCGGCGCGGCTGGGGACTGCTCGTCGTCCCCCTTCGTGCGGTACGGGTCGGGGTCACCGGCGGGCCGGGCGGCGCTGCGCGACCGGGCGAGGTCCTCGTCGCGCTCCTTGGCCGAGCGCAGGAGCTCGTCGATGTGCGACGCGTTCTCCGGGAGGGCGTCGGGGATGAGCTCCAGGGTCGGGGTCAGGCGGATGCCCAGCCGCTGCCCGACGAAGGAGCGCAGCCGGCCGCGGTTGGCCTCGAGCAGCTCCGCGGTCCGCTCGCGCTGGGCCTCGTCGCCGAAGACGGTGTAGAAGGCCGAGGCATGCTGGAGGTCACCGGTGACACGCACGTCGGTGATCGTGACGAACCCGAGGTCGGGGTCCTTGACGACCTGCTCGAGGTTGGCTGCGATGAGTTCCTTGATGCGGTCGGCGATCTTGCGGGCGCGGGCCGGGTCGGCCATGGCACACCTCCGGTGAGGGGCTGGGGTGGGGACGACCCCACGGTATGCGACGAACGGCGCGGCGGGCGACGCCGTCGGCACGGGCAGTGCCCCCGGCCGCGTGATCGGGGGCACTGCTCGTCGTGCGGTCAGTACGTGGTGTATCCGCTGGAGGCCGACACGAGCATCCAGATCCACCACCCGATGCCGACGACGATCCCGGCGACACCGAGCCCGAGGCCGATCAGTGCCATCGTGCGGCTGCTGGCGTCACCCGTCCTCTCGGCGCCCTTCTTGCCCAGCACGCCGAGCACGATCGCGGCGATCGCGCCGACGAAGCACATGCACGAGCACAGGCCGATGACGCCGACGACGAGGGAGGCGATCGACATGATCCTGGAGCTGTTGTCCCCCTGGCCACCACCGCTGCCGGGTGCCGGCGGCGGGGTCATCGGCGGCTGCCCACCCGCACCGTAGGGCGACTGGCCCTGGTACGGCTGGCCGCCGTAGGGCGGTCCGGCGGGGCCGGTGTAGGGCGGCTGCGCCGGCGACCCCGGAGGCGGCGGTGGCGAGCCGGGCGGGGGCGGCGGCCCCGCGGGCGAACCCTGGGGCGGGCCGGTGGGAGGGCCTTGCGGCGGGCCCGCCGGCCCCGGTCCCCGGGGAGGCTCCCCGTCGGGTCCTCGGCGGAGCCGTAGGGAGGGTTTCCGCCCGGTCCGGGCGGTGGTGGGGGTGGCGTCGTCATGCGCACACCCTACGCATCCCGAGGGGTGTTCGGGGGCACGCGAAGGGGGGTCGGTCAGCTCTCGCTGCCGACCCCCCTTCGAGGCTCGCGCCCGTCGATCAGTCGCGGGGCTTCTCGCGCATCTCGTAGGTGGTGATCAGGTCACCCTCACGGACGTCGTTGAAGCTGCCGAGGTTGATACCGCACTCGAAGCCGTCACGGACCTCGGTGACGTCCTCCTTGAAGCGACGCAGACCGGTCAGCTCGAGGCCCTCGGTGAGCACGACACCCTCGCGGGTGATGCGCGCCTTGGCGCCGCGCCTGATCAGGCCGCTGCGGACGATCGAACCGGCGATGTTGCCGAACTTGCTGGAGCGGAACACCTCGCGGATCTCCGCCGAGCCGAGCTCGACCTCCTCGTACTCCGGCTTGAGCATGCCCTTGAGGGCCTGCTCGATCTCCTCGATGGCCTGGTAGATCACGCCGTAGTAACGGATCTCCACGCCCTCGCGCTCGGCGACCTCGGCGTTCTGCCCCTCGGCCCGCACGTTGAAGCCGAGGATGATCGCGTCGGAGGCCATGGCCAGGTTGATGTTGTTCAGCGTGATCGCACCGACGCCGCGGTCGATGATCCGCAGGTCGACCTCGTCGCCGACGTCGATCTGCAGCAGCGCGTCCTCGAGCGCCTCGACCGAACCCGACACATCACCCTTGATGATGAGGTTGAGGGTGTCGATCTTGCCTGCGGCGATGACCTGGTCGAGGTCCTCGAGGCTGATCCGCTTGCGGGCCTTGGCCAGGCTCGCCTGACGGTCTGCCGCCTCACGCTTCTCGGCGATCTGGCGCGCGGTGCGGTCGTCGGGGGCGACGACGAAGGTGTCGCCGGCCCGCGGCACGGACGAGAGCCCGAGCACCTGGACCGGGCGGGACGGACCCGCCTCCTTCACCTGGTTGCCGTGCTCGTCGAGCATGGCGCGCACGCGGCCGTAGGCCGAGCCGGTGACGATCGCGTCACCGACGTTGAGCGTGCCCGACTGGACGAGGACGGTCGCCGTGGCGCCGCGGCCCTTGTCCAGGTTGGCCTCGATCGCGACACCGCGGGCGTCCCGCTCGGGGTTGGCGCGCAGGTCCAGGGCCGCGTCGGCGGTGAGCAGGACGGCCTCGAGCAGCGAGTCGATGTTCTGACCCTGCTTGGCGGAGACGTCGACGAACATCGTGTCGCCGCCGTACTCCTCGGCCACGAGGTTGTACTCGGTCAGCTGACCACGGATCTTCGCCGGGTCGGCGCCCTCGACGTCCACCTTGTTGACGGCGACGACGATCGGCACCTCCGCCGCCTGGGCGTGGTTGAGCGCCTCGATGGTCTGCGGCATGACGCCGTCATCGGCCGCGACGACGAGGATCGCGATGTCGGTGACCTTCGCACCACGGGCACGCATGGCGGTGAACGCCTCGTGACCCGGGGTGTCGATGAAGGTCAGCGCACGCTCGTGGCCCTCGTGCTCGGTGTGGATCTGGTAGGCACCGATGTGCTGGGTGATGCCACCGGCCTCGCTCGCGCCCACGTCGGCGTTGCGCACCGCGTCGAGCAGTCGCGTCTTGCCGTGGTCGACGTGACCCATGACGGTCACGACCGGCGGGCGGGCCTCGAGGTCCTGGTCGTCCTCGACATCGACACCGAAGTCGAGGTCGACGTCGAAGGACTCGAAGAGCGCACGCTCCTCCTCCTCCGGCGAGACGATCTCGATGACGTAGCCGAGCTCGGCACCGAGCAGCTGGAAGGTGTCCTCGTCCAGCGACTGGGTGGCCGTGGCCATCTCACCGAGGTTGAACATCACGGTGACCAGCGATGCCGGGTTCGCGTCGATCTTCTCCGCGAAGTCGGTCATCGAGGCGCCCTGACGCACACGGATCTTGGTGGTGCCGTCGCCGCGGGGGACGACGACGCCGCCGACCGAGGGCGCCTGCATCTGCTCGAACTCTGCCCGCTTCGCGCGCTTCGACTTGCGCTGCTTGCGCTTGCCGCCGCCACGGCCGAAGGCACCCTGGGTGCCGCCACGACCGCCGGGACCACCGCGGTAGCCACCGCCACCACCACCGGGACGACCGCCGGGGCCACCACCGGGACGGCCACGACCGCCGGCGGCGGCACCGCCGCGACCACCGGGCCGCTGGCCCGGACGCGGGACGGCCGAGCTGGACGGCATCATCCCCGGGGACGGGCGCGGCCCGCCGGCGGCGGCACCGCCGCCTGCGCCACCCGGACGCTGGCCGGCACCGGCACCGGCGCCGCCCGGACGGGGTCCGGGCCGCTGACCGTCACGACGCTGCCCCGGACGGGGCATGCCCTGGCTGGAGGCGAAGGGGTTGTTGCCCGGACGGGGACCGCCGCTGCCGCCCCCTTCGCGACGGGTGCCCATGCCCTGGTTGGAGGCGTAGGGGTTGTTGCCCGGGCGCGGGCCCGGACGGCCGCCGCCGCCCGGCTTGGCCTGCGTCGGACGCGGACCGGGGGTCGCGGGCTTGGGGCCCGGCTTGGCAGCCGGGCTCGCGCCCTCGTCGGACTTCTTGGCCGCCGGCTGCTCCGGGGCAGCAGGCTTCTCCTCGGGGGCAGCGGGCTTCTCGGCGGCCGGCTGCTCGGGAGCGGCCGGGCCGGGCTTGGGCGCCGCGGGGCCGGGCGTCGGAGTCGGCGCAGCAGCGGGCTGGGACGGCTCGGCGGGAGCCGCCGGCTCCGCGGGTGCCTCTGCGGCGGGTGCCTCGGCGGCCGGCGCCTGGGGGGCCGGCTTGGCCGGTCCCGGCTTGGCGGGCGAGGGCTTGGCCGCGGGCTTCGCGGCAGCCTTCTTCGCCTTGGGGTCGGGCTCAGGTGGGTTGTCCTTCACCTTGCGCACGACCGGCGCCTCGATCGTCGAGCTCGCCGACTTCACGAACTCCCCCATGTCACCCAGGTGGGTGAGGAGGGCCTTGCTGGAAACCCCGAGCTCCTTGGCGAGCTCGTGGACACGGACCTTGGCCACGTTTCTCCTTCTCTGGTCCGTACCTGAGAGAAGGCGCGGACCGTCGTCAGTTGAGGTGAATGCTCATTGCTGAGTACTCATCGGGTGCTCATCAGCGTCAAACCCGCTCTCGGTTCTGTGCGTACGGTTGGTCGATACGTGCTGGTTGCTGCTGCGCTCGTCCTCGAGCCAGTCACGAACGGCGTCGGTCCCATCCACCCGGCGTCGGAACGCTCGGGAGAAGGCCCGCCGCCGGACGGCGAGCTCCAGGCAGGCGATGTCGGGGTGGAGCCACGCCCCACGACCCGGCACACGTCGGCGCGGGTCCGGGACCGCCGTGGTCGACCCACGATCATCCGTCACCACGACGATGCGCAGCAGTGTCGATCGGCTATCCCGTCCTCGGCACCCGATACAGGTCCTGATCGGGCCTGTCGGGGGTGCCTCGCACTGGAGTCCAGTCCGAGCGACCTCCACCACTCTACCGCCTATCCGATCGGGATCGGTCACCCCGGGGACTGTCCCGGGACGGCGACCCCGCCGCTGACGTCCGGAGCCGTGTCCGGGCGGATGTCGATGCGCCATCCGGTGAGCTTGGCCGCCAGGCGGGCGTTCTGCCCCTCCTTGCCGATGGCGAGCGAGAGCTGGTAGTCGGGCACGACGACGCGGGCCGAGCGCAGCCCGGGGTCGACGACCGTGACCGACTGGACCTTGGAGGGTGACAGGGCCGCGGAGATGAACTGCTGCGGGTCCTGCGAGTAGTCGACGATGTCGATCTTCTCGCCCTGCAGGTGCGACATCACCGCACGCACCCGGGCGCCCATCGCACCGATGCACGCGCCCTTGGCATTGAGCCCGGGGATGTTGGAGTGGACGGCGATCTTGGTGCGGTGGCCGGCCTCGCGGGCCAGCGCGGCGATCTCGACGGAACCGTCGGCGATCTCCGGGACCTCCATGGCGAAGAGCTTGCGCACGAGGTTGGGGTGCGTGCGCGAGAGGGTGATCTCCGGGCCGCGCATGCCGCGCTTGACCGAGACGACGTACACGCGGATGCGGTCCCCGTGGTTGTACACCTCGCCCGGCACCTGCTCCGCCGACGGGAGGATGCCCTCCACCGTGCCGAAGTCGACGGTGACGTGGCGCGGGTTGGGGCTCTGCTGGATGACGCCGGCGACGATGTCGCCCTCACGGCCGCGGAAGTCACCCATGACCGCCTCGTCCTCGAGGTCACGCATGCGCTGGGTGATCACCTGGCGGGCCGTCGCGGCGGCGACGCGGCCGAAGTTCTCCGGGGTGTCCTCGAACTCCGGGCCCTGCTCCCGGCGCGTGCGCGTGCGCATCAGCGGGTTGCCGTCCTCGTCGACCGGCGGGGGCTCCCCCTCGGTCGGCTCGACCGGGACCTCCTCCTCGACGAGGTGCTCCTCGCGGGCCCAGACGATGACGTGCCCGTGCTTGCGGTCCAGCTCGACACGGGCGTGCTTGTAGGCACCCTCCGTGCGGTGGTAGGCGCCCAGCAGGGCCGCCTCGATCGCGTCCACGAGGACGTCGAAGGGGATCTCACGCTCGCGCTCGAGCGCCTTGAGGGCGTGGATGTCGATGTCCATGGATCAGGCCTCCATCTCGGTGTCGGCATCCACCGACGGGTTCTGGGGTCGGGAGAACTCCACCTGGGCCACGCCCTTGGTGATCTCCGCGAAGGGGATGTGGGCGGTGTGCGGCTGCTTCTTCTTCGTGCCCTTGACGTGCAGGTCCACACCGTCCGTGGTGACGGCGAGGACCCGGCCGGTCTGCTCACCGTCGGTGGGGGCGCCGTCCTGAGGTGCGGCGGAGGAGCCTCGGAGGGAGAGCGTGACCATCCGGCCGACGACGCGGCGGAAGTGCACCGGCTCGGTCAGCGGGCGGTCCGTGCCGGGCGTGGAGACCTCGAGGGTGTACGGCTGGCTGCCCATCACGTCGCTCGCGTCGAGTGCGTCGCTGACCAGCCGGGTGACGTCGGAGATCTCGTCGAGGGTCAACGGCTCGATCGGGCTGTCGCCGACGACCTCCTCGACGGGCCGCTCGACCGTGATGCGGGCAACGCGCCGCCGACCGGCCGGGGTCACCGTCACCGCGTCGACGGTGAAGTCGTCACCCAGCGCCGCGGACACCTGCTCGTGGACGTCCTGGTCCAGACCCATGGGAAGCCTTCCGTGTGGAGTTGCCGTGCTGGGCCGACACTCTAGTCATGAACGACACGCGCTGCCTCGTGCGAAGATCGTCCCCGTGCTCGTCCCGCCCAGTCGCCGACTCGTCCTCGCCGGTGCCCTCGCCGCCGGCGTGACGACCCTGACCGGCTGCGGGGTCCGCCTGGAGGACGACGCGCCGCGCATCCCGTTCGTCCCGACGCGGGAGCCGATCCCCGGCGAGTCGGCCCTGCTCGCGATGCTGGGTGCGCTCGAGGACAGTGACGAGCAGTACGCCGACGAGCGGGCCGAGCTGCTGCGGCAGGCGCTCCTCGAGGCCCAGGTCCCGCAGGACCTCGTGGCAGACGTCACGGCCCCGGCCACGAGCGGGGAGGTCGTCTCCGCCTTCGAGGGGTCGATCCGCGACTGCGGGCCCGGGGTGCTCCCCCTCGTCGGCCGGCTGACCGCGACCCACCGGATCGTCACGGGCGACGAGGAGCTGTGGAGCGAGCCCGGCACCGAGGCCTGGCAGGCACGCGAGGCCGCGGCCGACGCCCTGCGGGCCACCCTGGCCACGATCTACGCGCTGGACCTCATCGCCGCGAGGGCCACCGACGAGCGGGTCTCGACGCAGGTCCTCGAGGCCGCGAAGGGCCTGCACCGGCTGAGCGTGCGCCAGACCACGGCAGCGGGCGAGGCGGTCAAGCCCGCACCCCTGGGCTACGACGTGCCCCACGAGCTGACCGCCGAGGAGGGCCGGGAGCTCGGTCGACGCAGCTTCGAGCGGCTGCTGGCGGCGTACGCGGGCACCTTCCCCCGCCTGGGCGGGGACCGGAGCGCCGCCCTCGAGGTCCCCCAGTGGATGGTCACCGCCGAACGGCTCTCCCGCGACCTCTTCCCGCTGGAGGTCCCGGTCCTCTACGGGGACGACCCGACCGACTCGTGAGGGTCGAGGACGCGGCGGCGCTCGTACCCGCTGCCTTCACCGAGCGCATGGCCGGGCTCGGGGCCGAAGGGGGTCCGTCCGGGGCCGCGTGGGTGGCCGCCCTCCCCCACCTGCTCGCGGACGTGCTCGACGAGTGGTCCCTCGAGGTCGACGGGGCACCGACGAGCGGCCGGTGCTCGCTCGTGCTGCCCGTGCGAGGGACCGACGGGCGGGCCGCGCTCAAGCTCGGGTGGCCGCACACGGAGGCGGAGGGTGAGCACCTCGCCCTGCGGGCCTGGGACGGCCGCTCGGCGGTGCGTCTGCTGTCCGCCGACCCGCGTCGCTCGGTCCTGCTGCTCGAGCGGCTGACGACCGAGGACCTGTCGCAGCCGTGGGACGAGGAGGCCGTGGCCGTCGTCGCGGGGTTGTACGCCGACCTGCACGTCGCCCCGCTCCCGCAGGTGCCGGCACTGGCGCCCCGGGTGGCGGAGATCCTGTCCCGCCCGGCCGGCCGACGGCTGCCCCGGCAGGTCCTCGGGAGGGCGAGGTCCACCCTTCGCTCCCTGGACGGTGAGGAGGTGCGCCTCCTCCACGGCGACCTGCACTACGCCAATGTCCTCTCCGACGGCACCGACTGGGTCGCGATCGACCCCAAGCCCGTCAACGGGCACCCCGCGTGGGAGGTCGCGCCCCTGCTGGCCAACCGCGCCGAGGAGATGGGGACGGGTGCGTCGCTGCGGTGGTCGGTGCGACGGCGGGTCGAGGTCACGTGCGACGTGGCCCGTCTCGACGAGGACGTCGTCCGGCCGGTCGCGGCGCTGCGCGAGGTGGTCAACGCGATCTGGGCGCTCGAGGACGATGACCAGGACCGGGTCTCGCTCGCGATCTCGATCATCAAGGCACTCGGCGACTGAGGCAAGCGACCGGCGGGCAGGTGACGTCGATCTTCACGCTCGGCCCACGGTATGTCGTGGGCCAGGCGCGAACTTCGACGTCACGCTGCCGCTCGACCAACCCCGTCGAGCACCTTGCGCTGCACGACCACGTGATCGTCCAGGTCGGCCCAGGTCAGACGCACGACCGCGTAGCCGAGCTCGCGCAATCGGTCTTCGCGCAGCTTCTCGGCGACGAGGTCCTGCGGACTCCGGTACTTGCCGAGGCCGTCGACCTCGACGATCAGCTTCAGGTCCTCGTAGAGGAAGTCCACCCGCGCGACGAAGACCCCGTCCCCGTCATGGATCTCCACCTGCGGTGTCGGCTGCCGGAACCCCAGCGTATGGAAGGCCCACCGGGTCCGGGACTCGGCTGCGGACTCGGTCCGACCATCGGCGAGAGCCATCACCTGTCTGGCGGCACGAGACCACGTGGCCAGCTTCAGGTCCGTGAACGCCGACTCCACGTCGGTCCACCGGCAGAGCCGCCGGTGGAGCGCGTCGTCGAGACTGACGAGCCCGGACTCCACACCCGACTGCGCCGCCACCTGCAGGCACGCTGCTGCAACGGTCGCCACCCGCACGGCGCCCACCGTGGTGACCTGGCTCTCGGGGACATGACGGTGGCTGCACACGACGGCATCCGATCGACCCCGGGTCGTGTCCGTCCTCGCCAGGTGGACCCGGTCATCGACGTCGTGCAGCGATATCCCGTGGAGTGCCAACGCGCTGTGGTGGGTCAGCACCACCGCATTCCCCCGGCTCGCTCCGGCCATCACCGCCCGGGCCCGAAGCGCATGACGCTCCCACGGCGCCGACTCGCGCCAGGTCGAGCCGCGCACGAGGGCATTGCGTCTCACCCGCACCAGGCCACCGGTACGCAGTGCGTGGTCGATGTCCCGGCGGGCGACGCCCCGGGCGAGGAGGTGTCGCGTGGAGGTGACGTCGTGATTCGTCCCGAGGACGGTCGCGATCTGTGGGTCCATCGCCTCATCGTGCCGGGCGCCCCCCTGACCGCGCCGTCAGTTGTCCACAGCCATGGGTGACGTCGATCTTCACGCCTGGCCCACGGTATGTCGTGGGCCAGGCGTGAACTTCGACGTCACCCTCGGCAGATCGATCCGGTCCAGGTCCGACACCCGACCCACGGGCCAACCGCACGGGTGCGCATATCCCCGACAGCCGCCATGGTGAGACGGTGGAGGCATGGCCAATCGACTCGCCGACAGCCTCTCCCCCTACCTGCGCCAGCACGCCGACAACCCCGTCGACTGGTTCGAGTGGGGCGAGGACGCCTTCGCCGAGGCGCGCAGGCGGGACGTGCCGATCTTCCTCAGCGTCGGGTACGCCGCCTGCCACTGGTGCCACGTCATGGCGCACGAGTGCTTCGAGGACGAGACCGTGGCCGCCGCCCTCAACCAGGGATGGGTCAGCGTCAAGGTCGACCGCGAGGAGCGACCGGACATCGACGCCGTCTACATGCTCGCGACGCAGGCGATGACCGGGCAGGGCGGCTGGCCGATGACCGTCCTCATCACGCCCGACGGGGAGCCCTTCTTCGCCGGGACCTACCTGCCCAAGCCGCAGCTGCTGCAGCTGCTCGACGCCGCGGGCACGGCCTGGCGCGAGGACCGCGAGCGCCTCATGGCGAGCGCGTCGAGCATCGCCGGTCAGCTCGCGGGCATCGCGGACCCCGGCCCCGGCTCCCCCGTCGACGAGGAGCAGGTCGCGCTGGCCGTGCACTCGCTGCGCAAGACCTTCGACGACGCCCGGGCCGGCTTCGGTGGGGCGCCGAAGTTCCCGCCGTCGATGACCCTCGAGCACCTGCTGCGCCACCACGCCCGCACCGGTGACGCGGACGCGCTCGCCATGGTCGAGCGCACCTGCGAGGCGATGGCCCGCGGCGGCATCCACGACCAGCTCGCGGGGGGCTTCGCGCGCTACAGCGTCGACTCCGAGTGGGTGGTGCCCCACTTCGAGAAGATGCTCTACGACAACGCTCTCCTGCTGCGCGCGTACACCCACTGGTACCGCCAGACGGGGTCACCGCTGGCGGCCCGGGTCGCCGGGAGCACCGCCGACTTCCTGCTGCGGGACCTGCGCACGGACGAAGGGGGGTTCGCCTCCGCCCTCGACGCGGACACGGTCGTCGACGGGCACTCCGTCGAGGGCGCCACCTACGTGTGGACCCCGGCCCAGCTGGTCGAGGTGCTCGGCGAGGAGGACGGCGCCCGCGCGGCGCAGCTGCTGGAGGTCACCCCGGAGGGGACCTTCGAGCACGGGGCGTCGACGCTGCAGCTGCTGCACGACCCCCACGACCCGCAGTGGTGGGAGCAGGTGCGCGCCCGGCTGCTCGCCGCCCGCGACGAGCGCCCGCAGCCGGCCTTGGACGGCAAGGTGGTCACCAGCTGGAACGGCCTGGCCGTCGCCGCCCTCGCCGACGCCGGCGTCACCCTGCAGCGCCCCGAGCTCGTCGATGCGGCCGCGACCGCGGCACGCCTCGTCCTCGACCGGCACCTCGTCGACGGGCGCCTGCGCCGCACCTCGCTCGCCGGCCGGGTGGGCGCCGCGCCGGCCGTCCTCGACGACCACGGCAACCTCGCCGGGGGCCTGCTCGCCCTGCACCGCGCGACCGGGGAGACCGCCTGGCTCGAGCACGCCGCGACGGTCATCGACCTGGCGACCCACCTCTTCCACGACGCCGAGGGCTGGCACGACACCCCGATCGACGGCGAGGCGCTCATCACCCGCCCGCGCGGCCGCACCGACAACGCCGAGCCGTCCGGGGTCTCCGCGATCGCCGGCGCGCTGCTGACCCACTCGGCCGTCACCGGCAGCGCCGAGCACCGCTCCCTCGCCGAGGAGGCCGTCGCGGCCCAGTCGCGGATCATCACCCACGACCCGCGCTTCGCCGGGTGGGCCCTGGCGCAGACCGAGGCGATGCTCGACGGACCCCGGCAGGTCGCGATCGTCGGCGAGGACGAAGGGGGGACCGGCCCCCTTCGGGCCGTGGCGGAGGCCTCGCCCGCACCGGGTCTGGTCATCGTCGCCGGCCGACCGGACGCCCCCGGGGAGCCGCTGCTCGCCGACCGGCCGCTCGTGGACGGGCGGGCGACGGCCTACGTGTGCCGGGGATTCGTCTGCGACCGGCCGGTGACGGACGCCGATGCCCTGGCGGGGCAGCTCGAGGGCTGATCCTCTGTGTCGACGCCGCGGTGCGGTCAGTCGACGACGTCGAAGGTCGTGATCGTGCCGGGTCCGATCGGCTCGTCCCAGTCGATGTCGCGCCACGAGCGCTGCCGCAGCCAGGCGAGCGCGGCCCGGATCGTGTGCTCGTGACTGATGACGACGAGGTGCTCGGGCTGCTCGATCAGGGCGGGGGCGAACCATTCCCCGACCCGGTCGTGGACATCGCGCATCGACTCGCCACCACCCCAGCGGACCTCGCTGATGTGCTGGCCCGCGGGGACCTCCTGCGCACGCAGCGTGTCGGCGCGCTCGCCCTCCAGGTCCCCGAGTGCCTGCTCCCGCAGACCGGCCTCGTTACGCACGGAGGCGCTCCAGCCGCCCGGGCGCAGCGCCACGGAGATGATCTCGGCGGTCTGCAGCGCACGCAGCAGGTCGCTGCTCCACAGGGAGAGCGAGCGGTGCCCGCCCGGGGCCCCGAGGAGGGCGGCCAGTGCCAGGCCGGCGCGGGCGGCATCGGTGCGACCCACCTCGGTGAGGACCGCTTCCCCCGACCCCCGGTGGGCACCCTGGATGATCCCGTCACGGTTCCAGGTGGACTCCCCATGACGGATCAGGTGCACGCGGGTGGGGCTCACGGGGTCCACGCTAGCCCGCGCTCGTAGAGTGGCGGCTCGTGAGCGGACTGCTGATCACCGGAACCTCCTCCGATGCGGGGAAGTCCCTCGTCGTCACGGGCCTGTGCCGTGTCCTCGCCCGGCGCGGCCTGGCGGTCGCGCCGTACAAGGCCCAGAACATGTCGAACCACTCCATGGTCTGCCGCGACGGCTCCGAGATCGGTCGGGCGCAGTACCTCCAGGCGCAGGCGGCCGGCGTCGAGGCGACGTCGGCGATGAACCCGGTCCTGCTCAAGCCCGGCAGCGACCGGCGTGCCCACGTCGTCGTGCGCGGTCGACCCGCCGGGCAGCTGCGTGCCGGTGAGTACGCGACCGGCCGGCAGCACCTCGCCGACGCCGCCTTCGGCGCGTACGAGGAGCTGTCCGCCTCCCACGACGTCATCGTCTGCGAGGGTGCTGGCTCTCCCGCGGAGATCAACCTGCGTGCCGGCGACTACGTCAACCTCGGTCTGGCGCAACGCTTCTCGATGCCGACAGTGCTCGTCGGTGACATCGACCGCGGTGGGGTGCTCGCGGCGCTGTACGGGACGTGGGCGCTGGTGTCCGACGAGGACCGGCCGCTGCTGGCGGCGTACGTCATCAACAAGTTCCGCGGGGACGCCACGGTGCTCGAGCCGGGTCTGGCGGAGGTCACCCGCCGCACGGGGATGCCGTCCCTCGGGGTGCTGCCGTGGCTCGAGGACGTGTGGCTGGACTCCGAGGACGGTCTCTCGGTGGGCGCGTGGGGGCACGGCGGTGGGACGTCGGACCGGCAGCTCTCGGTCGCGGTGGTCCGGCTGCCGCGCACCTCGAACGCCACCGACGTCGATGCACTCGCCGCGGAGCCGGGCGTGGACGTGCGGGTGACGCGGGACGTCGACACCGCCCGGGAGGCGGACCTGCTCGTGCTGCCCGGCTCGCGGGCGACGGTCTCGGACCTGGCATGGCTGCGGCGGACGGGCCTCGCGGACGTCGTCGTCGAGCGAGCGCGACGCGGGGCGCCCGTCCTGGGCATCTGCGGCGGGTACCAGATGCTCACCGACGAGATCGTCGACGGCGTGGAGGACGAAGGGGGGGAGCACCCCTCTCCCCCAGCGGTACCCGGCCTCGGGTTGCTCCCCGGACGGGTCGACTTCCGCGAGGAGAAGGTCCTCGCCCGCCCGTCCGGAGGCTGGCGCGGGCACCCGGTCGAGGGCTACGAGATCCATCACGGCGTCGTGACACCGGCCGGTGGTGAGGACTTCCCGGGCGGGCACGCGCTCGGCCCCGTCCGCGGGTCGATCTGGCACGGAACGCTGGAGTGCGACGACTTCCGGCACGCGCTCCTGGCCGACGTGGCGACCACCACCGGGTCGGGCTGGCGCGCACCCGCCGGGGGGACCCCCTTCGCCGCACGACGGGAGCGCATGGTCGACACCCTCGCCGACGCCCTGGAGACGCACGTCGACATAGAGGCCCTGGTGGCCATGGTCGGGGCAACCCCATGAGGAACCCGACGGCCCGCCCCGGCAGCGTTCGATCAATCCGGGTGATCGGCATCGGCGCCGGGTCCCCCGGTCACGTGACCGCCGAGGCCGCCGAGGCGCTGGCCGAGGTCGATGTCTTCCTCGTCGCCGACAAGGGCGACGCGAAGGACGAGCTGGTCGCCGTGCGACGCGCGATCTGCGACCGCTTCGTCCCGGCCGACCACCCATACGAGTTCGTCACCGTGCCGGACCCGAGGCGCGGCCCCGACGCCGAGCGCGACTCCGGCGCGTACGCGCAGGGAGTGCGCAACTGGCACGCCGCACGGACCGACGCCTACGTGCGGGTCATCGAGGAGCTGCCCGCGGACGCGGTCGTCGGGTTCCTCGTGTGGGGGGACCCGGCCTTCTACGACAGCACGATTCGCGTCGTCGACGCGATCGGTGAGCGCCTCCCCACCACGGTCCGGGTCATCCCGGGGATCTCCGCCTTCCAGACCCTCGCCGCCGCCCACGGGATCGTGCTGCACCGCGTCGGTGAACCCGTCCACGTCACGACCGGGCGCCGGCTCGTCGACGAGTGGACCCGTGCGGAGTCCGCCGGGCTGGATCTCGGCACGGTGGTCGTCATGCTCGACGGGCACCTGCACTGCCGGGAGATCGCCCACACCCACCCGGACACGGTCATCCACTGGGGCGCCTACGTCGGCATGCCCCAGCAGGAGCTGCGCTCCGGGCGCCTGGCCGACGTCATCGACGAGATCGTCGACCTGCGTGCCCGGCTGCGCGAGGAGCACGGCTGGGTGATGGACGTCTACGCGCTCACGCCGCCCCGAGCAGGGCTCAGTCGTTGATCGCCTCGATGCCGCGGCGGGACAGGTCGGCGACCCCGTCGCGCATCCGCTGCACGGCCTCGGGTGGGTGCGGCTCCCAGTCGGTGACCTCACCCACGACGCGCAGCGGCTCCCGGGTGCGGTAGGAGCGCGTGGGGTTGCCCGGGAACCGCTGGTCGGTGAGGTTGGGGTCGTCCTCGATCACGCCGGTGGGTCGCACCTCGTACAGGCGAGGAGGCCCCTCGCCGAGGGCCAGCTCCGCGCCCCAGACCGCGGCATCCCGGGTCGCGGTGAGGTAGATGAAGTTGGCCCGCTGACGCGCGCCGTAGTTGGAGTCACGCCCCGGCTCCAGCAGGTCGCCGACCTGCAGGTGGGCCCGGGTGCCGTGGAAGAAGGGACCGGTGTCCTCGACCTCGCGGGGGCCGAGCACCCGCCGGACGATCGCGTCGATCGCGGGCGCGAGGAACTGGTGGCCGCCGTGGTGGCGGTACCTCGCCAGGGCCTCGGGTAGCCGCGCGGCGAGCAGGTACAGGTGCTTGATGGGCACCACCTCGTCGTCGAGGCAGTGGTGCAGCTCGATCTCGACGCCCGCGGGGAGCCGGTCGGCGGCGTCGTCGGGCAGGGCGAGCTCGGGCACGTCCCAGCCGTCCGGTCCCCAGTCGGGGGCGGCGAGGAGGATGAGGCGGCGGATCCCCGGGTCGCGCTCGGTGAGCATCCTGAGCACCGTCGAACCGCCGAAGGAGTGGCCGACGACCACGTCGACGTCTGCGCCCAGGTGCTCGCTGATCTGCTGCGACCACGCCTCGTGGGTCGTCTCGCCCTCGTCGAGGTCGGGCGCGAGCACCTCCTCGTCGAGCCCCGCCCGCAGGGCATCGACCATCACCCGGTCGTCCTCGAAGCCGCCGGCACCGTGCAGGAAGAGAACCGTCATCGCGACGAATCTACCGACGTGCCGGCCACCTGTCGCCCGGGTGGTCAGCGGGTGCGGGCGGCGACGCGGCGCACCGCCAGTCCCTGCAGGAGCATCGAGGCGGCGAGGCAGGCGCCGACTCCCTCACCGGCCCGCAGCCGCAGGTCGAGCAGGGGCTCCAGACCGAGCTCGCGCAGCACGAGGGCGTGGGCCCGCTCGCGACTGACCTGCCCGGCGAGCAGGTACCCCTGCACCCCCGGCTCGAGACGTGCGGCGATGACCCCGGGCAGCGAGGCGGCAAGGCCGTCGAGGACGACGGGCGCACCCGCCGCGGCGGCACCGAGGGTGACGCCGGTCAGCAGCGCGATCTCCGGGCCACCGACAGCGGCCAGGAGGCGAAGGGGGCCGGGCGACCCGGCCTGCCCCCTCACCCGGGCGAGGGCCGCAGCCACGACCTCGCGCTTGCGCGCGACCATCGCCGCGTCGGAGCCGGACCCGAGGCCGACGGCGTCCTGGGGCTCGAGGTCGAGCAGGGCGCAGGCGAGTGCGGCGGCGACGGTGGTGTTGCCGACACCGACCTCGCCGAGGCAGACGAGGCCCGAGGCCGCTGCCTCGGCGCCGATCCCCCGACCGGCCGCGACGAGGGCCTCGGCGTCGGCGACGGTCATCGCGTCGGTCGTGGCGAGGTCACCCCGCGGGCCGGACGGGCGCGCGTCCCGGGCGCCGGCGACCCGGGTGGTCACGCCCGCGTCCACCGGGACGACGGCGAGACCGGCGCCCGCCGCCGTGGCGACACCGAGAGACGTCCCCGCGACGCTCGCGGTGAGCACGTCGCTCGTCGACGAGGCGGGGAATGCACTGACCCCGAGGTCGGTCACCGGATGGTCGGCCCCGGCGAGCACGAGCGTGCCGCCGGTGATGCCGTCCGCACCCACCGCGACCGTGCGGTCGAGCGCCCGGTCGAGCACCCCGAGCGACTCCGGCGGCGAGAGCAGCTCGTCGGCGGCGTCGGTGGCGCGGACCAGACTCTCGCCCGCGGGTGCCCGCAGGTGCGAGACGGGTTGTCGCGGCGCGCCCTCGTCCGCGGGCCACCGGTCGCGGATGACGACCTCGTCGAGCGGTGTCCTCCGCGACCACGCCGCCCGCTCCAGCCCGGGCGAGGGCGGCCGCTCGTCCGGCCAACCCAGGCACAACCAGCCGAGGGTGACGACGCCCTCGGGCAGGCCGAGCAGGTCGGCCAGCTCGTCGGGGTCGAAGAGCGTCACCCAGCCCATGCCCAGACCGTGCGACCTGGCCGTGAGCCACATGTTCTCGATCGCGGTGGCGCAGGACCACAGGTCCGCGTCGGGGAAGGTCGCCCGGCCCAGGACACCGGTCGCGGGTGTGCGCCGGTCACAGGCGACGACGACCCCCACCGGGGCCTCGCGCAGGCCCTCGAGCTTGAGGTCGAGCATGCGGGCGGCGCGCTCGGAGGCCAGGTGCTCCGCCTGCTCCAGACGCGCCCTGTCGGCCATCGCCGCGGCCCGGTCACGGGTGGCGGGGTCGGTGACGACGACGAAGCGCCACGGCTGGGAGTGGCCGACGCTGGGGGCGCGGTGGCCGGCCTCGAGGACGGCGGTGAGCAGGTCCTCGGGCACGGCGTCGGGTCGGTAGCGGCGGATGTCCCGCCGCCCGGCGACCACCGCGGCGAGCGCCTCGGTCACCGTCTCCCCCATCGCCCAGCCGGTGGGATCCTCCCGCCGCTGCGCGGCGCTGCTCACGTCCCCGACGGTGGGGACGGGTCGCGCGTACCGGGGGGCACCCCCTTCGTCGGACATCAGGCCTCGTCCGCCGTGTCCTCGAGGTCACCCTCGACGTCCAGGTACACCTGCTGCATCCGCTGCACGACCTCAGTATCGGGCTCCTCCCACAGGCCTCGGTCGGCGGCCTCGGTGAGCTTCTCGACGATGCCGCGCAGCGCCCACGGGTTGGCCCGGCGCATGAACTCCTGGTTGGCCCCGTCGAGGACGTAGTCGCGCGCGATCCGGTCGTACATCCAGTCGTGGACGACGCCGGCGGTGGCGTCGAAGCCGAAGAGGTAGTCCACGGTCGCGGCCAGCTCGAAGGCGCCCTTGTAGCCGTGCCGCTGCATCGCCGAGACCCACCGCGGGTTGACCACGCGGGAGCGGAAGACGCGGTTGGTCTCCTCCTGCAGGGTGCGGGTCCGCACGGCGTCCGGCGAGGTGGAGTCGCCGACGTACGCCTTCGGCTCGGCGCCCGTCAGCGCGCGGACGGTGGCGACCATGCCGCCGTGGTACTGGAAGTAGTCGTCGGAGTCGAGGATGTCGGACTCCCGGTTGTCGACGTTCTTCGCCGCGACCTGGATGCGTCGGTAGGTGCGCTCCATGTCCTCGGCGGCGGGCGCCCCATCGAGGTCGCGCCCGTAGGCGTAGCCGCCCCACTGCGTGTAGACCTGCGCGAGGTCCTCGTCGCTGCGCCAGCTGCCGGACTCGACGACCTGGAGGATGCCGGCGCCGTAGCTGCCGGGCTTGGAGCCGAAGATCCGTGTGCGCGAACGTCGCTCGTCCCCGTGCTCGGCGAGGTCGGCCGCCGCGTGGGCGCGCACGTGGTTGTCCTCAGCGCTCTCGTCGAGCCCGGCGACGAGGGCGACGGCGTCGTCGATGAGTGCGATGACGTGCGGGAAGGCGTCGCGGAAGAACCCGGAGATGCGCACGGTGACGTCGACGCGGGGACGACCGAGCTCGGCGAGCGGGATCGGCTCGAGCCCGGTCACGCGACGGGACTGCTCGTCCCACACCGGGGTGACGCCGAGCAGCGCGAGCACCTCGCCGATGTCGTCACCAGAGGTGCGCATGGCCGAGGTGCCCCACATCGACAGGCCGACCGAGCGCGGCAGCCCGCCGGTCTCCTCGCGGTAGCGCTCCAGCAGCGAGTCCGCCATCGCGGTGCCGGTCTGGTAGGCCAGCCGCGAGGGGATCGCCTTGGGGTCGACGGAGTAGAAGTTGCGTCCGGTGGGCAGGACGTTGACCAGGCCGCGAAGGGGGGACCCGCTCGGCCCCGCGGGGACGTACCCGCCGTCGAGGGCGTGCAGGACGACGTCGAGCTCCCGGTCGGTCGCCGCGAGGCGTGGCACGACCTGGGTGGCGGCGAACTCGAGGACGCGGGTGACCTCGTCGGCCCGGTCGGCACCGAGGTCCGGCTCCTCCTGCGCGACGACGGTGCTCGCTGAGCCGGCCGACCAGTCGCGTGCGGCGAGCCCCTCGACGAGGCGACGGGCCCTCCCTTCGACCGCGTCGGTCTCGGTGGCCGAGGCGTCCTCGCCGAGCCCGAGTGCGGCGCGCAGGCCGGGCACGGACCCGACCTGCCCGGAGAAGACCTGGGCGGCACGCAGGACCGCGAGCACGAGGTTGACCAGCTCCTCCCCCTCCGGGGCCCGGCCGAGGACGTGCAGACCGTCGCGGATCTGGACGTCCTTGATCTCGCAGAGCCAGCCGTCGACGTGCATGACGAGCTCGTCGAAGCCCTCCGCGTCGTCGAGGTCGACGTCCGTCAGACCGAGGTCGACGTGCATCTGCGCGGCGTGGATCAGCTGCCAGATCTCACCGCGCAGGGCCGGGGCCTTGGCCGGGTCCATCGCGGTGACGTTGCCGTACTCGTCGAGCAGCTGCTCCAGGCGCGCGATGTCGCCGTAGGACTCGGCGCGGGCCATCGGCGGGATGAGGTGGTCGACGATCGTCGCGTGGGCGCGGCGCTTGGCCTGGGTGCCCTCGCCGGGGTCGTTGACGAGGAAGGGGTAAATCAGCGGCACGTTGCCCAGCGCGGCGTCGGTGCCGCAGGCGGCGGACATCGCGAGGTTCTTGCCGGAGAGCCACTCGAGGTTGCCGTGCTTGCCGACGTGGACGATCGCGTGCGCACCGAACTCCTCCTCGATCCAGCGGTAGGTCGCCAGGTAGTGGTGCGTGGGCGGGAGGTCCGGGTCGTGGTAGATCGCGATCGGGTTCTCCCCGAAGCCGCGCGGGGGCTGCACGAGCAGCGCGACGTTGCCGCGCACGAGGGCCGCGGTGACGATCTCCCCCGTCGCGTCCCGGGTGGTGTCGACGAAGACCTCACCCGGCGCCTCGCCCCAGTGCTCGGTCATCGCCTCGCGCAGCTCGTCCGGGAGGCGGTCGAACCACTCGCGGTACCGGTCTGCGGGGATGCGCACCTGCGCGTCCTCGACCTGCTGCTGGGTGAGCCACTCCTCGTCCTGTCCGCCGGCGGCGATGAGCTCGTGGACCAGGGCGTTGCCGCACGTGGTGTCGGGCGCCTCGCCGTCGACCTCGGGCAGCGGGTCCATCCCGACGTAGCCCTCCCCGAGGTCGTAGCCGGCCTCCCGCATCGCCCGCAGCAGGCGGACCGTCGAGACCGGGGTGTCCAGGCCGACGGCGTTGCCCAGGCGGGAGTGCTTCGTCGGGTACGCGGAGAGGACGACCGCGACCCGGCGCTGCGCCGGCGGGGTGGAGCGCAGCCGCGCATGGCCCACCGCGATGCCGGCGACGCGGGCGGCGCGCTCGGGGTCGGCGACGTAGTGCGGCAGGCCCTCCTCGTCGAACTCCTTGAACGAGAAGGCGACCGTGATCAGCCGCCCGTCGAACTCGGGGACGGCGACCTGGGTGGCGACGTCGAGCGGGCTCATCCCGTCGTCCGAGTCGGCCCAGTCGGCACGGCCCCAGGTCAGGCACAGCCCCTGCAGGATCGGGATGTCCAGGGCGGCGAGCGCCTCGACGTCCCAGGCCTCGTCGTCCTCCCCGGCACCGGCGGTGGCGGGTCGCGTGCCGCCGGCGGCGAGCACGGTGGTCACCATCGCGTCGAGGGTGGCGAGGTGGTCGAGCAGCCCCTCGGGGGCATCGCGCAGGGAGGCGGCGTGGATGACCTCGCCGTGGCCGCCGGCCGCGTCGATCGCGTCGGCGAGGGCGTGCGCGTAGGCGGTGTTCCCGGCGGCGTACTGGGCGCGGTAGATGAGCACGCCGACCCGGGGTCGCGCGGCCCCGTCGGGAAGGGGGTCGGGCACCTCGCGCTCGAGGACACCCCACGTCGGCAGGGCCCTCGGGGCGTCGAAGACCTCCCCGGTGAGCAGCAGGGTGTCCCCGAGGAAGGCGTGCAGCTGGGTGAGGTTCGTCGGCCCGCCCTCGGCGAGGTAGCGGTGCGCCTCGGCGGCCGTGCCCGGGGGGACGGTGGACAGCTCCATGAGCGCGGCGTCCGGCTCCTGGGTACCGCCGAGGACGACGAGCGGGGCTGTGCCCGAGCGCAGCTCGGCGAAGCCCTCCCACAGCCCCTGCGGGGAGCCGAGGTACCGCACGACGACGACGTCGGCGCCGGCGACGCGCTCGGCGACCTGGTCGTCGGTCAGGCGGGCCGGGTTGCCGACGACGAAGTCGGCTCCCGAGTCGGCGGCGGTCCGGGCGCTGAGCAGGTCGGTGTCGGACGTGGACAGCAGGGCGACGGTGGGCACGTCGGGCGCTCCTTGAGCGGGGTTCCGCGCCCCGCGGTCGAAAGGGACCCGCGCCGTGTGCACGGGCCAGCGGATCCGACGTTTCTGACTCGCGAATCGATCGCTCACAGTGGCGGGACCGTCCCGGGTTCGCACCGGGTTCCGTCTGGATCTGCCGAGCGCAGCCTACCCACCCGGGCGGTCGCGCCTGCCGGCCGTCCACCTCATCCGCTCGTGCACCGCCACCAGCTGCCGGTACCCGATGGCGATGTTCGCGAGGACCTCGGGCACCCGCCACTCGCCCACCGGCAGCCGCTCGGCGCGCGGCATGGTCGAGCGGCCCAACGCCGCCAGCCACACGCCGACGAGCACGAGGATCAGTACGGCTGTCAGGACATCCAGCATGCGGCCCTCCCGGCACGGTCTCCCCCCATTAGAGCCGCGACCGACACGGAGGACAAGGACCGCACCACCGGACCCTGCGTATGCTGCGACCCCGTGTCCACCCCTTCGCCCTCCCGGGACGGTGCCGACCGCTGCCCGGGACTGCTGGCGCCCTTCGTCTCCGCGGACGGCGCCATGGTTCGGCTGCGCTTCCCCGGTGGTCGGATCGAGGCGTCGACGCTGGGCGAGATCTCCTCCCTCGCAACGCGATTCGGTGACCCGGACATCACGCTCACCTCCCGCGGGAGCGTCCAGCTGCGCGGCCTGCCGGATCCGCTCCCCCGCGAGCTGGTCGCCGCCGTCGACGCCCTCGGCCTGGTCCCGTCCGGCGCCCACGACAGGGCCCGCAACATCGTCGCCGACCCGGCGGGCGTGCTGGACGACCTCGTCGCCGAACTCGACGCGGGACTCCTCGCCGACCCGGACCTCGCGGGACTGCCCGGGCGGTTCCTGATGGCCGTCGCCGAGCCGGACGGGCCGGTCCTGGCCGAGCCGTGGGACGTCGCGATCGTGGACGAAGGGGGGTCCGCTCGCGTCGTCGTCGACAGCAAAGGCGTCGTGGTCGCCCGCGCCGATGCCGTCGGGTGCGCTCTCGACGCCGCCCGGCGCTTCCTCGCGAGGCGTACCGACGAGCGCACGTGGAACGTGCGGGACCTGCCCGCGGCCGATCGGGCCGACCTGCTGCCGGGGGGCACCCCCTTCGCGCCCGCTCCCGGTGGGCCACCGGCACCGGGAGTCCACGGTGACGACCTCGTCGCCCTCGTGCCGCTGGGGGTGCTCACTCCGGAGATGGCCGAGGTGCTCTCCGGGCTTCGAGGCTCGTCGCAGAGCTCCTCACACCTCAGCCGACGTGCATCGGTGGCTGAGGTGCGAGGCCGCCCGCGGCCGAGCCTCGAAACCACCCTGCGCACCACCCCGTGGCGGTCGGTCGTCGTGCCCGGGGGCGCCGCGCACGCGGACGACCTCGCGGCCGCGGGGTTCGCGACGAGTGCCGACTCCCCCTGGACGGTCCTGACCGCCTGCGCCGGGGCACCCTCGTGCGGCCGCACGACGACGCGGACGCGCCGGATCGCGCGGGAGGCGGCCCCCTTCGTCGACATCGACGGACCACCCGTGCACGTCATCGGGTGCGACCGCTCCTGCGGCCACCCCGCTCGCCCGCACAACATCTCCCTGAACCCGTCGACCGCTGCGGACATCGTTGCCGCACAACGCTCCCCACGACCCGAGAAGGACCGATGACCGTGCTCATCCAGCCCCCGCGGCGCTACGACTACGTCACCGACGGCCAAGAGATCTACCGCCGCTCCTTCGCGACGATCCGCAACGAGGCCGACCTGTCCGCGCTGCCGCCGAGCCTGCACGGGGCCGCGGTGCGGATCATCCACGCCGCCGGTGACGTCGCGATCACCCGCGACGTCGCCGCCCACCCCGGCGTCGCCGACGCCGCGCACGCGGCGCTGGCCGCCGGGGCGCCGATCCTCACCGACAGCCACATGCTCGCCTCGGGGGTGACCCGACGGCGGCTGCCCGCGGACAACGAGGTGGTCTGCACCCTGCGCGACGGCTCCGTGCCGGACCTGGCCCGAGAGTGGGAGACCACCCGCGCCGCTGCCGCCGTGTCCCTGTGGGCGGACCGGCTCAAGGGGTCGGTCGTGGCCATCGGCAACGCGCCGACCGCCCTGTTCCACCTGCTCGAGATGCTCCACGACGGGGCGCCGCGCCCGGCCGCGATCATCGGGATGCCGGTCGGCTTCGTCGGGTCGGCCGAGTCGAAGGCCGCCCTGGCCGGGCACGAGCTGCCCGGCGGCCCCGTGCCCTGGCTCGTCGTGCACGGCCGACGCGGCGGGTCGGCGATGGCCGCCGCCGCGCTCAACGCCCTCGCGAACCCGGACGAGCTGGCATGAGCGCGCACTTCTACGGTGTCGGCGTCGGCCCCGGCGACCCCGAGCTGATCACCCTCAAGGCCGCGCGGCTCATCGCCGGGGCCGACGTCGTCGCCTACCACGCGGGCACCGGCAAGCAGTCGATGGCGCGGTCCATCGCAGCCGACCTCATCCCCGAGGGTGTCGTCGAGGAGGAGCTGCGCTACCCGGTGACGACCGGCTTCACCGACCACCCGCGCGGCTACTACGGGGCGCTGGCCGACTTCTACGACGAGTGCTCCGACCGTCTCGAGGCGCACCTGGCAGCGGGGCGCACGGTCGTGGTCCTCGCCGTCGGGGACCCGCTGTTCTTCGGGTCCTTCATGTACGTCCACGACCGGCTCAGCCCCCGCTACCCCACCGAGGTGGTCCCGGGCATCACCTCGCTGTCGGCGGCCACGGCGGCCGTCGCCACCGGGCTGTGCCGCCACGAGGACACCCTGACCGTCCTGCCCGGCACGCTGCCCGTCACCGAGCTGGCCCGACGGCTCGCCGACACCGATGCGGCGATCATCATGAAGCTCGGCCGCACCTTCGCCGGCGTGCGCGAGGCGCTGCGCCGGGCCGGCGTGCTCGAGCGTGCCGTCTACGTCGAGCGAGCCTCCGGCACGGGGGAGGTCGTCCTGCCCGCCGCCGAGGTGGACGAGGGACGGGTGCCCTACATGTCGCTCGTCGTCGTCCCGGGGGAAGGGCTGCGCGACGACGCGGCGGGGCGGGCGGCCGACTTCGCACGGCTGACCGCGACCACCGACGAGGGCGACCTCACGCCCCCTTCGTCCCCCGGCACCGTGCACGTCGTCGGTCTCGGCCCCGGGCCGGACCGCTGGCTCACCCCGAGGCGGCCGAGGTCCTCGCCGGGGTCGACCACGTCGTCGGCTACGGCCCCTACGTCGCCCGAGTGCCGCAGCGGGAGGGGCTGGCGCGGCACGCCTCGGGCAACGGCGTGGAGACCGACCGCGGCCGGCTCGCACTCGACCTGGCCCGCTCCGGGGACGAGGTCGCGCTCGTCTCCGGCGGGGACGCGGGGGTCTTCGGGATGGCGACGGCGCTCTTCGAGTCCCGGGAGGTCGCCGTCGTCGACGACCCCGGCTACGCGGACGTCCGGGTGCGGGTGGTGCCCGGCGTGACCGCCGCGCACGCCGCGAGCGCGCTCGTCGGCGCCGTCCTCGGCGGCGACCACGCCCTGGTGAACCTCAGCGACAACCTCAAGCCGTGGGAGGTGCTCGCCGACCGGCTCACCGCGCTCGTCTCACGGGACGTCTCGGTCGCGCTGTACAACCCGCGGTCGCGCTCCCGCCCGGAGACCCTCGGCGCCGCGCGCGACCTGCTCGTCGACGCGGTCGGCCCCGACCGGGTGGTCGTCGTCGCCCGCCACGTGGGGCGCGACGAGGAGGCCGTCGTCGTCACCACGCTCGGTGGGCTCGACGTCGACGCCGTCGACATGGGGTGCCTCGTCGTCATCGGCGCCTCGACCACGCGCGTCACCGCGGACGGCTGGGTCTGGACGCCCCGCTCGCTGGGGAGCAGGGTGGGGGTGGACAACCCGTCCCGGACCGGACCCGCGGACGCGTCATCGCATGCCCGCCCCTCCCGCGGGTAGGACCCGGGCTGCGGACGCGGTCCGTGACACCGATCCGAAGGAGCCGCCGGTGAGCAGCGAATCCCGCAGCCTGCTCGGGACCGGCCGTCCGTCCACCTCCCCCCGCGTCTGGTCGGCGCTGCTCGGCGCCGCCCACCCGGGTCCGGCACTGGCGGTGACCCTGCTGGCGGCGGCCTTCGCCGTGTCGACCGGTCTGGCTCCCGGGCGGGCCGCGCTCGTGACGGCCGCGGTCCTCACCGGGCAGCTGTCGATCGGATGGGGCAACGATCTCCTCGACGCCCGCCGTGACCGTGCCGTCGGTCGGACCGACAAGCCCCTGGCCACCGGTGAGCTGCCGCTCCCGGTGGCGCGGTTCGCGTGCGCGGGGGCGATCGCGGCGACCGTGGTGCTGTCCCTGGCCTGCGGCCTCGTGGCCGGGGCGGTGCACCTGGGGTGCGTCGCCGCGGCCTGGGCCTACAACCTGGGCATCAAGGCCACGGCGTGGTCGTGGTTGCCCTACGCCCTCGCCTTCGGGGGGCTGCCCGTCTTCGTCACCCTCGCCGCCCCGGGCTCCGGAGCGCCATCATGGTGGATCGTCGCCGCCGGGGCGCTCCTCGGCGTCGGCGCGCACCTGCTGAACACGCTGCCGGACCTCGCGGACGACGAGGCGACCGGTGTCCGGGGCCTGCCGCACCGGATCGGTGCCCGTGCCGCGTCGGTCCTGGCCGTCGCCGCCCTGACCACCGCATCGGTGGTGGTCGCCGTGGGAGCCCGGCAGGTGCCCCGGCCGGTCGTGGCGCTCGTGCTCGTCGCGGTCGTCGCCCTCGCCGGGCTCGCGCTGGTCGCCCGTGGCCGGGTCCCCTTCCGGGCAGCGATCGGCATCGCGGTGCTGGACGTGCTGCTGCTGGTGGTGGCGGCCGGATGAGCGAGGAGACCTGGGACCTCGCCGTCGTCGGCGCCGGACCCGCCGGCTCGACCGCGGCCCTGGCGGCGTTGGCCCAGGATCCCACCGCACGCGTGCTGCTGCTGGACCGGGCAGGCTTCCCCCGCGACAAGAGCTGTGGGGACGGCATCGCCCCGCACGTGCTGGACGTCCTCACTCCCCTGGGTGCCGCCGACGTCGTGGACGGCTGGCGGCCCCTGCAGCGCCTGGAGCTCTCGCGGGGTCGACGCACCGTCGACGGGCGGATGGCGCGGGCGGTCCGGGTGGTCCCGCGCGAGGTCTTCGACGCCCGGCTCGTGGACCACGCGGTGGCCGCGGGCGCGCGGTTGGTGCGGCACCGGGTCCGGGACGTCCGGGTCGAGGACGGTGCCGTCGTGCTCGACGACCACATCCGGGCCCGGGTCGTCGTGGCCGCCGACGGTGCGCGCTCGGCGGTCCGCACCGCCCTGGTCGGTCCTCGCCGCGTACGGCAGGCCATCGCGATCCGCGGCTATGCACCGACCCCGCCCGGGCGAGCCGGGCGCCAGCTGATCCGGTACGGCGAGGGGCGGACCCAACCGTCCTACGCGTGGGCCTTCGACCGCGGCGACGAGCTGTCCAACGTCGGCTACGGGGAGATCCTCGGTGGCCCGCGGCAGCCCTCGCGGAGCGTGCTGCTCGAGCAGCTCGAGCAGCTGCTGCCGGGGACCGTCCCGCAGGCCGAGCGGTGGCGCGGCCACCACCTCCCGCTCTCGGGCTGGGGGTGGCGGACCGAGCAGCCCGGCGGCCCCGTCCTCTACGCCGGCGACGCCGCCGGCCTGGTCAACCCGATGACCGGCGAAGGCATCTACTACGCGGTGGCCACCGGTGCCGCCGCGGGCCGCACCGCCATGACCTGCGTCGCCGACCACGCGCCGGTCGCCGCCGGCGCCCGGTACCGGAGCGCGGTGCGGAGCCGGCTCGAGCGGCACCTGCACCACACCTGGCTGGCGGGACGGCTGACCCGCCACCCGCAGGTCGTCGAGGCCGGGATCACTGCCGCGGGCAGGGACCAGCACACCTTCGACGACCTGGTCGAGCTCGGGCTCGGGGACGGCAAGCTGACGCCTCGCCTCGTCGCCTCGCTGGGTGGCAGCCTGATCCGCAACCAGCTGACGCCGACGAGAGGCTGACATGTCGACCACCCAGGTGCTCTCCGTCCGAGGGGCGCTGCCGCCCCACCGGCACAGCCAGGGGGAGATCACCGACGCCTTCGCCGAGGTCATCGCCCGTGGGCAGGTCGACCAGCGGGTGCTGCGGCGGCTGCACGCCAACGCCGGCGTGGAGCACCGCAACCTGGTGCTGCCCATCACGCGTTACGGCGAGCTCGAGGACTTCGGCCAGGCCAACGACCTCTTCCTCGAGCACGCCGTGGCCCTCGGCGCCCGGGCGCTGTCCGACGCGCTGGAGGCCGCCGGCCTGCGCCGGGAGGACCTCGACCTGCTGGTCTGCGCGACCGTGACCGGCCTGGCCATCCCGTCACTCGACGCACGGATCGCGGCCGTGCTCGGGCTGCGGCCCGATGTGCGCCGGGTCCCGATGGTCGGTCTCGGGTGCGTCGCCGGGGCCGCCGGAATCGCCCGCCTGCACGACTACCTCGGCGGCCGTCCCGGTCGGGTGGCGGCGCTGGTCACGGTCGAGCTCTGCTCGCTGACCGTGCAGCGCGACGACACCTCGATGCCCAACCTCGTCGCCAGCGGCCTCTTCGGCGACGGTGCCGCGGCCGTGGTGGCCCGCGGCGGCGACGGGACGGCGTCCGAGGGCCCCGTCGAGGTCCTGGACAGCCGCAGCCGCCTCTACCCCGACTCGGAGCGCACCATGGGCTTCGACGTCAGTCACCACGGGCTGCGGATCGTGCTCGACGCCCAGGTACCCGCGATCGTCGGCCGCTACATCCGCGAGGACGTCGACGGCTTCCTCGCCGACCACGGCCTGTCCCGGGCGGACATCGGGTGGTGGGTCTGCCACCCGGGCGGCCCGAAGGTCATCGACGCGCTGCGCGATGCCCTCGACCTGAGCGACCACGACCTCGCCCTGACGCGGGAGTCGCTGGCCGACATCGGCAACCTCTCCTCCGCCTCGGTGCTGCACGTGCTCGCCGACACCCTGCGGGAGCGGCCTCCCGTGCCGGGCAGCCTCGGGATGCTCATGGCGCTGGGACCGGGATTCTGCTCCGAGCTGGTCCTGCTGCGCGCCCGCGAGGAGGGCGGTGCACCGTGACCGGACTGACCCCCTTCGTCGTCGTGGTCGGGCTCGTCGCCCTCGAGCGGCTGGCCGAGCTCGTGGTCTCCCGGCGCAACGCCGCGTGGAGCCTCGCGCGCGGTGGGCGCGAGTACGGCCGCGGGCACTACCCGGCGATGGTGGTGCTGCACTCCGGGTTCCTCGTGGCCATGCTGGTGGAGGCCTTCGTGCGCCGCCCGGAGGTACCGACGGTGCTCGCGTGGTCGATGCTCGCGCTGGTCGTGGCCTCCCAGGCGCTGCGCTGGTGGTGCATCCTCACCCTCGGTCCCCGGTGGAACACCCGGGTCATCGTGGTGCCGGACCTGCCCGCGGTCCGGACCGGCCCCTACCGCGTCCTCGCCCACCCCAACTACGTGGCGGTGGTCGTCGAGGGCATCGCGCTGCCGATGGTGCACGCCGCGTGGATCACCGCGGTGACGTTCACCGTCCTCAACGCGATCCTCCTGACCGTGCGGCTGCGCGTGGAGGACGCCGCCCTCGCGTCGCTGCCCGAGCCCGGACCCGTCGATGCGTGACCTGCTGGTGGCCGGGGGCGGACCGATCGGACTCGCCGCGGCGCTCTACGCCACCAGGGCCGGGCTGGACGTCGCGGTCCGCGAGCCGCGGACCGGTGACATCGACAAGGCGTGCGGCGAGGGCCTGATGCCCGGTGCGGTGGCCGCGCTGGACGACCTGGGCGTCTACCCCCACGGGCACCCGGTGCGCGGCGTGCGGTACCTCGACGGGACACGGACGGCGCAGGCGGACTTCCGGTACGGGACGGGGCTGGGCGTGCGACGCACCGTGCTGCACGGCGCCCTGCGTGCCCGTGCGGCCGAGGCCGCGATCGAGGTCGACCACCGCCCGGTGCGCGAGGTCCTCGACCGCGGCGACCACCTCGTCGTCGACGGGGAGCCGACCCGCTACCTCGTCGCGGCCGACGGGCTGCACTCACCGGTGCGCCGGCTGCTGGGACTGGGCCGGACCCCGGCGCGCCATCGACGCTACGGGCTGCGCTGCCACGTCGAGGTCGAGCCGTGGACCTCCTACGTCGAGGTGCACTGGTCCGGCGCCGGCGAGGCCTACGTCACCCCGGTGGCCGAGGACGTCGTCGGGGTGGCCGTGCTCACCTCCGGACCACGGCCGATGCCCGAGCTGCTCGCGCAGTTCCCGCTGCTGGGCAGGCGCATCGCCGGGCGGGCCACCTCACGGACCCGGGGCGCCGGCCCCCTGCGGCAACGGTCCCGGTCGAGGGTCGCCGGGCGGGTGCTCCTGGTCGGCGACGCCGCAGGCTACGTCGACGCGCTCACCGGCGAGGGCATCGCGCTGGGGATGGCGCAGGCCCGGGCCGCGGTCGCCGCCCTCGCGGAGGGGCGACCGCAGCGCTACGAGGGCGACTGGCGCCGCCTGCGCCGACGTCACGACCTGCTGACCGGGGGGCTGGTCCTGGCCACCGCCGTGCCACCGGTCCGTCATGGGATCGTCGGTGCCGCAGCCGGGGTGCCCGCCGTCTTCGACGCGGCGGTCAACCAGCTCGCCCGACCGGCCCGCGCGCGGTGAGCTCGCGACGACCGTGACGCCGCTCAGCCCCAGAAGGGTGGCGGCCCCGCGGGGGCGTCCGCGCGCGGTGACGGCAGACGGGCGCCGTCTCCCCACCCCTTCGCCCAGTCGGGGACCCGCGAGGGCGGCGGGTCGATGCCCAGCAGCTGCCACAGGCGGGCCGGGGCGACACCGGTGCCGCGCTGCAGGAACCGCGTGCGCACCAGCGCCTGCGCGCACACCTGGCCGGCGACCACGAACCGCTGCTCGTAGAAGACGCTGACCCCGTCCCACCCGGCGAGGTGGCTGTGCAGCTCGAAGGCCTGCAAGGGCTGCAGCGAGGTGCGGAAGGTCATCGTCTCCTGCATGACGACCGGCGCGACACGGTGGCGTACCTGGGCGCGGATCCAACCGGACCGGATCGCCAGGTCGATGCGACCGAGGTCGGCCATGGTGAAGTAGACGCCGTTGTTCATGTGGCCGGCGAGGTCGATGTCGTTGGGCAGCACCCGCAGCGGGAGCACGGCTACCCCTCCGGTGGCGACCCGGCCGCGACGGCGGGCGGTCAGGGCGGTCCAGACGACGCGCGGGGCACGGTTCACGATGATCCTTCGACAGGTGCAGAAAAACAGGTGCTACCGAAGGGTAACCCGATCCGCGTGCCCGTCGGCACGCGCTCTCAGTCGCGTGCGGGGCCACGTCCTCCGGTCAGCCCCTCGACCCGGCGGCACGAGTACAGGTGCGACTCGACGAAGTCCTCGGCCCGCAGCGCCCGGCCGACGACGATGACCGCCGCCTGCCGCAGGTCGTGGGCCTCGACCCGATCGGCGATGTCGGCGAGGGTGCCGCGCAGGACGAGCTCCTCGGGCTGCTCGACGCGGTGGGCCACGGCGACCGGGCAGTCCGCGCCGTAGTGCTCGACGAGGCGCCCGGCGAGCTCGCGGACCCGCCGGACCGCCAGGTGGAGCACGAGGGTCGCGCCGGTCGCGGCGAAGGACTCGAGCGACTCCCCCGTCGGCATCGCCGTCGAGTCGCGCTGGGCTCGGGTGAGCACCACCGACTGGGCGACCTCGGGCACGGTCAGCTCGCGACCGAGCCGGGCGGCGGTCGCGGCGTAGGCGGCGATCCCCGGGGTGATGTCCCACGGGATGCCGCGCGCGTCGAGGCGGCGGGTCTGCTCGGCGATCGCGGAGTACACGGACGGGTCGCCGGAGCACAGCCGGGCGACGTCCTCGCCGCGCTCGTGGGCGGCCGCGATCTCGACGGTGATCCGGTCGAGGTCGAGGTGCTGGGTGTCGACGAGGCGGGCCCCGTCGGGACAGTGCGCGAGGACCGCCGCGTCGAGGTAGGTGCCGGCGTAGAGGCACACCGGGCTCTCGGCGAGCAGCCGCGTGGCGCGGACGGTGAGCAGGTCGGCGGCCCCGGGGCCGGCGCCGATGAAGTGGACGGTCATGGTTCTCCTCGGACGACGGCGAGCTGGACGACGGCACGGGCCGGCGTCCACGACAGGTGGGCGCCGAGTGGGACGGCCCGCTCGACGGTCAGGCGGGTGAGGTCCCCGCCGGTGCGTGCGTGCAGGGCGTGCAGCACGGCCTCCCCGTCGAGGGTCACCGCGTGCGCGACGAGGCGGCCCCCGGGACGAAGGGAGGACCAGGCCCTCCCGAGCACCGGCTCGGCCAGTCCCCCGCCGACGAAGACCGCGTCCGGCCGCGTGAGCGCGCTCGGGTCGGCCGTCGCGGTGTCGTCGTGGATGACGTGCACCCGACCGGCCAGGCCGAGGGCGCGGGCGTTGGCGGTGATCCGCTCGGCGCGGGCGGCGTCCTTCTCGACGCACGTGGCGGTGGCCCGGTCGGCGCCCAGGCACCACTCCAGGGCGATGGTCCCGTTGCCGGCGCCGAGGTCCCACAGGTGCGCGCCGGGGGTGGGCCGCAGCCGCGCCAGGGCGCTGGCGCGCACGTCCCGCTTGGTCACCTGCCCGTCGTGCTCGACGAAGTCCTCCACCCGCCCCGGCATTGCCCCGGCGGTCGTCACCGCACCCGGATCGTCGGCGCGCACGTCCAGGCAGCACAGGACGAGGTCCGAGGTGGCCCCGGCGAAGGCGTCCGCGCGGGCGGCGAGCGCGCCTTCGCCCGGGCCGCCCAGGTGCCAGCGTGCGGTGAGTTGCGTTGCGCCCCAGCCGTGCTCGGCCAGCAGCACACCGAGGTGGGCCGGGTCCGCGCCGTCCGAGCAGAGTACGACGATCCGGGATCCGGGGGCCAGGTGCGGCAGCACCGCCCGCAGGTCACGGCCGACGGTCGTGACGACGGTGGTCTCCTCGGCGGACCAGCCCTGGCGGGCGCGGGCGAGGACGTCCGAGGAGACCGCCGGGTGGATGCGCACGCGGTCGGCCCCGAGCAGGTCGATCAGGGTCGTCGCGATCCCGGAGCGAAGGGGGTCGCCGCTGGCGAGGACGACGACGTCACCGACCGACTCGGCGGACTCGAGCAGTCCCGGCAGGGCGGGGCGAAGGGGGCTGGGCCAGGCCACGAGGTCGGTCCCGGGGGCGGTGTGCTCGGCCACGAGGTCGAGGTGTCGCCGGCCGCCCAGCACGGTGGCGGCGTCGCGGACGAGGCCGCGCCGCCCGTCGTCCAGGCCGACCCAGCCGTCATCACCGATACCCACGACGTCGATCACGGAGGCCAACCATAGGCCCACGACCACCTGTGGCATGCTGGCGCCCGGCGCAGCCAACCGAGGAATCCGGTGCGAATCCGGAGCGGTCCCGCCACTGTGAAGGCCCACGGGCCAAGCCAGGACATCGGTCTGCGCTCGTCGGAGCGAGCCCGCCCCGGCGACGTCGTACGGCGAGCGTGGACACTCGCCAGGAGGCATCAGTGACCCGCTCCGGCTCTGCACCCAGCTATCCCTTCACGGCACTCGTCGGCGCGCAGGAGCTGACGACCGCCCTCGTGCTCAGCGCGATCGCCCCGGAGATCGGTGGTGTCCTCGTCCGTGGTGAGAAGGGCACGGCCAAGTCCACCGCCGTGCGCGCGCTGGCCTCCGTCCTGCCCGAGCAGCACATCGCACAGGACTGCCGCTTCGGGTGCGACCCCGACCGCACCGAGGAGTGCCCCGACGGCCCGCACACCGGTGCGGCGACGACCCGACCGGCACGACTCGTCGAGCTGCCCGTCGGCGCCACCGAGGACCGGGTCGTCGGCTCCCTCGACCTGCGCCGCGCCCTCGGCGACGGCGAGGCCGCCTACCAACCGGGGCTGCTCGCCGACGCCCACCGCGGGATCCTCTACGTCGACGAGGTCAACCTGCTGCACGACCACCTCGTCGACGTCCTCCTCGACGCGGCGGCCATGGGGCGCAACACCGTCGAGCGCGACGGCGTCTCGATCTCGCACCCGGCCCGGATCACCCTCGTGGGCACGATGAACCCCGAGGAGGGCGAGCTGCGCCCCCAGCTGCTCGACCGCTTCGGCCTGACCGTGCACGTCGCGGCCAGTCGTGACCCGCACGAGCGCGCCGAGGTCGTGCGCCGGCGACTCGACTCGGACGCCGACCCCGTGGGCTTCGCCGCGCGCTTCGCCGCGTCCGAGGCCGAGCTGACCCAGCGCCTCGCCGCCGCCCGCGAGGCCGTGCGCCACGTCCGGCTCGACGAGCGCACGCTGCGCACCATCGCCCGGGTGTGCGCCGGCTTCGACGTCGACGGGATGCGCGCCGACATCGTCACCGCGCGCACCGCCGCGGCCCACGCCGCCTGGCAGGGCCGCGACCACGTCACCCGTGCGGACGTCCGCGCCGCCGCGCTGCTCTCGCTCCCCCACCGACGGCGCCGTGCCCCCTTCGACGCCCCCGGCCTGGACGAGGACCTCCTCGACGCGCTCCTCGACGACGAGCCGGAGGACGACCCGCCCGGTGGTGGGGACTCCCCCGGCGACGGCGAAGGGGGCGACGGCGGCCCCGAGGAGGACGCACCGCAGGGCGACGGGCCGGACGGCGCTTCCGACGACTCGTGCGCTACCCCACCGCGTGAGGTAGCGCACGAGGGCCGCGACGCACCGTCACCCGCCGCAACGGACCACGCGCCGGACGACGCCTCCGACCCGGTGGATCCCCCTTCGCCCGAGTCCGGGGACGCGCCCCCGGCGGCATGCCGGTCCCGGTGGGCACCGCGAGCGCGCAGGAGCCCTACCGCGCCCGTCGGCTCGAGCTGGCCGGCGTCGGCTCCGGCCCGTCCGGGCGGCGCTCCCCCGCGCTGACTCCCCGCGGCCGCGTGGTCGGCGTCCACCCGGCCGACCGCGAACCGGCGGGCTCGCCCGTGCACCTGACCGCCACCCTTCGCGCCTCCGCCGCCCGCCGCGCGAGCGGCCTCGGTCCCGCCCGGGTCACCGGCGCCGACCTGCGCCACGCCGTCACCCGCGGCCGGGAGGCCAATCTCGTGCTCCTCGCCGTCGACGCCTCGGGGTCGATGGCCGCCCGCAAGCGGATGAGCGAGGTCAAGACCGCGGTCCTGTCCCTGCTGCTGGACGCCTACCAGCGCCGCGATCGCGTCGGGCTGATCACCTTCCGCGGCACGGGCGCCGAGGTCGTCCTCCCGCCGACATCGTCCGTGGACGCCGCCGCCGCCCGGCTGGCGGAGCTGCCCCACGGCGGTCGCACGCCCCTGGCCGAGGGCCTGACCGAGGTCGCCCGCGTCGTCGCGCGCGAGCGGGTGCGCGACCGCCACCAACGCGCCCTCGTCGTCCTCGTCACCGACGGCCGCGCGACGGCCGGCGAGGACGCCCTCGCCCGGTCCCGGGTGGTGGCCGACCGGTGGGGCGACGCGGCGTCCTCCGCGGAGACGGTCGTCGTCGACTGCGAGTCGGGCCGCTTCCGCATGGGCCTGGCCGCCGACCTCGCGGCGCGCATGGGCGCCGAGCACCTCCCCCTCGAGCAGGTCGCCGCCAGCGGTCTCGTCGAGATCGTCACCGACCGCACCCACACCCGACGGAGCGCCGCCTGATGGCCCGCGGACGCACTCCGGTCACGCCGGACGACGGCCTCACCACGCGGCAGCGCCGCCACTCCCCGCTCGTCGTCGTCCACGGCGGCACCGGCAAGGGCAAGTCCACCGCCGCCTTCGGGCTCGCGCTGCGCGGCTGGAACCAGGGCTGGCCCATCGGCGTCTTCCAGTTCGTCAAGTCCGCCAAGTGGCGGATCGGCGAGGAGGAGGTCTACCGGACCCTCGGCCGCCTGCACGAGGAGACCGGCGAGGGCGCGCCCGTCGAGTGGCACAAGATGGGCTCGGGCTGGTCCTGGTCGCGCAAGGCCGGGACCGAGGAGGACCACGCCGCGGACGCCCGCGAGGGGTGGGCCGAGATCAAGCGCCGTCTCGGCGCGGAGACGCACACCGTCTACGTGCTCGACGAGTTCACCTACGTCCTCAAGTGGGGCTGGGTCGACGTCGACGACGTGGTGGAGACGCTGAGGCAGCGCCCCGGCTACCAGCACGTCGTCATCACCGGCCGCGACCCGCACCCCAAGCTGCTCGAGATCGCCGACGTCGCGACCGAGATGACGAAGGTCAAGCACCCCTTCGACCGCGGCCAGAAGGGCCAGAAGGGCATCGAGTGGTGACCTCACCGGAGCAGGTGAGCGCCCCCCTTCCCCGCGTGCTCGTCGCCGCCCCCGCCTCCGGGCACGGCAAGACGACCGTCGCCGTCGGGATCATGGCGGCCCTGGCGCGCCGCGGCCTGGCCGTCGCACCGGCCAAGGTCGGGCCCGACTACATCGATCCCGGCTACCACGCGCTCGCCACCGGCCGGGCGAGCCGCACCCTCGACCCGTGGCTGGTGGGCGAAGGGAGGGTCGCTCCCCTCCTCGCCCGCGGGGCCACGCACCCCACGGCCGCGGACATCGCCGTCATCGAGGGGGTCATGGGTCTGCTCGACGGGCGCCTGGGCACCGACGGCTTCGCCTCCAGCGCGCACGTCGCGACGCTCACCCGCACCCCGGTCGTGCTCGTCGTGGACATCTCCGCCACGTCCCGGACGGTCGCCGCGACCGTGCACGGGCTCGCGGCGATCGACCCGCGGCTGGACGTCGTCGGCGTCGTGCTCAACAAGGCCGGCACCCACCGGCACGGGGAGGAGGCCCGGCGGGCCGTCGAGGCCGTCGGCGTCCCCGTGTGGGGCGTGCTCGCCCGGGACGCCGGGATGCACGTCCCCTCGCGCCACCTCGGGCTCGTCCCGGCCGCCGAGCGCGACTCCGCCGCCGCGACGCTGGACCACATCGCCGCGGTCGCCGAGCAGCACCTCGACCTCGACGCGCTGCTCAGCGCCGCGGGCACCGCTCCCGACCCGGAGGTCGAGCCGTGGTCGCCCGGGGTCGCGGTGAAGCCTTCGGTCCCGGCCGGCGCCGACCGGCCCGTCGTGGCCGTCGGCGGCGGGCGTGCCTTCACCTTCCGCTACCCGGAGACCGTCGAGCTGCTCGAGGCCGCCGGCGCACAGGTCGTCGAGCTCGACCCCGCCCGCGACGCGGCGCTGCCCGCAGGGACGTGCGGGTTGTATCTGGGCGGAGGCTTCCCCGAGGTCCACGCGCGGACACTGTCGACGAACCGCCCCCTCGTGGAGGACATCCGGGCCGCCGTCGCCGCCGGGATGCCGACCGTGGCCGAGTGCGCGGGGATGCTCTACCTCGCCGACTCCCTCGACGACCACCCGATGGTCGGCGCCGTGCCGGCACGGGCCGCGATGGGCCGGCGGCTCACCCTCGGCTACCGCGAGGCGCTCTCGGCGACCGACTCGGTGCTCGGACCGGCCGGCACGCGTGTCACGGGGCACGAGTTCCACCGCACCCGGACCTCCCCCGGCGCGGGGACGAGCGCCGCCTGGTCGCTCGACGGGCGCGAGGAGGGCTTCGCCCTCGATCCCGCCGGCACGGGTCGCGCCACCCTCGTCGCCTCCTACCTGCACACCCACTGGGCCGGCTCTCCCGGCCTCGCCTCTTCCTTCGTCACCGCGGCGGCAGCCTGGTCGGGTTCGGGAGGGCGTGCCCCGACTCAGGGGCGGCCCTTCGAGGCTCGCCCGCCGGGCGGACTCGCACCTCAGGAACCGCCGCGAAGCCCCAAGGGGCATCCCTGCCGAACCTCGCCGAGCAGAACCATCGTGTCCGGAGAGCAGGGCGACCCTCTGCGTCACCACGGCGACGCCGAGCTCGCCGACGACCTCGTCGACCTCGCGGTCAACGTGCGACTGGACCGGCCACCCGCGTGGCTCGCCGCGGCACTGGTCGACGAGCTGACCTCGGTCGGGACCTACCCGGACGCCACCCGCGCCCGCGACGCACTCGCTGCCCGGCACGGCCTGGCGCGGGACCAGGTGCTCCCGACGAGCGGCGGCGCCGAGGCGTTCACCCTCCTCGCGCGCGCCCTCACCCCGCGCGACGCCGTCGTCGTCCACCCGCAGTTCACCGAGCCGGAGGCAGCCCTCGTCGCGGCCGGCCACGACGTGCGTCGGGTGCTCCTGCGACCGGAGGAGGACTTCGCGCTCACCGACGCCGCCGCCGAGGAGATCGGCGACGCCGACCTGGTCGTCCTCGGCAACCCGACCAACCCGACGGGGGCGCTCCACCGGGCCGAGGCCATCCGCTCCCTCGTGCGGGCGGGACGCGTCGTGCTCGTCGACGAGGCCTTCATGGACGCGGTGCCCGGCGAGACGCAGTCCCTGCTGCCCGGTGACCTCACCGGGCTCCTCGTGGTGCGCTCGCTGACCAAGACGTGGGCCGTCGCAGGCCTGCGCGCGGGATACGTCGCCGGCGACCCGGACCTCGTCGCCGCCCTCGCCGCCCAGCAGCCGCACTGGTCCGTCGGCTCCCTCGCGCTGCGCGTCATGACCGAGACGGCCGCTCCCCACGCCGTGACCGAGGCCGCTCGCGCCGCCGAGGAGACCACCCGCTGGCGCGCCCACCTCGCCACCGGGCTGGCCCACCTCGGCGTCCCGACGACCGGCACGCACGCCCCCTTCGTCCTCGCCCGGGTGGGCCCCGGCGTCCGCGACGAGCTGCGCACCTGCGGCTGGGCCGTGCGCAGGGGGGATACTTTTCCGGGGTTGGACCCTTCGTGGGTACGGATCGCCGTCCGTGACCCGCACACCATCGACGGCCTGCTGCGCGAGCTGGGTCGGATCCTGCCACGACGAGAGCACACGAGGTCAGCATGAGCACTCCCCCCAGCGACGGCACCGGCCGCGTCCTCCTCGTCGGCGGCGGGCCCGGCGACCCGGGTCTGCTCACCCTCGCCGGACGCGACGCGCTCGCCGCGGCGGACGTCGTCGTCACCGATCGGCTCGCACCCCTGGCCTCGATCGCCGAGCATGCCCCGCAGGCCGAGGTGATCAACGTCGGCAAGATCCCCCGCGGGGAGTTCACCCCGCAGGAGCGCATCAACGACATCCTCCTGACGCACGCGCGCGCCGGCCGGACGGTCGTGCGGTTCAAGGGCGGCGACGGGTACCTCTTCGGCCGGGGCGGCGAGGAGTGGCAGGCGTGCACCGACGCCGGCATCCCCGTCGAGGTCCTGCCGGGCGTCTCCTCGGCCTTCGCCGTGCCCGCCCTCGCCGGGATCCCCGTCACCCACCGCGGCCTGTCCCAGGGAGTCGCGGTCGTCTCCGGGCACGTGGCCCCCGAGGACCCGCGCAGCGAGGTCGACTGGCCGGCGCTGGCCACCTCCGGCCTGACCCTCGTCGTGCTCATGGGGGTGGCCACGCTCGGTCCCATCGCGCGGGCCCTCGTCGAGGCCGGCCTCGACCCGGCCACGCCGGCCGCGTCCATCGCGAACGGCGCGAGCCCCGACCAGCGGGTCGTGCGCGCTCCCCTGTCGGGGATCGCACGCGCCGCGGACGAAGGGGGCATCGCCCCGCCCGCGATCACCGTCGTCGGGGACGTCGTGGCGGCGTTGGCCGGCATGGAGGACCTCGGGTGAGCACGACCGGCGACGGGCTGCGGCTGGCACTGGGGACCTTCACGAGGATCCCCAGCGGCACGGTCACGCTCGATGGGGGCACGGCCCGCGCGGCGCTCCTGCTCGCGCCCGTCGCGGTACTGCCCCTCGCCCTCCTCGCCGGACTGGTGGCCGCGGGCGTCGAGGTGGGGCTGCCGCCCCTCGTCGCCGGCGGGCTCGTCCTCCTCGTGCTCGCGCACGGCTCCCGGGCCATGCACCTCGACGGGCTCGCGGACGTCGTCGACGGACTCGGCGCCGGCTGGGACCGCGAGCGGGCGCTGACGGTGATGCGTTGCGGGGACATCGGCCCGATGGGCGCCGCGGCCCTCGTGCTCGTGCTCCTGCTCCAGGCCGCCGCCATCGCCGACCTCCTCGCCGCCGGCTGGCGAGGGGCCCTCGTCGTGGCCGCCGCGGTGCTGCTCTCCCGGTCGGTGTGCGCGCGGCTGTGCGCGACGGACGCGACACCGGCGGACGGCTCCCGGATGGCGGCGGCCTTCGTCGGCACCGTGCCCGTCGTCGCCGCGGGGGCCCTCGCGATCGTCATGGCCGGGGTCCTCCTCCTCGCGACCCTCCCCCAGCTGTCCCTCCTCGAGGGCAGGGACCTGCTACGCGGCGGCCTCATGGTCCTCCTCGCGGTCGTCCTCGGCCTGCTGGCCCCGGTCCTCCTGCGCGAGAAGGCCCTCGCCGTCCTCGGCGGGATCAACGGTGACGTGCTCGGGGCCGCCGTCGAGGTCACCCTGACCACCACCCTCGTCGTCCTCACCCTGGCGTGGTGAGCATGCGCGTCCTCGTCACCGGCGGTGTCCGCTCCGGCAAGTCCCGGCATGCGGAGTCGCTGCTGCTGCCCCCGCACCTGCCGCTCCACGCCCCGGTCACCTACCTCGCGACCGGCCCCCGCAGCGACGACGCCGACTGGACCGCACGCGTCGCCCGGCACCGGGACCGGCGACCCGCGTCGTGGTCGACGGTCGAGACGACCGACGCCGCCGCTGCCCTCACCGGTGCCACGGGGCCGGTGCTCCTCGACTGCCTCGGCACGTGGTTGACCGCGCAGCTCGACGAGCTCGGCGCGTGGGAGGCTCCCGAGTCACGGTGGGGACCGCGGCTCGACGACCGCATCGCCACGCTCGACTCCGCCTGGCACGCGTCACCGCACGTCGTCGCCGTGACGAACGAGGTCGGCTGGGGGGTCGTCCCCGAGCACCGCTCCGGGCGGGTCTTCGCCGACCGCCTCGGGCTGCTCAACCAGCGCCTCGCCGCCAGCGCCGACCGGGTGCTCCTCGTCGTCGCCGGGCAGGTGCTCACCGTCAAGGACGTGGACGGCTCCGTGGAGGGCGGGGCGTGACGCTGCCCGCGGCTCCACCCGTCGCGGTGGGTCTCGTCGCGGGGTGGGTCGCCGACCAGCTCCTCGGTGACCCGCGTCGGGGTCATCCGGTGGCCCTCCTCGGCTCCTGGGCCGGCTGGGTCGAGACCCGCACCTACGCGAACTCGCGCGCAGCCGGGGTGGCGACCGAGGCGATCGTGCTGGCGCCGGTGCTCGCCCTCGGGCTCGCCGCCGGTCGGCTCCCCGCGCCGGCGCGGGGCGGCGCCACCGCGGTGTTGACGTGGGCCGCCCTCGGTGGCACGAGCCTGGGGCGGGAGGGCACGGCCGTGCACGACCTGCTCGCCGCCGGCGACCTGCCGGGGGCCCGAGCGCGGGTGCGCCACCTCGTCGGGCGGGTCACCGACGACCTCACCGCGGACGAGGTCGCGCGGGCGGCCGTCGAGTCGGTCGCGGAGAACTCCTCGGACGCCGTCGTGGGCACGCTCGTGTGGGGGCGCTCCTGGGGCCGCTCGGGGTGGTGCTGCACCGCGCCGCCAACACCCTCGATGCGATGCACGGCCACCGCACGCAGCGGTACGCGCGCTTCGGCTGGGCCGCCGCCCGCCTCGACGACGCCCTGGGCTGGCTGCCGGCCAGGGTGACCGTGCTCGCGACGGCCGCGGCGGTCCCCCTTCGCGCGGGAGCGGTGGTCGGCACGGCAATCCGGGACGGGAAGGACCACCCCAGCCCGAACGCCGGCCCGGTCGAGGCGGGATTCGCGGCGGCACTGGGTGTCCGCCTCGGTGGCCGCACGGTCTACGCGAGCGGGGTCGAGGAGCGCCCGGCGCTCGGCCACGGGCGTCCGGTCTCGGTGGCGGACCTCCCCCGCGCGGTGCGGCTGGCCCGTCGCGTCGGTGCCATCACCCTCGGGGCAGCCGTTGTCGTCGCGGTCGTCCCGGTCATCCGGCTCAGGAGCGGGCGAGCACCCAGTCGACGGCCGACGCGGCGTCGCTGACCTGCGCGACACCCTCGGCACGCGGAGGCCGGGCGACGACGACCACCGGGATCCCGAGGGCCCGGGCGGCCTCGAGCTTGGCCGCCGTGAAGCCCCCACCGGAGTCCTTGGTCAGCAGCACCCCGACCCCGTGCTCGCGCAGCAGCGCCTCCTCACCCTCGACGTCGAAGGGCCCGCGCGAGCGCAGCACCGTCCACGCCCGCGGCAGCCGGTCCTCCGGCGGCTCGACGAGCCGCACGACGACCTCCCGGTCGGCCCAGGCCACCAGGTGGTGGTGCAGGGTCTGCCGACCGGTCGTGACGAAGGGGTCCCGCCGAGGGCGTCGGCCGCCTCACGGGCGGCGACGTGGCCCGAGACCCAGGTCCAGTCGGCGGCGTCGGGGTGGTCCGCCCAGCCGGGGCGGGCCAGTCGCAGGAGCGGGATGCCGGTCTGCGAGCAGGCCTGCGCCGCATGGGAGCCCATCGTCCCGGCGAAGGGGTGGGTCGCGTCGACGACGGCGCCCACGTCGTGCTCGGCGATCCAGTCGACCAGCCCCGCCACTCCCCCGAAGCCACCGACGCGCACCGACCCGACCGGCAACCGCGGCGAGGAGACCCGGCCCGCGAGCGAGGAGGTGAGGGGGACTCCCTTCGCCTCGAGACGGGCGGCGAGGTCACGGGCCTCGGCGGTGCCACCGAGGACCAGCACGTGCGTCATGCGCCCAGACTGCCACGGGCACGCAGGCCCACCCCGTACGGTCAGCGGCGTGGACCTGCTCACCGAGATCGTTGACCGTGCCCTGCCCGCTGCGCGCACCCCGCGCCTCGCGGCGCCCGGCCTGGCCACGGTGCTCGTCGTCGCGGCCGTCGCCGTGCTCTGGTGGCCGGCGTGGCGCGTGCTGCGCCTCGTCGTCACGCTCGTGCACGAGCTCGCGCACGCGGTGGTGGGCGTCGCGGTCGGCCGTCGGTTGCGCGGGTTCGTGCTGCGCGCGGACATGTCCGGTCACGCGGTGACCGTCGGCCGTCCCACGGGCCCGGGCGTCATCGCGACGACGTGGGCCGGCTACCCGGCACCGGCGCTCGTCGGGGCGCTCCTCGTGTGGGTCGCGGCGGAGGGCTGGGCCGCCCCCGTCCTGACGGCGCTGCTGGCGGGGCTGGGGGTCGCGCTGCTCTTCGTCCGGTCGGCACTCACCGGTGCGGTCGTCATCGCCGCACTGGCCGGGACGGGTGCGCTGTGGTGGTGGCGGGACGACGTGCTGCAGCAGCACGTGCTCGTGGGGGTCGGCATGGTGCTCCTCGTCGGGGCATGGCGCCACCTCGCGACGGTGCTCGGCCGGGTCGACGCCACGAGTGACGTCGGTGTCCTCGCCCGGCTCACGTGGCTCCCGGCAGCCGTGTGGCAGGCCAGCCTCGTCCTCGTGCTGGGGCTGGCGACCTGGCTGGTCGTCGACGAGGTGCTCGCGGTGCTCGGCAGCGGGTGACCCCGACGGCGCACGCGCCGGCAGCAGGTCGGCCGGGTCAGTCGCCCTCGGCGAGCCACGGGTCGAGGACGTCGAGCACGTCGACGAGGGACTCGGCCACGCCATCCGGGGTCGCGTCGACGGTGACCTGCTCGTCGGTCGGGATGTCCTTGTGCGGCACCCAGATCGCCCGCATGCCCACCTCCTGCGAGCCGAGGACGTCCTCGAAGAGCCGGTCGCCGACGAAGACCGCGTTGACCGGCTCGACCCCGAGGGCCGCGCAGGCCGCCTCGAAGGCCTCGGCGTGCGGCTTCATCACGTGCAGCTCCGAGGAGTAGACGTCGCCGTCGATGAGGTCGAGTACCCCGTCGCGGGCGAAGATCTCCCGGTGGAACTCGCTGCTCCAGATGGTGTTGGACAGCACGCCGACCTTGAGGCCGCGGGCGTGCAGTCCCTCCAGGAGCGGTCGCACCTGCGGGTCGGTGCGGGTGTGCGGCTCCCAGAACCGCCGGTAGGCCGCGAGCGCGACGTGGTGGCGGTCCTCCCGGGGGTCGACGCCGGCCTCGGCGAGGATGTCGTCGAGGCGGGCGCTGCGGTGGTCCTCCCGCACCCGCTGCCAGGCCGCCTGCTCCACGGCGTGCAGCCGCTCGCCGAGCTCCTGCGCCCGGTCGAGGTCCTCCTGGGGCACCTCGTCGGAGTCGATGGGGATGCCGTGGACCTCGCGGGCGAAGACGCGCCACTGCTGGCCCAGGTCGATGGTGTGCCAGGGCGTGAGGGTGCCGCCCCAGTCGAAGATCACCGCGTGCACCGGGCCCGCAGCCGGCCGCTCGTGGACGGCCAGCGGGTGGCGCACCTCGTCGATGCTCATGACGTGCCCCTGACCTCGGCGAGGACGGCCTCGACGGCCCGGTCGACCGGGACCTCACGCCGCTCGCCGGTGCGGCGGTCCTTGATCTCGACGAGGCCCTCGGCCAGGCCCTTGCCGACGACGAGGATCGTGGGGACGCCGATGAGCTCGGCGTCCTTGAACTTCACACCCGGGCTGACCTTGCCGGCGCGGTCGTCGTAGAGGACGTCGACGCCCTTCGTCTCCAGCTGCGCGGCGAGGTCGGCAGCGCCCGCGAAGATCTCCTCGCCCTTGCCGGCGGCGACGATGTGCACGTCGAAGGGGGCGACCTGGCGCGGCCAGACGAGGCCGAGCTCGTCGTGGTTGCCCTCGGCGATGACGCCGACGGCCCGGGTGACGCCGACCCCGTAGGAGCCCATGGTGACGGTGACGAGCTTGCCGTTCTCGTCGAGGACCTTCAGACCCAGCGCCTCGGCGTACTTGGTGCCGAGCTGGAAGATGTGGCCCATCTCGACGCCGCGGGCGAGGGTGAGCGTGCCGGTGCCGCTCGGGCTGGGGTCGCCCTCGCGGATCTCGGCGGCCTGGATGCGCCCGTCGGCGGTGAAGTCGCGTCCGTGCACGAGGTCGAGGACGTGCTTGCCGTGCTCGTCGGCGCCGGTGACCCAGGCGCTGCCGTCGGCGATCGAGGGGTCCAGGAGGTAGCGAATCCCCGACGCGCGCTCGGTCCCGAGCACCCCCGGCCCGATGTAGCCCTTGACCAGGGTCGGGTGGGAGGCGAAGTCCGTCTCCTCGAAGCCCTCGACCTGCGCCGGGGCCACCTGCGCCTCGAGCCGCTTGGCGTCCACGTCACGGTCGCCCGGGACACCGATGGCCAGCGGCTCACGGCGTCCCTGCGGGTGCTCCTCGTCGGCGGGGTGGACGAGCATCACGAGGACGTTCTTCAGCGTGTCCGCAGCGGTCCACGGGCGCCCGTCGGCGCGCGGGTGGTCGGCCTGCAGGGCCGCGACGAGCGTCTCGATGGTCGGGGTGTCGGGGGTGTCCTCCACGTGCGCCGGGCCGGCCGTCACCTCGACGGGAGCGGCGACCGGGATCTCGACGGCCTCGACGTTGGCCGCGTAGCCGGAGGCGTCGCGGACGAAGGTGTCCTCGCCGTTCGGGCTGACCGCGAGGAACTCCTCGCTCGCGCTGCCGCCCATCGCCCCCGAGTCGGCCTGCACGATGACGTACTCGAAGCCGAAGCGGTCGAAGATCTTGATGTAGGCGTCGCGGTGCGCGTCGTAGGCCTTCTGCAGGCCCGCCTGGTCGACGTCGAAGGAGTAGGAGTCCTTCATGATGAACTCGCGTCCGCGCAGCACACCGGCGCGCGGCCGTGCCTCGTCGCGGTACTTGTTCTGCATCTGGAAGATCGTCAGCGGCAGGTCCTTGTACGAGGTGTACATGTCCTTGACCGCGAGGCAGAACATCTCCTCGTGGGTGGGCCCGAGCAGCATCTGCGCGTCCTTGCGGTCGACGATGCGGAAGAGGTTGTCGCCGTACTCGGTCCACCGGTTGGTCGCCTCGTAGGGCTCCTTGGGCAGCAGGGCGGGGAAGGCCAGCTCCTGGCCGCCGATCGCCTCCATCTCCTCGCGCACGATCGCCTCGACCTTGCGCAGCACCCGCAGCCCCAGCGGCAGCCAGGTGTAGATGCCGGGCGCGGCTCGGCGCACGTACCCGGCGCGCACCAGCAGCTTGTGCCCCGGCAGCTCCGCGTCCGCCGGATCCTCCCGGAGGGTGCGGAGGAAGAGGGAGGACATGCGGGTGACCACGGGAGCGGCTCCTGGAGGTGACGGGGTCGGTACCGACCAAGGATATCGTCCGGGTCAGACGGCGACCGCGGTGCCGACCTCGGCGAGCGTGCGGGTGACGAGCCGCACCGCGGCCCGCTCCGCCCGGTCCGGCCGGGAGAGGGCGACGACCCAGCGGGCGGAGGGCACGTCGAGCAGGGGACGAAGGGCGAGTCCGCCCCCTTCGTCCGTGGTGTACCGCGGCAGCAGGGCGATGCCCTCCCCCGCCGCCACCAGTGCGGCGATGAGCTGGTTGTCGCGCATGCGCAGGCGCGGGCTGATCGCCACGTCGCAGGCCGCGGAGATGCGCTCGAGCACGGTGTCGAAGGGGTAGTGCTCGGGCACGCCGATCCACGGCTCGCCGGCGACGTCCCGGGCCCGCAGCCCCTCCCGGGCCGCGAGCGGGTGATCGACGGGGAGGGCGACGTCGAGCGGTTCGCGGGCGAGCACCGTGCGGTGCAGCCCCGCCGAGCCGGCCGGCACGTCGCTGACGAGGGAGTGCGCGACGACGATGTCGGCGTCCGCGGCGGCGGCCGCGTAGTCCGGCTCGGCGAGGTCCCGGTCCGTGACGTCGAGGGTGACCCCGGAGCCGGCGAGCGCCGCGAAGGTCCCCGGCAGCAGGAAGGTCAGGGCACTCGGCAGGCCGGCGACGCGCACCCGGCCGACGGGGTGACCGCGGTGCTCCTCCAGGCGGGCCTGCACGCGCGCGATCGCCGCCGCCACGTCGTCCGCTCCGTCGGCGAGCAGCTCCCCCGCCTCGGTGAGCCGGAGCCGGCGTCCGTCCTGCTCGACGAGCGCGGTCCCGGCCGCCCGCTGCGCGGTGCGCAGCTGCTGGGACAGGGCCGAGGGAGTGCGGTGGGTGGCCGCGGCGACGGCCGCCAGGCTCCCCCGCTCACGCAGGTCCCTCAGCAGCTCCAGGTGCCGGATGTCCATGCAGGGACCCTAACCCGATGATGCACGAGTATTCGCTTGTCCTGCATGGTCGAGGGGCGCAGGATCGAGGTCATGCCCATCCGCCACCGGCTGCTCGCCGCGACCGTCGCCGTCATCTGGGGCGCGAACTTCCTCGCCATCCACGCCTCCCTCGAGGTCTTCCCGCCCCTGCTGTGCGCGGCGCTGCGCTTCACCCTCCTGGCGATCCCGACGATCGTCCTCGTGCCGCGTCCGCAGGTCCCGACCCGGTGGCTCCTCGGGTACGGGGCGGGGTTCGGCGTCCTGCAGTTCGCCTTCCTCTACCTCGCGATGGCCAGCGGCATGCCGACGGGCCTCGCCTCCCTCGTCCTGCAGAGCTCGGCGCCCTTCACCGTCGTGCTCGGCGCGGCCCTCCTGGGTGAGCACCTCACCCTGCGCGCGGGCTCCGGTGTGCTCGTCGCCGCAGCCGGCATGGCGGTGGTCGGCAGCCAGCGCATGGACGGCGCGGCGGGGATCCTCCCCTTCGTCCTGACCCTGCTGGCGGGGCTGGGGTGGGCCTTCGGCAACCTCTCCTCACGCCTCGCCGCGGCCCCGCGACCGCTGCACCTGACGATGTGGATGACCGTGGTGCCGCCCGTCCCGCTCCTCGCGCTGTCCCTGGCCACCGAAGGACCGGCCCGCATCGGCGAGGCCCTCACCGCCTCGCTCTCGAGCGACGCCCTGCTGGCGTGGGGAGGTCTGGCCTACACGACGATCATCGCGACCGTCGTCGGCTCCGGGATCTGGACCTGGCTGATGGCCCGGCACCCGGCCGGGTCGGTCGCGCCCTTCTCGCTGCTCGTCCCGGTCACCGGCATCGGGTTGGCCTGGCTGGTCCTCGCGGAGGTCCCGCAGCCGCTCGAGCTGCTCGGTGGTGCGCTCGTCATCGGCGGCGTGCTGCTGGCCTCCAGCCGGTCCCGGCGCCGTGTCCCGGTCGAGCCGGAGCCGGTCCCCGTGCCCGTGGCCGGCACGCGCTAGTCACCCCGCACGACCTCGCGCTCCCGCGGTACCCGCACGCCGTCGGCCAGGCGGAAGGCGAGCGGCACCCCCTTCGCGCGGTCCCAGTCGCTGCGGTCGCTGACCTGGAGGTGCACGTGCGGCTCGGTGGAGTTGCCGGAGTTGCCGCACTCCCCCACGACGTCGCCGGTGGCCACCTGCCGGCCCGGCTCCACCCGCAGGGAGCCGCATCGCAGGTGGGCCAGGAGGACGACCCGGCCGCCGGTGATCTCGATGACGACGTGGTTCCCGGCGAGGGCGTGGTGGCCGGACCGCGCCCGGGAGGCCTGGGTGAGCGCGTACGGCACGAGGGCGAAGGGCGAGCGTCGCCCCTCGTGGTCCGGCTCGCCGTCGTGGGTGGCGACCACGGTGCCGGCCACGGGTGCGAGGACCTCGGCGCCGAAACCGAGGAAGCCCTCGGGCGGCTCGGTGGCCAGCACGCTGCGCCACGACGACGGGGCGCTGCGGCCGCGCTCGTCGACCGCGACGAAGTCGATCGCGTGACTCGACCCGTAGGCCTCGGTGCCGTGGCTGGGTACCCGCCGCGCGGGGCTCATCTCCGCGCGCCAGCGCCCACGGAAGGGCAGATCGAGGACGACGGGATTCACCGGTCCGCGTCGCGGACGGCGGCGACGAGTGCGGGCAGCACCTCGGCCGCGGTCCCGCGCACGACGTGGTGGCACATGTCGGAGATGTCGGTCTCGAGCGGGTTGATCTCGATGACCGTGGCCCCCTCGGCGCGGGCCATCGCCGGGTAGCCGGCCGCCGGGAAGACGATCCCGGACGTGCCGACGACGAGGGCGACGTCACCGGGCTCCAGCGCGTCGATCGCGGACTCGGTCGCCGCGACGTCCGCCTCGGGGAGCATCTCGCCGAACCACACGACGCCGGGGCGCACGTGTCCCCCGCACGCGGGACACTCCGGCGGGGTGAGGCGCTCCTGCGGCTCGCTCGGGAGGTCGACCTCCTGCGCGTACGGGACGCCGCAGTCCGCGCACCGCAGCGCGAAGAGGGACCCGTGGACGTGCGCGGCGACGTCCGAGCCGGCCCGCTCGTGCAGGTCGTCGACGTTCTGCGTCGAGATCGCCACCTCCCGCAGCCGCCCGAGCTCGGCGAGGGCCCGGTGGCCGGCATTGGGGTCGACCCCCCGCACCAGGTGCATCCGCCACGCGTACCAACCCCAGACGAAGGGGGGATCCTCCTGCCACGCCTCGGCGGTCGCCAGCTGCGCGGGGTCGAACTCCTCCCACAGCCCGGTCTGGGCGTCGCGGAAGGTCGGCACCCCCGACTCGGCGCTCATCCCGGCGCCCGAGAGGACGAGCACGCGGCGGGCGCCGCGCACGGCGGCGACCACCTCCTCGGGCAGGGCGTCTGCGGTCGTCTCCGGCGTCGTCATCGGTCTCCTCCTGCGGGGTGCGGGGTGGTCATCGCTGGTCGTACAGGGCCCGGGTGCCGTGACTGCGGAACCCGAGGCGCTCGTAGAGCGAGCGTGCCGGGTTCCGGCAGTCGACGGCCAGCCAGGCCTCGGTATGGCCCTGCTTCTCGATCGCCGTCAGGGTACGGGCCACGAGATGGGCACCCAGCCGCCGACCGCGCCAGGCCGGCACCACACCGACCTCCTCGATCCAACCCTCGCTGACGGTGACGAAGCCGGCCACGTGGCCCGAGCGGTCCATCGCCACGCGTGAGTCCTCGGGCACGAAGCCGCGTTGCTCACGCAACCACCGGCCCCAGGCCCGGGCACTCCCTTCGTCGTAACCCGGTTGATCGCCGAAGGCCTCCTGGTAGGCGCGGCGGAAGGCCTCGGACGTGTCGTCGGTGAAGGGCAGCGTGACGATGTCGTCGGGCACCTTGACCACGGGGACGTGCCGCAGCGAGTGGCGCATGATCGTCTCCGCGAAGACGCGGTGCAGCCCGATGTCGACGAGCAGGCTCTCGGACTCGGGGCTGACCGAGTCCATGACGAAGCGCACCGGCCCACCGGCGTGGCGGGCGACCCATTCGGCGAGCTCGTGGCCCACGCCCTGCCCCATCACCGCGGGGTCGACGAGCCCCGTCGCGGTGCGCCCGCCGGCGGAGTCGCGGCCGATCGCGGCGGCGGCCAAGACGTCGCCGAGCTCGTCGCGCCCGCAGATCGCCTGACCGGTGACGAAGGAGGTGCGCATGTGCTCCGGGTCGGCCAGGTCGGGCAGACCGCCGTCCCGCTCCAGGCAGGCCCGCCCGAGACGCACCAGTGCCCCGACGTCCGCGTCGGTCGTCGCCGACCACTCCAGCATCGTCTAGAAGATCTGTCGCAGGTTGGACCGGGACAGGTCGATCAGCTCGTCACCGCGACCGGACATCACCGTCCGCAGGGCGTAGAGCGTGAAGCCCTTGACCTGCTCCGCGGAGATCGCCGGCGGGATCGTCAGCTCCTGGCGGTCGGTGACGACGTCGACGAGGGCCGGCCCGTCGTGGGCGAAGGCCTCGCGCACCGCGGGCTCGAGCTCCCCCGACTCCTCCACCCGCCAGCCACGGATGCCCATGGCCTCGGCCACCTTCGCGAAGTCCGGGTTGTCCAGCCCGGTGCCGAAGTCCGGCAGGCCGGCGGCCTTCATCTCCAGCTCGACGAAGTTCAGCGACGAGTTGTTCAGGACGACGATCTTGATCGGCAGGTCCAGCTGGCGCACGGTGAGCAGCTCGCCCATGAGCATCGTCAGGCCCCCGTCGCCGCTGAGCGTGATGACCTGGCGCTCCGGGAAGGCGGTCTGGGCGCCGATCGCGTGCGGCACGGCGTTGGCCATCGAGCCGTGGATGAAGGAGCCGATGACGCGGCGGTCCCCGTGGCACTGCACGTACCGGGCGGCGTAGACGACGGGCGAGCCGACGTCGGGGACGATGATGGCGTCGTCGTCGGCGACCTCGTTGACCACCCGCGCGAGGTACTGCGGATGGATGGCCTCGTTCCTGCGCAGCAGGCCCTTCTTCGTCGGCACGGCGAGGTCGTCGAGCTTCTCGCGGGTGCGGCCGTAGTGCGTGACCGCGTCGTCGAGGTGCGCACGGCGGGTGTTGCGGCGCAGCAGCGGGAGCAGCTCTCGGACCGTCTCACCGACGTCGCCCACGAGGCCGAGGTCGAGGGGCGCCCGCTTCCCGAGCTGTTCCCCGCGCAGGTCGACCTGGATGAGCCTCGTGCCCTCCGGGTAGAACTGCCGGTACGGGAAGTCCGTGCCCAGCATGAGGATGGTGTCGGCCTCCTCCATGGCCCGGTAGCCCGAGGCGAAGCCCAGCAGGCCGGTCAGCCCGACGTCGAAGGGGTTGTCCCCCTCGATGTGCTGCTTGCTGCGCAGGGTGTGCACGATCGGTGCGGCGAGGGTGTCGGCGAGCTCGAGGACCTCCTCCTTCGCGTCCTGGGCGCCCACACCGACGAGCATCGTCGTGCGGCGGGATGAGTTGAGCAGCTGCGCCGCCCGCTCCAGCTGGTCCGCCTGCGGGACGACCCTGGCGTGCGCCCGCTCGATGATGGTGACCCGCTCGTCGACCGCCTCCGCCTGGGCGACGTCGCCGGGCACGACGAGCACCGCCACACCACGCTGCTGTATCGCCGCCCGCATCGCCGTCTCCAGCATCCGCGGCATCTGCTGGGGGTCGGAGACCATCTCGCAGTACAGGCTGCATTCCTGGAAGAGGTTCTGCGGGTGGGTCTCCTGGAAGTACCCGCTGCCGATCTCCGAACTGGGGATCTGCGCGGCGATGGCCAGCACCGGGACCCGGTTGCGGTGGGCGTCGAAGAGCCCGTTGATCAGGTGCAGGTTGCCCGGGCCGCAGCTGCCGAGCACGACCGCCAGCTCACCCGTCAGCTCGGCGTCCGCCGCGGCGGCGAAGGCCGCGGCCTCCTCGTGGCGCACCAGGGTCCACTCGATCGACCCGTCCCGGCGCATGGCCTCGGTGAAGCCGTTGAGGGAGTCGCCGGGGATCCCGTAGGCCCGGGTCACCCCGTTGGCCCGCAGTGCGGCGACGGCGTTGTCCGCGATGGTCGGCATGCTCGCTCCTTGCGATCGACGTGGCTCCGCTCACGCTAGCCGCTCGCACAGGGGCTCACGGTCGCAGAGCGACCTGCGCCCCCGTGGACCCCCGTGGATCTCCTGAGTCCGCGCTGGCAGAGTGGCCGGAGAGAGCCCCCCGATCGAGAGGACGCGTCCATGCGTGCCGTGTACGCCGAGAGCATCAACCCCGACGACCCGCTGTCCGGACTGGTGGTGGGTGAGCGTCCCGAGCCGGAGGTCCCGGACGGCTGGGTGCGCGTCACGGTGCAGGCAGCCGCGCTCAACCACCACGACCTGTGGTCGCTCAAGGGCGTCGGGCTCGGCGAGGACAAGCTGCCGATGATCCTCGGGTGCGACGCCGCCGGACTGGACGAGGACGGCCGCGAGGTCGTCGTCCACTCGGTGATCTCCTCACCCGGGTTCACCGGCGACGAGACGAACGACCCGCGCCGCTCGCTGCTGTCCGAGAAGCACCAGGGCACCTTCGCCGACACCGTGGTCGTCCCGGCCCGCAACGTCCTCGCCAAGCCCGCCGGCCTGTCGATGGCCGAGGCCGCGTGCCTGCCGACGGCGTGGCTGACCGCCTACCGGATGCTCTTCGTCCGTGGCGGCGTGCGCCCCGGTGAGACCGTGCTGGTCCAGGGCGTCGGCGGTGGGGTGGCCACCGCGCTGATCACCCTGGCCCGCGCCGCCGGCGTGCGGGTGCTGGCCACCTCGCGCAGCGAGGACAAGAAGGCCCGGGCGCTCGAGCTGGGCGCCCACGCGGTCTTCGACTCGAACGAGCGGCTGCCGGAGAAGGTCGACGCCGTCATGGAGACCGTCGGCCGCGCCACGTGGGACCACTCGATCCGCTCCCTCCGCCCCGGCGGCCGCATCGTCATCTGCGGGCACACCTCCGGGGCCCGGCCCGACGACGCGCACCTGACCCGGATCTTCTTCCTCCAGCTGAGCGTCATCGGCTCGACGATGGGGTCCCGGGACGAGCTGGGTGACCTCATGCGGCTGCTCGACTCCTCGGGCGCGCGGCCGCTCATCGACCGCACGCTGCCGCTGGAGCAGGCCCGCGACGGTTTTGCGGCGATGGAGTCGGGCGACCTCGTGGGCAAGGTCGTCTTCACCCTCTGATCAGAAGAGGATCGTCGCGAAGGTGCCCACCCGCTGCATGCCGATGCGGTCGTAGGTCGCCAGGGCGGCCACGTTGTAGTCGTTGACGTACAGCGTGACGAAGGGGGCGTGGTCGGCCATGGTCTGCTCCACCACCGAGGCCATGAAGCCGGCTGCCAGGCCCTGCCCGCGCAGCTCCGGGGAGAGCCAGACGCCCTGGATCTGGCACGCGTCGAGGGCGACCGAGCCGATGTCGGCCTTGAAGATCACCCGTCCGTCCTCGATGACGACGTAGGTGCGTCCCTGGCGGATCAGGCGCCAGATCGAGTCACGGTAGAAGGCCGGGCTGCCGCTGTAGGGGCGGTAGCCGATCTCGTGGGTGAACATGTGCTCGGCGGCCGGCAGGACGAGGTCGACCTCCTCGAGCTGCGCCGGCCGCACTCGTGCGTCGACCGGGAAGCCCAGCTGTGACGGCTTGGTGCGGGTGGCCATGAGCGGCTGCTCCGAGCGCATGGCCCGCGGCCGGGGGAAGGCCGACCGCGTCTCGTTCCACAGGCCGAGGACCTCCTCGCGGGGCCCGAGGAAGGAGGCGCTGCGTCGCCGCATGCGCTTGACCTGGCCCGCCAGGGGGCCCCAGCTGTCCGGTCCGGTGTTGACGGGGACGACGTTGGCGTAGGACCAGACGAAGGCCTCGAGCCGCCCGTCGGCGAAGTAGCCGTGCGCTGCGGTGGATCCGGGGCCGAGCCCCCCGTCGAGGATCCGGCTGGCGACGAAGACGTTCGCCGCGGGATCGCGCGCACACAGGTCCAGGGCGTCATCGACGTCGTCGACGCCGAGGAGCCGGATCGGTTGGCGGGTGCGCAGCACTCCCCCACCCTAGTGAGCCCACCTGCATGTCGGGGGCGAAGGGGGTCAGCCCACCGTGACGGTGGCGCCGGCGTCCTCGCCCTCGGCGTCCTCGCCCATCTCCTCGGCGATGCGCATGGCCTCCTCGATGAGGGTCTCGACGATCTGCGCCTCGGGGACGGTCTTGATGACCTCGCCCTTGACGAAGATCTGGCCCTTGCCGTTGCCGGAGGCGACACCGAGGTCGGCCTCGCGGGCCTCCCCCGGGCCGTTGACGACGCAGCCCATGACGGCGACGCGCAGCGGGACGGTCATGCCCTCGAGACCGGCGGTGACCTTGTCGGCCAGCTCGTAGACGTCGACCTGCGCCCGGCCGCAGCTGGGGCAGGAGACGATCTCGAGCTTGCGCGGGCGCAGGCCCAGGCTCTGCAGGATCTGCTGGCCGACCTTGATCTCCTCCACGGGTGGCGCGGAGAGGGAGACGCGGATCGTGTCGCCGATGCCCCTCGAGAGCAGCGCGCCGAAGGCGGTGGCGGACTTGATCGTGCCCTGGAAGGCCGGCCCCGCCTCGGTGACACCGAGGTGCAGCGGCCAGTCGCCGACCTCGGCGAGCAGCTCGTAGGCCCGCACCATCGTCACCGGGTCGTTGTGCTTGACCGAGATCTTGAAGTCGTGGAAGTCGTGCTCCTCGAACAGGCCGGCCTCCCACACGGCCGACTCGACGAGCGCCTCCGGGGTGGCCTTGCCGTACTTCTCCAGCAGACGCCGGTCGAGGCTGCCGGCGTTGACGCCGATGCGGATCGAGGTGCCGTGGTCCTTGGCCGCCTGGGCGATCTGCTTGACCTGGTCGTCGAACTTGCGGATGTTGCCCGGGTTGACGCGCACGGCGGCGCAGCCGGCCTCGATGGCCGCGTAGACGTACTTCGGCTGGAAGTGGATGTCGGCGATGACCGGGATCTGCGACTTGGCCGCGATCGCCGGCAGCGCGTCCGCGTCGTCCTGGGTCGGGCAGGCCACCCGGACGATGTCGCAGCCGGCCGCAGTGAGCTCGGCGATCTGCTGCAGCGTGGCGTTGACGTCCGCGGTGTTCGTCGTCGTCATCGACTGCACCGACACCGGGCTCTCGCTGCCCACGCCCACGGCGCCGACCTTGATCTGTCGGGTCGGGCGGCGCGGCGCGAGCACGGGCGCGGGGGCCTTCGGCATTCCGAGGGAGACACTCATGCCCCCATTATGCGTCCCGGTGTCTGAACGCCCGCTGGGTACCTCCAGCTGCCCCGCGTCAGGTCAGACGGATCGGCTTGACGACGTCCGCGTAGACGAGCAGCACGGTCATGCCGATGAAGGCGAGCGCGACCCCGTAGGCCAGCGGCAGCGCCTTGGCGACGTCGACGGGCCCGGGGTCGGGACGGCCACGCACGCGGGCCCAGCCCTTCTTCAGCGCCTCCCACAGCGCCCCGGCGACGTGCCCCCCGTCGAGGGGCAGGAGCGGGATGGTGTTGAAGGCGAAGAGGACGAGGTTGAGCGAGGCGAGCAGGGAGACCAGCAGCACCGCCTTGTCCCTGGTGTCGCCGAAGTCGTCCGAGCTGGCGACCTCACCGGCGATCCGGCCGACGCCGACGACCGACATCGGGCCGTTCGGATCCCGGTCGGCGCTGCCGAAGGCGGCCTCCGCGACGCCGACGAGCTTCTCGGGGATCTTCACCAGCAGCCCGTAGGTCTGCTCGACCTGGTCCCAGAAGAGGCCCGGGACCGCCGTGACCGGCTGCTCCTGCATCTCCCGGCTGCCGCTCGCGCCGAGGAAGCCGGCCCGCTCGGTGACGACCTCACCGTCGTCGTCGTGCTGGAGCTGGCCGTTCTCGTCGTAGACGGGCAGGTCGAGCACGATCGGGTCGGCCTCGAGGGTCATCGGGTCGCCGTCCCGAGTGACGGCGAGGGTCAACGGCGCGCCCAGGTTGTCACGGATGGCGTGGCGCACGTCGTCCCACGTCGACACCGAGGTGCCGTTGACCGCGGTGATCGTGTCGCCGGGCTTCAGCCCGGCCTCGTTGGCCGGCGCCACAGGCATGTCGGGGGTGCACTCGGTGCGTGCCTGCTGACCGGCGCTGGTGATGTCGACGCACTCGTTCACCGAGGAGATCTTCGGCGTCGCCACCGCCACGCCGTGGAGCGTGAAGATCCCCGTGAAGAGGACGAGTGCGATGAGCAGGTTGACCGTCGGGCCGCCCATCATCACCACGACCCGCTTCCACACGGGCAGCTGGTAGAACATGCGCCCGTCGTCGCCGGGCCTGATCTCCTCGAGGCTCTGCTTGCGGGCCTCGTCGGCGAGCTGGCTGAAGCGCCCCGTGCTCGAGGCCCGGGTCATCGTCGGGTCCTGGCCCTTGGCCGGCGGGAACATGCCGATCATCCGGATGTAGCCACCGAGGGGGACGGCCTTGACGCCGTACTCGGTCTCACCGCGGGTGCGTGACCACATCGTCGGCCCGAAGCCGACCATGTACTGCGGCACGCGCACGCCGAACTTCTTGGCCGGCACGAGGTGGCCGACCTCGTGCAGCGCGATGGACAGGGCGATCCCGATGAACGCGAGAACGACCCCGAGGACATAGAGCATGTCCCAATCGTCTCACGCACGTCGACCCCCGACCACGCCCGCGACCACGGCCCCACCCGCACGAGCCCAGACGGTTGCGGCCGACACTCGCAGGAGCCCAGGCAGATGCGGCCGGACACTCGCAGGAGCCCAGGCAGATGCGGGAACCACGAGGTCAGCCTGCGAGGACCGCGGCAGCCTCGGCGCGGGCCCACTCGTCCGCGGCCAGGACGCCCTCGACGGTGTGCGCGTCGAAGTTCGCGTCGTCGTGCCTGGAGACGACCTCGCTGATGGTCCCGACGATGTCCAGGAAGCCGCAGGCGCCGTCGTGGAAGGCGTCGACCGCGACCTCGTTGGCCGCGTTGTACACGGCCGGGTGGGTGCCGCCCGCCTCGCCGACCTGCTGGGCCAGCCGTACCGCGGGGAAGGCCTCGTGGTTCAGCGGCTCGAAGCGCCAGTCGGCGGCCTGCGTCCAGTCGACGGGGGTCTCCACGTCGGCGAGCCGGTCGGGCCAGGACAGCCCCAGCGCGATCGGCGCGAGCATCGTCGGCAGACCGAGCTGGGCCACCACGGCCCCGTCGTGGAACTCGACCATCGAGTGGATGATCTGCTGCGGGTGCACCACGGCCTCGATGCGGTCCATCGGCACGTCGAAGAGCAGGTGCGCCTCGATCAGCTCCAGGCCCTTGTTGACCAGCGTCGCGCTGTTGGTCGTGATGACCCGTCCCATGGCGAAGTTCGGGTGCACGAGGGCGGCCTCCGGTGTGACCTCGCGCAGCTCAGCACGCGACATGCCGCGGAAGGGGCCGCCGCTGGCGGTGACGACCAGCTTGCGCACCTCCTCCCGGCGGCCGGAGCGCAGCGCCTGGGCGATCGCCGAGTGCTCGGAGTCGACGGGCACGATCTGACCGGGGGCGGCGGCCTCCCGCACGATCGGGCCGCCGATGATCAGCGACTCCTTGTTGGCCAGGGCCAGGCGCGCGCCGCTGCCCAGCGCCGCCAGGGTCGGCCGCAGGCCGATGGCGCCGGTGATGCCGTTGAGGACGACGTCGCTCGGGCGCCCGGCGACCTCGGTGGCCGCGTCCGGGCCGACGAGGACCTCGGGCACGTAGTCGGTGGTGCCTGCCTCCCGGGCGGCAGCGGCGATCGCCCCGGTCAGCTCCTCGACCGTGCCGGTCGCGGCGGCGACGAGTGGCGGGGTGTAGTGGGCTGCCTGCTGGGCCAGGAGCCGGTGGTTGGACCCACCGGAGATCGCGGCGACGGTGAAGCGCTCGGGGTGCGCGGAGACGACCTGCAGGCCCTGGGTGCCGATGGAGCCGGTCGAGCCCAGGAGGGTGACCCGGGTGCGGGCGTTGCTGCTCACGCGCCGGCTCCCGTCGCGTCCTCACGGCTGGACCTGATCGCCTCGCGGCGGGCCAGGCGGCTCTCCCGGCGGATCTGCGCCTCGCGGAAGCGACGGACCTCCTCCTCCCCGGAGGTGACCAGCTCGCCGATCTCGCGGACACCCCCTTCGTCGTCGACCGCCACGAAGACGAGGTAGGCGCTCGCGACGTGGACGCGCTCGGTCACCGCGTCCCAGCGGTCGACCTCGGCGCGCACGCCGACCTCCATCGAGGTGCGGCCGGCCCAGTTGACCTGTGCGCTGACGTGGAGGACGTCACCGACCCGGACGGGGTTGTGGAAGGCCATCTCGTCCATCGCGGCGGTGACCGCGGGCCCCTGCGCGAAGCGGTTGGCCGCGACGCCGGCCGTGTCGTCGACCATCTTCATGATGTTGCCGCCGTGGACCGTGCCGAGGAGGTTGGCCTCGGCATTGGTCATGATGCGCGAGAGCGTGATGCGGGTGTCGGTGGATGTCGTCACGGGGCCATCATCGCAAGGTGCGGCGTCCTGTCACCCCAGGTGGTGCACCTCCTGGAGCCCGTAGACCGGGGTGTCGATCCCCACGTGGCGCGCCTTGAGCTGGAGGGCCAGGTAGAGCGAGTAGTGCCGGGACTGGTGCAGGTTGCCCCCGTGCATCCAGAGGTGTGGGACCTGGGTGGGCTTCCACATGTTGCGCTGCTCGCCCTCCCAGGGGCCGGGGTCCTTGGGCGTGTCGGAGCCCAGGCCCCAACACTTGCCGAGCCGGTCCGCGGTCTCCTGATCGATGAGGTCGGCGACCCAGCCGTTCATGGACCGGTAGCCGGTCGCGAAGACGACGAGGTCGGCGGGCAGCTCCCGTCCGTCCTGGAGGACGACGGAGTCCTCGGTCAGGTGGTCGAACTGACCCCGCACGAGGGCGACCTCGCCGTCGGCGACCAGCTCGGCCGAGCCCACGTCGATGTAGTAGCCCGAGCCCCTCCGCAGGTACTTCATGAACAGCCCGGAGCCGTCGGCGCCCCAGTCGTGCCAGAAGCCGGCGGCCTCCAGCCGCTCGTAGAAGCCCTGGTCGACCTCGGCCATCTTCTCGTAGGCCGGGATCTGGAACTCGTGCATGATCCGGTACGGGAGAGAGGCGAAGGTGAGGTCGGCCTTCTCCGTCGTGACCCCCGATGCGAGCGCCCGCTCCGAGTAGAGGTCACCGAGCCCGTACTCCATGAGGCTGGCGCTCTTGACGATGTGGGTCGAGGAGCGTTGAACCATCGTCACGTCTGCGTCGTGCTCCCACAGCGCCCCGCAGATGTCGAAGGCGCTGTTGTTGCTGCCAATGACGACGACCTTCTTGCCGCGGTAGGCGTCCGGACCGGGGTGGGCCGAGGAGTGGTGGAACTCCCCCTTGAAGACATCCGCGCCGGGCACCTCCGGCATGTTCGGCTTGCCCGACATCCCGGTCGCGAAGACGAGTTCGCTCGGGTGCAGCGTCATGGGCCGCCCGTCCCGGACGAGCTCGACGTCCCAGCGCTGGTCCGGCTCGGACCAGCGGGCCGAGGTGACCCGTGTGCTCGACCAGTACGGGATCTCCATGACCTTCACGTAGGACTCGAGCCAGTCCCCGATCTTGTCCTTGGGCGCGAAGACCGGCCAGTTGTCGGGGAACTTCAGGTAGGGCAGGTGGTCGTACCAGACCGGGTCGTGCAGGCACAGCGACTTGTAGCGCCCACGCCACTGGTCGCCGGGACGTTCGTGGGCGTCGACGACCAGCGCCGGCACGTCCATCTGGCGCAGCCGTGCGCCGACGGCGATCCCGCCCTGACCGCCCCCGATGACGAGCACGTGTGGCTGCGTCGTCTCACCGAGGGTGGCGGCCTCCTGCTCGAGGCGCTCCTTCCAGGTGGTCCGCTCCTTCGACGCACCATGGGCGGCACCCATGGGCCGGCGGTCCCGCCTCGGCTCCTCGTGCCCCTTCAGCTCGGTCATCGCCGTGAGGAGGGTCCACGCCCGGTCCCGGCCGTCCTCCTCACGCAGGCGCAGCAGCCCCTCGCCGCGGGCGACCGCTGTCTCGAAGGTGATCCAGGCCGTGACCACGCCCCCGTCCTCGGTGGCGGGCTCGCTCGTGGTGAAGTCCGACGGTGCCGTCCTCGTCGCGGTCTCCGCGACGAGGTCACGCACGCCGGCACGCCCCTCGACGGTGACGAGGTTCCAGGTGAAGGACACCAGGTCACGCCAGTAGCTGTCGGTGCAGAAGAGGTCGGCGACCGCGGCTGGGTCGCCGGCGGTCAGCGCGGTCTCGAAGTCGGCCAGCCAAGCCTCGGCGCGGGAGGGTGCCGCCGTCTGCTCGTCCTCGGTCCGGTCCAGTGTGTCGGTCATCCGGGTCTCTCCTTCGTGGCCTGCGGGTCCTCGTTGACCCGCAGGGCCCAGTCCAGCGCGGCCGGGTGCCCGCGGGAAGAGTTGCACGGGGTTGCACGCACCTCCGGGCACCACCTCCCCTTCCGCCCGCCACCGGCCTATGCTGGGCGCACGCGTCACGAAGTGGTGAGGCAAGGAGGCACGACGATGGCTGCCCGGATCACGGGTGCGGTCGCCCCGGGGGCCGACCTCGACCGGCACGCCCACGCCCTCCTGGCCGTGCACGACGCGGTCATGTCCGGTGACACGCCACCCTCGGCCCCGCGGCCCCTCGTCTCCCGGTCCTGGAGCAGGGTGCTGGAGGCCGGACTGGATCCGTCCCGACCGGCCGACCGCGCCCCGCTCCCCAGGGAGCAGATCGAGCACCGGCGGACGACGTCACCCCTCACCCACATCGTGCGCGAGGTGCTCACCGCGCTCACGGCGGTGGCCGACGCCTCCCACTTCATCGTCGTCGTCACCGACGCGGACGGCGTCATCCTGTGGCGGCGGGGCTCCTCGGGCGTGCTGCGGGGTGCCGACCGGCTCGGCTTCCGGTGCGGAGCGCGGTGGACCGAGGCGGTCGTGGGAACCAACGCGATCGGGACCGCACTCGCCGAGCGTGCCCCGGTCCAGCTCTTCGCCGCGGAGCACTTCGAGGAGGGCCAGCACCCGTGGTACTGCACCGCGATGCCGATTCACGACCCCCGGACGGGCGCCCTGCTCGGCGTCATCGACGTCAGCGGTCCCGCCCTGACCATGCACCCGGCGGTGACGGCCCTCGTCGAGACGACGACCGCGCTCGCCGAGATGCGGCTCCGAGAGCACCACGCGGAGTCGCTCCGACGGTTGCGCCGGTCGGCCGAGCACCTCGTCGCGACGTCATCGGCCCCGATGCTCGTCGTCGACGACGACGGCTGGGTGGCCCATGGCTCCGGTGTGCCCGTGCGCGACCGGATCCCGGTCCCGCAGGAGGGCCGGCTGATCGCCGTCCCCGGGCTGGGGCTGTGCCTGCCGGAGCGGCTGCCGGAGGGATGGTTGGTGCGGCCACCCGCCGCCGCCGCGACCGGGCTCGAAGCCCGGCTGCGCACCGTCGCCGGCAGCGACGTGCTCGACCTCGTGGCCGCCGGCGACGACCGCGGCTGGTCCACGACGCTGACGCCACGGCACGCCCAGATCCTGCGGGTGCTGGCCGGGGTCGGAGCGAGCGGGTGCAGTGCCGCGCACCTGAGTCGTGCGCTCTTCGAGGACAAGGAGCACCAGGTGACCGTCCGTGCGGAGGTCAGCCGGTTGCGGCGGGTCGTCGGCGGGTTGGTGACGACCGGCCCCTACCGGATCGCCGACGACGTGCACCTCGTCCTCGACCCGTTGGCGGGCCCCCTCAGCGGTCGGCGATGACGACGCTGAGGTGGGGGTACTCCCGCTCCAGCGAGGCGAGCACGTCGAGGACGCCCTCGTCGGTCCCGGCGTCGAGCCCCCCGGCGCCGGGCACGGCACGCCCCGGGCGCCACACGAGCGTCCACGGCGCGTCGTGCCGGTCGGCGACGTCCCGGAGGGAGTCCATCAGCGCGTCGAGGTTGCGCCCGAAGTGCTCCGGCAGCGCGAGGGCCTCGACGAAGTGGTCGTAGATCGCGGTGCGGTCGGCGCCCCCGTCGACGACGTGGACGTGGTCGGTGCCGGCGGCGGCCCGGGCGAGCAGCCCGTCCACCCCCGCCGCCTCGATGTGGATCACTGGCCCTCCTCGATCTGCGCGAAGCTCGCGTAGTGGTCGTCGGTGTAGTAGCAGTCCATGGCCTCGCCACAGACGATGCGTCTGGCGCCGCGGTGGTCCACACCGGGGGTCGGCACCGTGTACTCGTCGTAGTAGCCGCTCTGCTGCTGCGGCAGGATGCCCTCGCGGTTGTGGAAGGTGATCCCGTCCCGCTCGTACGGGAAGGGGCCGCCGTCGTGGATCAGCCCCAGGGTCTCCTGCCCCTGCGGCGGCAGCTGCGACTCCGGGATCGTCCCGAGCCCCGAGTCGGGCGTCGAGGAGTCCCGGGGCGCCGAGGTGCTCGACCGGTCCGCGGGCGACCCGGGGACCTTCAGCTCGCGGGGGTCGCCGCCGTTGAGCATGATCCAGCTCGCCGCGACCACCACGAGCACGGCCCCGGCGAGTCGGATCCGCAGGCGCCATCGTCTGCTCATGTCACAACGCCAGTCCGACGTACTTGGTCTCGAGGTACTCCTCGATCCCCTCGAAGCCGCCCTCACGGCCGAAGCCGGAGTGCTTCACCCCGCCGAAGGGGGCCGCCGGGTTGGACACGACGCCCTGGTTGACGCCGACCATGCCGAACTCGAGCGCCTCGGCGACCCGTATCGTGCGCGCGGTCTGCTCGGTGAAGACATAGGCGACGAGGCCGTACTCGGTGGAGTTGGCCAGGCGGACGGCCTCCTCCTCGGTGCGGAAGGTCGTGATCGGGGCGACCGGGCCGAAGATCTCCTCGCTGAGCAACCGAGCGCTCGCCGGCACGTCGGTGAGCACCGTGGGCGGGTAGAACCAGCCCTTGCCGCTCGGGACCTCACCGCCGGTGAGGACGCTCGCGCCGCCCTCGACGGCGTCCGCGACGAGGTCAACGACCTTGGCGCGGGCCTCCTCGGTGATGAGGGGGCCGACGTCGACCCCCTTCGTCGTGCCCTTGCCGACGGTCAGGTCGCCCATCCGCTCGGCCAGCCGGGAGGCGAACTCCTGCGCCACCGACTCGTGGACGAGGAAGCGGTTGGCCGCGGTGCAGGCCTCACCGATGTTGCGCATCTTGGCCAGCATCGCGCCGTCCACGGCGCGGTCGAGGTCGGCGTCGTCGAAGACGAGGAAGGGGGCATTGCCCCCCAGCTCCATCGACGTGCGCAGCAGCTGCTCGGAGGACTGCCGCACCAGCGTCTGGCCCACCGGCGTGGAGCCGGTGAAGGTCAGCTTGCGCAGGCGCGGGTCGCGGATGATCGGCTCGCTGACCTCGCCGGAGCGGCTCGTGGTGATGACGTCGAGCACGCCGGGCGGCAGGCCGGCCTCCTCGAGCACCCTCGCCAGCGCGAGCGTCGTCAGCGGCGTCTCGGCAGCGGGCTTGATGACGACGGTGCACCCGGCGGCGAGCGCGGGCCCGATCTTGCGGGTCCCCATCGCCAGCGGGAAGTTCCACGGGGTGATGGCGAAGACGGGGCCGACCGGCTGCTGCATCGTCAGCAGGCGCGTCCCGCCGGACGGCGCCGCCGCGTAGCGGCCGTGGATGCGCACCGCCTCCTCGGCGAACCAGCGGAAGAACTCCGCGCCGTAGGTGACCTCGCCACGGGACTCGGCCAGGGCCTTGCCCATCTCGAGGGTCATGAGCATCGCGAAGGTGTCCGCCCGCTCGGTGAGCAGGTCGAAGGCCCGCCGCAGGATCTCGGAGCGCTCGCGCGGATCGGTGGCGGCCCAGTCGGCCTGGGCGGCGACGGCCGCATCGAGGGCGGCCCGCCCGTCGGCGACCGTGGCGTCGGCCACCTCGGCCAGGACCTTCCCGGTCGCCGGGTCGTGGACGGCGAAGGTGGCACCCTGCTCCGCCGGCCGCCACCGCCCGCCGACGAGCAGGTCGGTGGGGGCGAACTCGAGTGCTGACTTCTGCGTCACGGGTGCCATGGGCCCTTACGGTAGAGGGCCCTGAGGGGCTGGTCACCCCCGCGCGCGTCGCGCGCCCTCCGGGCGCTGTCAGTCGGTGCGGTCCTCCTCGCCCGGCAGCACCCGGCGCAGGATGTCGGCGATGCTCACGACCCCGACGAACCGCCCGTCCCGCACCACCACCGACAGCTGCTCGCTGGCCGAGCGCATCCGGTGGAGTGCCTCGTGGGCCGGCGTCCGCGCGTCGAAGGTCATCGCCTCGCGGGTGAGGTCCGCCACGGGACGGTCCCCCGGCTCGCGCAGCGTGTCGCGCACGTGGACCTGGCGAGGAGGGACCGCCCGGTCACCGACGAGGATGCGCATGTGACCCGACTCCGCAGCGGCGCGCTGGACGTCCGCGACGGTGGCCCCGGGGGGACCGCGGTGGGAGAGTTCGTCGGCACGAGGTCGGCGACCACGATCCGCTCGAGGTCGAGCACCTGCGAGATCTGGGTCCGGAAGCCGGCCTCGAGCGCGCCCACGGACGCGGAGTGGTCGACGAGCTGGCGGATGGTGTCGACGTCCTGCCCCCCGACGGCGGCGCGGTCCGCGGGCGTGACCCCGCTGGCTGAGACGAGCCGGTTGGCCATGTCGTTGATCCACACCAGCAGCGGGCGGAAGAGCCACGCGAGGCCACGGGCAGGGGGGCTGACCATCTTGGCCGCCAGCTCGGGATGGGCGATGGCCCACGACTTCGGCGCCATCTCCCCGACGACGAGGTGGAGGAAGGTGACGACCAGCAGGGCCAGGGCGAAGGACGTGCTCCCGGCCAGCCACCCGGGGACCCCGACCCCGGTGAGGAGCGGTCCCAGCCAGTCGTCGACCGCCGGCTTGGTCACCGCACCGAGGGCGAAGGTGCACGCGGTGATCCCGAGCTGGGCAACTGCGAGCATGATCGTCAGCTCGTGGATGCCGCGCAGCGCGGCCCTCGCGGAGCGGCTCGTCGCCGCCTCTGCCTCGAGGGTGTGCCGTCGGGCGCCCATGAGGGCGAACTCGATGACGACGAAGAAGCCGCTGAGGACCAGCAGCGCGACCGTGACGAGGACGACCGTGCCCGGGTTCATCGCTCCTCCTCCGTGGCGGGCTCCGGGGACGGGTCCGACCCGTCCGGGACGTCCTCGACGAGGTGCACCCGCAGGTCGCTCGGCACGTGTCGGGAGACGTCGAGCACCTCGAGTGCGAGCGCACGGTGCGCGGGGTGCTCCGAGGCGAGGTCGCCGGGGTCGTCGGGCAACGGGACCCGGACGCTCTCCCCGACCTCGACGAGGGTGCCCTCGTGGGCGATGAGCAGGCCGGCCAGCGTCTCGTAGTCCCCCTCCGGCAGGTCGTGCCCCAGGAGGCGGGCCACCTCGTCGAGATGCACGTCGCCGGCCATCCGCCAGACACCATCGGCCTCGGTGACCACGTTCGAGGCGGGTTCCTCGTCGTGCTCGTCGGTGATCTCCCCGACGAGCTCCTCGGCGAGGTCCTCGATCGTGAGGACCCCTGCGAAGCCGCCGTACTCGTCGACGACGCAGGCGAGCTGGTTGCGGCTGGCCACGAGCTGGCTGAGCGCCTCCGGGAGCGGCATCAGGGACGGGACGACCAGCGGCTCACCCATGAGCTCCGCGGCGGTCTCGGCACTCCCGTCACGGAGGACGTCGCCGAGCGCGACGACGCCCACGGGGTCGCCCTCCCCGTCGACGACGGGGTACCGGGTGTGCGCCTCGGACATCAGGTCCCGCAGCTGCGCCACCGTGGTGTCCGTGGTCACGACGTCCACCCGAGCACGCGGGATCATCGCGTGCTCGACGTCCTGGTCGGGGAAGTCCAGCACCCGGTCGATGAGCAGGGACAGCTCCGGGGGCAGGTCGCCCGTCTCCCGGGACTCCGCCACCGCGCGCTTGAGCTCCTCTGCGGTGACGCTGGTGTCGAGGTCGTGCACGGGCTCGATGCGCAGCAGGCGCAGCAGCGCGTTCGCGGCGTGGTCGAAGAAGGTGATGAGCCAGCCGAAGACGTTGAGGTAGATCACCGTGGAGCGGGCCAGTCGGCGGGCCAGGGGCTCGGGGGCGGCGATGGCGAGGTTCTTCGGGTAGAGCTCGCCGAAGATCATCTGCACGACGGTGGCCAGGACGAGCACGAGCGTGGTGCCGATGCCGATGCTCACGGCCGCCGGCACACCCGCCACCCCGAGCAGCGCGCCGAGGGCCTCGCCGACCATGGGCTCGGCGAGCTCACCGACGAGCAGGCCCGAGACGGTGATGCCCAGCTGCGCCCCGGAGAGCATGAAGGAGGTACGGCGGGTGACCTTGAGGGCGCGTTCCGCCGCTGCGTCACCGGCCTTCGCCTGGGCGGCCAGACGGGTCCGGTCCACGGACATGAAGGCGAACTCCTGGGCCACGAAGTAGCCGTTCGCGGCGATGACCGCCAGCAGGACGACGATGCCGAGGAGCAGGGTGATGATCGTGGTGATCATGTCGGGGGGCTCGCGGACGAGTCCATGGTGGGGCTTCACGCTCCGGTTCGAGGTCGGGGGGCCACAGTCTATGGCGGCCGCGGCAGGACGGACGACGCCCTGCGCGCACCATCGCCACCGAAGGAAGATCGGTCTCCTGTAGCCATGAACTGGCGAAACTCATCCTGTTTTGACAGGCTGGAACGAAGGAACTTCCCGTCCCGACCCCGGAGGCTGTCATGACCCCCTTCGCCCGTGTCCTCGTCGACCAGGTGCACTCCAGTGCGTGGTCGCTCGATGCCGACCGTGCCGCGGAGATGAACCCCGCCAACCCCGGGGACGCCAGCCTGGCCCGCTCCGCCGCCCTGCTGCGCGGACGCGGCACCCGCGTCGACGCGCACACCGACGGCCGGCTGACCCCCGAGGCACTCGAGGGCGTCGACGTCCTCGTCATCCCGCACCTCGCCGACGCGGCGAGCGAGCGGGTGACCGGCGGCCTGCCCCCGGTCCTGCTCGCGTCCGAGATCGACGCCGTCGTCGACCACGTGGCGAAGGGGGCGGCCTGGTCGTCCTCGCCGAGTGCGACCAGGACACCCACGGCAACAACCTGGACGAGCTGCTCGCCCCCTTCGGCGTGGGGATCGTCTCCACCCTCGTGCACGAGTCCCCCGACGGCGGCCGGCGCCAGCACGGCAACGCCACCTGGGTGCGCCCGGACACCGCCCAGAGCCCCGGCCAGGGGGTCCTCGCGGGCATCGCGGACCTGTGCTTCTACCGCTCCGGGACCCTCGACGTGTCCGGCGCCGCCGGCGCCGCCGTCCTGGCCCGCACCTCGGAGACCGCGCACCCGGCCGGTGAGCCCCTCGCGGTGACCCTCGAGCACGGCCGAGGACGCGTCGTCGTCCTGGCCGACTCCGACCTCGTCGGCGACGACTCGATCGGCGAGCTCGACCACGAGGAGTTCTGGATCAACCTCGTCACGTGGGCGGGCAACGGTGGTGTCGACGGCTCGGCCCCGGGGGGCCTGACCGCCTCGACCACCGTGGCGTCGGAGGCCTGGCTGGCCCTCAAGTCGGCCGTGGAGGAGCTGCGCACGATGCAGGCGGGTGACGGCTCGCTGACGCCGGAGGCCGACCGCGAGCGCGCCACCGAGCTCGTGACGCAGATGATCGCCCGGGTCGAGGAGCTCGCCCCGCGCTTCCCGCACGACGCCGAGTACCTCGCCGCCCTGCCGACCGACCTGCGCCGCTGGGTCGACGACGGCTTCGGCGTGCCGGACTTCCTCGACAGCCTCATGGCCTTCCGCCCCGAGCAGCACCGTGTCGACGGGGCCGAGCACCTGGTCCTCTTCCCGATGTACACGCAGAACGGCAACCCCGACCGCGTCTTCGAGGCCGTGCTGATCAGCGTCTTCTGGCCGGACTGGCTCGCCGACGTCGAGGCCACCTTCGACAACCCGATGTTCCTCTCGGTGCAGTTCCTCGACCACACCCCCGGCTACGACACGAACTCAGCCGTCCTCTTCCCCGAGACGGTCTCCGTCCGGGAGGTGCCGACCTTCAGCTGGGGGGCGATCTTCTCCGACCGCGAGGCCGCGCGCTTCCGTCGGATCACCGAGGCGGCCGCCGAGACCCTCTCCCTCGACCTGCCGCCGGAGGGCGAGCGGCTCGTCGCCTCGCAGGAGATGGCCCAGTCGGTCTTCGCCATGTGGGACCTCATGCACGACCGCACCCACAGCCACGGCGACCTGCCCTTCGACCCCTTCATGATCAAGCAGCGGATGCCGTACTGGATGTACGCGCTCGAGGAGCTGCGCTGCGACCTGAACACCTTCCGCCAGTGCGTCGACCTCGCGCAGGAGGGCCACCCCTTCGCCCGGGCCGTGCAGCTGGCGGTCGTCTTCGACCGCGGCTTCCGCTTCCCCGTGACCGGTGACCGGCACCGCAACTACGACGGCCTGGGTGGCCAGCTGCTCTTCGCGTGGCTGCACAAGCACGACGCGCTGCGCTGGACGGACAACCGCCTCTCCTTCGACTGGCGTCGGGTGCCCGAGACCGTGGTCGCCCTCTCCGACGCGATCGAGGCCCTCTACCGCGACGGGATCGACCGGTCCAAGGTCGGCCACTGGATGGCGGCCCACGAGTTCATCTCCCGGTACGTCGCGCCGCACCCGGCGTCGGTCTGGGCGAAGGGGGCGGCCGGCCTGCCGCTCGACGGCCCCCGCAAGGGCCTCAACGACGCCGTCCTGCCGGACGAGTTCCCGCTCAACGTCTTCTTCGAGGCGCTGCGCAAGAAGCTCGGCCCGGTCATCGACTCCACGCGCGGGATCACGGGCGCGGACGACGCCGGGGACGCCCACGATGCCGCGGGCACGGCGGATGTGAGGATGTCGGCGTGACCATCCAGCACGAGACCGAGACCACGACGACCGGCGGGGACGCCCCCTTCTCCCCGCTCCACGACCCGGGCGAGCGCGGCTTCGCCAGCGACAACTACGCCGGGGTGCACCCGGAGGTGCTCGCGGCGATCGTCGCCGCCAACGGCGGTCACCAGGTCGCCTACGGCGAGGACGTCTACACCGCGCGCCTGACCGAGGTGCTCTCCGACGTCTTCGCCCGCCCGGTCGAGGTCTTCCCGGTCTTCAACGGCACGGGCGCCAACGTCCTCGCCCTCCAGGCGGCGACGCCGCGCTGGGCCTCGGTCCTGACGACGAGCAGCGCGCACATCCACGCCGACGAGGCCGCGGCCCCGGAGCGGGTCGGTGGGTTGAAGGTCAACGTCATCGACACGCCCGACGGCAAGCTCACGCCGGAGCTCATCGAGGCCTACCCGGCTCGGGAGGGGGACGAGCACTTCGCCCAGATCGGGGTCGTGTCGATCACCAACTCCACCGAGGTCGGCACGGTCTACTCGCCCGAGGAGATCCGCGCCATCGCCGACCTCGTCCACGCCCGCGGCTGGGTGCTGCACCTCGACGGGTCGCGCCTGGTCAACGCCGCCGCCGCGCTCGGGACGGGGCTGGCGCAGCTGACGAGCGAGGCGGGCGTCGACATCCTCTCGCTCGGCGGCACCAAGGGCGGGGCGATGATCGCCGAGGCCGTCGTCGTCCTCTCCCCCGAGCGCGTCGCCGGCCTGACCTACCTGCGCAAGCAGTCGATGCAGCTGGCCAGCAAGATGCGCTTCGTCTCGGCACAGCTGCTCGCCCTCTTCGAGGGGGACCTGTGGCGCCGCAACGCCGAGCACGCCAACGGCATGGCCCGCCGCCTGTCCGAGGCGGTCGCCGACATCGACGGGGTGCGCCTGGTGACGAAGGTGGAGGCCAACGCGGTCTTCCCGATCCTCCCCCGTCTGGCGAGCGAGCGGCTCATGGAGCGCTTCCGCTTCTACTTCTGGGACGAGACGACCGGCCAGGTGCGCTGGATGTGCGCCTGGGACACCACCGAGGCCGATGTGGACGCCTTCGCAGAGGCCGTCCGTGAGGAGCTCGCCCCACCGCGATGAGCGGGTGAACGGACTGTGAACTCACTCACCGGAGGCGTGTTGCACAGGAAGTTGTCAGGAAGATCCATTAGACCTGAAGGGTGACCTCGAAGTCGTCTCGGTGGACGAGCGCCCCGGCCCTGGCCGGTGCGCTGGTCGTCGTCACCCTTCTCGCGGCCGGCCCGCTGCGCTCCCTCGACGCGGCCTTGCAGGGGTACTGGGCCAAGAGGTACACGCCCAACTGGTTCGGCTTCCTCGACACGGTCCCCAACGCGATCGCCGGTCAGGCCGTCTGCCTGCCCGTGCTCCTCCTCGTCGCGGTCGTGCTGGCGCGCAGGCACCGCACCTGGCACCCGCTCGCCATCGTCGTCGCGGCCGAGGTGGCCTTCTACGCCGGAGTCGGCGGGATGAAGATCCTGCTGGGTCGCACCTCCCCCGCCGCCGGCAGCGGCCAGTTCTGGGAGGGCGGCGTCTTCGCCCACGGGTGGTACGGCATCGCCTACCCCTCGGGCCACGCCGCCGAGGCGATCCTCTTCTACGGCGCGGCGGCCTACCTGCTGCGCACCTACGCGGGCCCGCACGTGCGCATCCGCAAGCGGCTGAACGTCCTCGTCGGCCTCATCACCGCCCAGTCCATCGTCGTCGCCTTCTACCTCGGCTTCCACTGGCCCACCGACCTGCTCGGCGGCATGCTCGCCGGTGCCCTCATGCTGCGGATCATCGTCGACGTCGATCGCCGCGTCGCGGCCGGCAGGCCGATCCTCGGCTGGCAACCACCGACCGCGCGTGCCGCAGCGGCACCGGCACGGCCGACCCCCGCCCCGACCCGGACAGCCGTCCCCACGGTGGCCCAGAGCGCCAACGACCTGCCCCCGATGCGCCCGGTGACGGTGCGGCCCATGACGGCTCGATCCGACTCGGCGACCGCGTGGCCCGGCCCGCGGTCGGCCCCCTTCGCCCTGCGCGAGCAGGGTCACCACGCCCGGGTGCGCGAGCTGCAGACCACCGGCAAGGGCTGAGCCCCGCCCCCGGAGACCGGGAACGGGGCCCAGCGACGCGCTCAGCGACGTGGGGTCTGCGGCCTCACGAGTCGAGGTTGGCCATGACGTGCTTGATGCGCGTGTACTCCTCGAAGCCGTACATCGACAGGTCCTTGCCGTGACCGGACTTCTTGAACCCGCCGTGCGGCATCTCGGCGACGAGCGGGATGTGGCAGTTGATCCACACGCAGCCGAAGTCGAGGCGGCGGCTCATCCGCATCGCCCGGCCGAAGTCCTTCGTCCAGACGCTGGAGGCGAGGCCGTACTCGACGCCGTTGGCCCAGGCAGCGGCCTGGTCCTCGTCGGAGAACTTCTGCACCGTGATGACCGGGCCGAAGATCTCCTTCTGGATCGCCTCGTCGTCCTGGTGCAGCCCGGAGACGACCGCGGGTGAGAGGTAGAACCCCTCGCCCATCTGCTCCATCCGGGTGCCACCGACCGCGAGGTTCGCGTGGTCCGGGAGGCGCTCGAGGAAGCCGGTGACGGTGGCCAGCTGGTTCTTGTTGTTCACCGGCCCCAGGAGGGCGTCCTCGTCGTCCGGGTAGCCGACCTTCGCCTCGGTCCTCGCGTACTCGGACAGGGCCGCCACGAAGTCGTCGTGGATGCCGGGGCCGGCCAGCACCCGCGTGGCCGAGGTGCAGTCCTGACCGGCGTTGAAGTAGCCCGCCTCGCCGATGCCGGCGACGGCGGCCTCGATGTCGGCGTCGTCGAAGACCACGACCGGCGCCTTGCCGCCGAGCTCGAGGTGGGCCCGCTTCAGGTCCTTCGCCGCGGAGGCGGCGACCTCGATACCGGCCCGGACGGACCCGGTGATCGCCACGAGCTGGGGGCTCGCGTGCTCGACGACCAGGCGACCGGTGTCGCGGTTGCCGGCGACGACGTTGAAGGTCCCCTCGGGGAGGAACTCGCTGGCGATCTCGGCCATGAGCAGGGTCGCCTCGGGGGTGGTGTCGCTCGGCTTGAGCACGACCGTGTTACCGGCGGCCAGTGCCGGGGCGATCTTCCAGATGGCCATCATCATCGGGTAGTTCCACGGCGTGACCTGGCCGACGACGCCGATCGGCTCCCGCCGCACCCAGCTCTCGAAGCCCTTCATGTACTCGCCGGCGGACTTGCCCTCCAGCACCCGCGCCGCCCCGGCGAAGAAGCGGAGGTGGTCGAGCATCATCGGGATGTCCTCGCTCAGTGTCAGCGCGACCGGCTTGCCGGTGTTCTTCGCCTCGATGCGGGCCAGCTCCTCGGAGCGGGCCTCGAGGGCGTCCGCGAACTTCAGCAGGGCCATCTGCCGCTCCGCCGGGGTCGTGGACCCCCAGGTGCCGAACGCGCTCGAGGCCGCGGCATAGGCACGGTCGACGTCACCGGCGGTGCTCGCCGGGGAGGAGGAGACGACCTTCCCCGTCGAGGGGTCGACGAGGTCGAAGTGCTCGTCCCCGAGCGACTCGACGTAGTCACCCCCGACGAAGTTGCGCAGGGCGCGGGTGTCCTGGGTGGTGTCGGTCACGGGGGCCACTCCTTGTGGGTTGGGGCCGGTCGGGCGCTTCGATCGTGTGACTCGCACCATATCCCCGTCGAACGCTGCGTGTCACGTGTCGGACGGACCCTCATCGACGGATCACCCACTCGATAACGGGCCAGTTCGACGGATACCGTAGGTGCTCGGGTTGCAATCGACGGGTACCGAAGAGGAAGATGGCGCCATGCCCAGCCGTGTGAAGCTCGACGAGGTGAGCAAGCAGATCATCGAGCACCTGCAGCAGGACGGTCGCCGCTCCTACGCGGAGATCGCCCGGGCCGTCGACCTGTCGGAGGCGGCGGTGCGCCAGCGGGTGCAGCGACTCATCGACACCGGCTTCATGCAGATCGTCGCCGTCACCGATCCGCTCCAGGTGGGCTTCACCCGGCAGGCGATGATCGGGCTGTCCGTCGAGGGCGACCTCACCCCCGTCGGCGACGCCCTCGCCGCGGTGGACGAGGTCTCCTACGTCGTCACGACGGCCGGCAGCTTCGACCTGCTCGCCGAGGTCGTCTGCGAGGACGACGACCACCTGCTGACCCTGCTCACCGAGACGATCCGGCGCCTTCCGGGCGTGCGCTCCACCGAGACCTTCGTCTATCTCAAACTCAACAAGCAGCACTACAACTGGGGGACCAGATGAGCGACCGACACACGACCGCCCGCGGCACGAGCCTGCAGGACGCCGCCCGCGACCACCTGTGGATGCACTTCACGCGCCACGGCGACTTCGAGGACGGTGGCCACCGCATCCCGACCATCGTGCGCGGGCAGGGCCACACGATCTGGGACGACACCGGCAAGGAGTACATCGACGGCCTCTCCGGGCTCTTCGTCGTCCAGGTCGGCCACGGCCGCCAGGAGCTGGCCGAGGCGGCCGCCAAGCAGGCCGAGCAGCTCGCCTTCTTCCCGCTGTGGTCCTTCGCGCACCCGACCGCCATCGAGCTGGCCGAGCGCCTGGCCCTCGGTGCCCCCGGCGACCTCAACCGCGTCTTCTTCACCAGTGGTGGCGGTGAGGCCGTCGAGTCGGCGTGGAAGCTGGCCAAGCAGTACTTCAAGCTCACCGGCAAGCCGCACAAGCACAAGGTGATCTCCCGCGCGGTCGCCTACCACGGCACCCCGCAGGGCGCGCTGTCGATCACCGGCCTGCCGCCGCTGAAGGCCGACTTCGAGCCGCTCGTGCCCGGCGCGCACAAGGTGCCCAACACCAACATCTACCGGGCGGCCGAGGAGCTGCGCGAGGACCCCAAGGCCTTCGGCCGCTGGGCCGCCGACCGCATCGCCGAGGCCATCGAGTTCGAGGGCCCGGAGACCGTCGCGGCGGTCTTCCTCGAGCCGGTGCAGAACGCCGGCGGCTGCTTCCCGCCGCCCCCCGGCTACTTCGAGCGGGTGCGGGAGATCTGCGACGAGTACGACGTGCTGCTCGTCTCCGACGAGGTCATCTGCGCCTTCGGCCGCATCGGCTCGATGTTCGCCTCCACCGACTTCGGCTACACCCCGGACATCATCACCTGCGCGAAGGGGATGACCTCCGGCTACTCCCCGCTCGGCGCGATGATCGTCAGCGACCGGCTCTTCGAGCCCTACCGGAAGGGCACCAACACCTTCCTGCACGGGTACACCTTCGGTGGTCACCCCGTCAGTGCCGCGGTCGGGCTGGCGAACCTGGACATCTTCGAGCGCGAGGGCCTCAACGACCACGTCAAGACCAATGCGCCGGCCTTCCGCCGCACCCTGGAGAAGCTGCTCGACCTGCCGATCGTCGGCGACGTGCGCGGTGAGGGCTACTTCTACGGGATCGAGCTGGTCAAGGACAAGGCCACCCGGGAGACCTTCACCGACGAGGAGGCCGAGACGCTGCTGCGCGGCCACATCGACAAGGGGCTCTTCGACGCGGGCCTGTACTGCCGCGCCGACGACCGCGGGGACCCGGTCATCCAGCTGGCCCCGCCGCTGACCATCGGCCAGGCCGAGTTCGACGACATCGAGCAGCGCCTGCGCTCGGTCCTCACGGAGGCCGGTCAGCACATCTGAGGCGAAGGGGGTCGGCCCGCGGCCCGAGCGTGCGGCTAGGTTGAGCGAATGAGCTACCGGGAGGCGCGCGCCCATCCCCTGCACGACCCGGCCCATCCCGGCCGGGGGCACCCCGCCTTCCGGGAGGTCCACGACACCGAGACGTTGCGGGCGCTGGTCGAGCGGGAGATCCCGCTCGGTGGCTGGCGCCTGCAGGGCCTGGACCTCACCCCCTACGCCGGCTACCTCCGGCGGGCCGACGTGCGGGGGCTCGTCGTCCTCGGCGGCGAGGTCCCCGAGGACCTCGCCCGCAGCCTCGTCGCGCGGGGCGCGGTCCTCATCCCGCACGACCCGGCCTGCCCCGTCGACCCCTTCCGGGCGCAGCTGTACTCCCCCTTCGAGCTCTACCGCGGGCTGCGCGACTCGGGCTACGCCACCACCACCGACGCGCTGGCCTACGCGTGGAGCCGGGAGCAGCGCACCCAGCACGACGCCTACGCCACCCTGCTGCGGGCCCTGCACGACGACGCCATGCAGGACGCGATCATCGAGGTGCTGCACGGTCACGAGGTCGTCGGGGTGATGGGCGGGCACGCCCTGGCCCGGGGCACCGCCGACTACGCCGACGCAGCGACCCTCGGTCACGCCATCGCCGACGCGGGACGTGTCGTCCTCACCGGCGGAGGACCCGGGGCGATGGAGGCCGCCAACCTCGGCGCCCTCGCCCGGTCCCCCGACGCGCTGGCGACCGCCCTGACCGATCTCGCCGCCGTCCCGGGCTTCGTCCCCTCCATCGACGAGTGGGCGCTGCTCGCGCTGGAGGTGCGTGAGCAGCTCGGCGTCGACGACGGGCGGGTCCGCAGCATCGGCATCCCGACGTGGTTCTACGGCCACGAGCCGCCCAACGTCTTCAGCACCGGGATCGCCAAGTACTTCTCCAACGCCCTGCGCGAGGACGTGCTGCTCTCGCAGAGCAGCGGTGGCCTCGTCGTCCTGCCGGGGGCGGCCGGGACCGTCCAGGAGATCTTCCAGGCCGCCACCCCGCTGTACTACGCGGACGAGGACGAGGACCTCCCGCCGCTGGTCCTCGTCGGCCGCGAGCACTGGACCGAGACGTTGCCGGTGTGGCCCGCCCTGCGCGCCCTGGGGGTCGGGCAGCCCCTCGGCGAGGTCATCCACCTCGTCGACACGCCAGCGGAGGCCGCCGCGATCGTGCTCAGCAGCACGGGTGGAGGTCAGCTCGCCGACGGCTCGCCGACGCGCTGACGGCCACCCCGCCGGCGTCAGTCGAAGACGATGGTGCGTCGCCCCCGCAGGACGACACGGCGCTCGACGTGCCAGCGCAGCGCGCGCGCGAAGGCCATCGCCTCGAGCTCCTGACCCGTGCGCGCGAGCTGCTCGGGGCTCATCCGGTGGTCGACGCGCCGGAAGTCCTGCTCGATGATCGGCCCCTCGTCGAGGTCGGCCGTCACGTAGTGCGCGGTCGCGCCGATGACCTTCACCCCGCGGTCGTGCGCCTGCCGGTACGGGCGCGCGCCCTTGAAGGAGGGCAGCAGCGAGTGGTGGATGTTGATGATCCGCCCGGGGAAGTCGGTGCACATGCCCTCGGAGAGCACCTGCATGTACCGCGCGAGGGCCACCGTCTCGACGTCCTCGGCGGCGATGATCTCGCGCAGGCGCTCCTCGGCCTGCGGCTTGGTCTCCGCTGTCACCGGGACGTGGTGGAAGGGGATGCCGTGCCACTCGACCTCGTCGCGGAAGTCCTCGTGGTTGGACACGACCGCGGGGACGACGACGTTGAGCTGGCCGGTGCGCACCCGGAAGAGCAGGTCGTTGAGCACGTGCCCCTGCCGGGAGACCATGATCAGCAGCCGGTGCGGCTCGTGGGGGTCGTGGACGTCCACATCCGCACCGAGCTGCTCCACCAGACCGGTGCGGGCGGCCTCGAGGGCCCCGGGGTCGATCGGCTCGTCCCCGCCGAGGTGCATCCGCAGGTGGAACTCCCCCGTCGACGGGTCGCCGAACTGCTGGCTGTCGAGGATGTTGAGGTCGAGAGCGACCATCTCGCCCGTGACCGTGTGCACGATGCCGCGCCGGTCGGGCCCGGACAGGGTCAGCACGACCTCGCGGCCGAGGCCGCTCGGGACGGGCCCGCTCATGAGCTCGTCGCCGCGAGCTGCCCGCAGGCCCCGTCGATGTCGCTGCCCCGCGTGTCCCGGACCGTGGTCGGGATGCCGTTGGCCCGCAGCCGCTCGACGAACTGCTGCTCCACGCCGGGGCGGGAGGCGGTCCACTTCGAGCCCGGGGTCGGGTTGAGCGGGATGGGGTTGATGTGCACCCAGCCCTTCCCCCGCGCGAGGAGCTTCTTGGCGAGCAGGTCCGCCCGCCACGCCTGGTCGTTGATGTCGCGGATCATCGCGTACTCGATGCTCACCCGTCGGCCGGTCGCGAGGTAGTAGCGGTGGGCGGAGTCGATCGCCTCGTCCACCTTGAATCGGGTGTTGATCGGCACCAGCTCGTCGCGCAGCTCGTCGTCCGGGGCGTGCAGCGACAGCGCGAGCGTCACCGGGATGCCCTCCCGGGTGAGCCGGTCGATGCCGGTGACGAGGCCGACCGAGGACATCGTGATCCCCCGGGCGCTCATGCCCAGCCCCTCGGGCGAGGGGTCGACCATCCGTCGGATGGCGCCGATGGCGGCCTTGTAGTTCGCCAGCGCCTCCCCCATGCCCATGAAGACCACGTTGGTCACCCGGTGACCGCCGCGCGAAGGGGGGTTCCCCCCTTCGCCCTGCTCCTCGTCGGCCTCGTCGCCGAGCTCCGCGCCGTCGTCGACGGGGGCGGTGAGGTCACCGGCCTCGGCGAGCATGCGGTTGGCCGCGACGACCTGGTCGACGATCTCGGCGGTCGACATGTTGCGGGTGAGGCCGGCCTGGCCCGTGGCGCAGAAGGGGCAGTTCATGCCGCAACCGGCCTGGCTGGAGATGCAGATCGTCGCCCGGCGGCGGTAGCGCATGAGCACCGACTCCACCGTCGCGCCGTCGTGCAGGCGCCACAGGGACTTCAGGGTCGCGCCCTGGTCCGCGGAGATCGTGTGCACGGGCGTCAGCAGCCGCGGCAGCAGCCCGGAGACGAGCTCCTCGCGGCCCTTCTTGGGCAGGTCGCTCATCTGCGCCGGGTCGTCCGTGTGGTGCGTGAAGTAGTGGGTCGACAGCTGCTTGGCGCGGAAGCCCGGCAGACCGAGCTCCTTGGCCAGCTCGACCCGGCCGGCGAGGTCGAGGTCGGCGAGATGGCGTGGCGGCTTGCCGCGCCGGGGTGCGGTGAAGGTCAGCTGGCCGGGCACCGGGCGCGTCGTCGAGGGTGGGGGCAGATCGGTCATCGGGACCATTGTCTCAGCATCGGGCCGGGAGTCCGACGCGGACGGCCCCGAAGCGCATTTCCCCGGGGTCGTGCGCCCGGCGTCAGTACGGGGCGATGAGGCGCAGCGCGAACCAGGCCAGCGGCACGACGAGGACGAGCGAGTCCAGCCGGTCCATGAGTCCGCCGTGGCCGGGGAGGATGTTGGACATGTCCTTGATCCCGAGGTTGCGCTTGAGGCTGGACTCGATGAGGTCACCGATCGTCGCCACGGGGGCGATGAGCGCACCGAGCAGTGCACCCTGCCACCACTGGCCGGAGTCGAGGCACAGGGGCACCGCGACGCCGCCGACGAGCGCGCAGGTGGCGACGGAGCCGGCCATGCCCTCCCAGGACTTCTTCGGCGAGAGCCGCGGCGCCATCGGGTGTTTGCCGAAGAGCACGCCCACGGCATAGCCGCCGATGTCGGAGAAGACGGTGATGAGGATGAAGACGAAGATCCGCCACCGGCCATCCGGCTCGGAGAGCATCAACGCCGCGAAGCCGATGAGGAAGCACGGGTAGAGCAGCACCAGCGCTCCTGCGCCGATGTCGCGCAGCGCCCCGGTCAGCCCGTCGGCGACCCGCCAGATGATGATCGCCAGGACCGTCAGCGTCGCGGCGAAGACCATCGCCTCGGCCCCCCGCAGGTAACCGGCGACGAGCAGACTCACCGCGCCCACGGCGACGGGGACGAAGGGGGCGAACAGGCCCCCTTCGGACAGCGCCTGACGCATCTCCCACACGGCGACGATCGCGGCCACGCACACGACGGCCAGGAAGGCCACCGGGTGGAGGATCAGCGAGCCGGCCGCCACGACGCCGAGGGCCACCCCGGTGCCGATGGCCACGGGCAGGTTGCGCCCCGCCCGACTCGTGGAGCCGCCGGCCGCCCCCGCCTGCGCCCGCACGGAGCGGCGGGTGGCGTTCTCGGGTGGGGTCACATCAGACCTCGGACAGCTCGGCTTCCTTGGACTTCAGCAGGGAGTCGACGCTGTCGGTGTACTTCTTCGTCAGCACGTCGAGTTCCTTCTCCCCGCGGTTGCCCTCGTCCTCACCGACATCGCCGTCCTTGACGGCCTTGTCCATGATGTCCTTGGCGTGCCTGCGGATGTGGCGGATGGAGACCTTGGCGTCCTCGGCCTGGCCCTGGGCGAGCTTGATGTACTCCTTGCGCCGCTCGGCGGTCAGCTCCGGCATCGTGATGCGGATGACCGACCCGTCGTTGCTCGGATTCGCGCCCATGTCGGAGTCACGCAGCGCGGTCTCGATCGCCTTCAGCGACGACTGGTCGTAGGGCGTGATGAGCAGGGTGCGCGCCTCCGGGCTGGCGAAGGAGGCGAGCTGCTGCAAGGGGGTCGGCGCGCCGTAGTAGTCGACCATCACCTTGTTGAACAGGCCGGGGTTGACCCGCCCGGTGCGGATGCCGCCGAAGTTCTCCTTCGCGACCTCCACGGCCTTGTCCATCTTCTCCTCTGCTTCCAGCAGGGCTTCCTCGATCATGTCTCTCGGCTCCTTCTCGTCAGCCGCCGCGACGGCGCGCGGGGCTGTGGTCGTCTGGGGGTCAGTGTCTCACTCAGGAGGTGACGAGCGTGCCGATCGGCTCGCCGAGCAGGGCACGGGTGATGTTGCGCTCGCCGTCCATCCCGAAGACGAGCATCGGCAGGTGGTTCTCCCGGCACAGGCTGAAGGCGGCGGCGTCCACGACCTTGAGGTCCTCCTGCAGCGCCTGCTCGTAGGTGACCCGGTGGAACTTGCGGGCATCGGGGTTGCTGCGCGGGTCCGAGTCGTAGACCCCGTCGACCCCGTGCTTGGACATCAGGACGATGTCGCACTTGATCTCCAGGGCCCGCTGGGCGCTGACCGTGTCGGTGGAGAAGAAGGGCATGCCGGCGCCGGCACCGAAGATGACGACGCGCCCCTTCTCGAGGTGGCGGATCGCCCGACGCGGGATGTATGCCTCGGCGACCTGCCCCATGGTGATGGCGGTCTGCACGCGGGTGTCGATCCCCGCGTCCTCGAGGAAGTCCTGCAGCGCCAGGCAGTTCATGACGGTGCCGAGCATCCCCATGTAGTCCGCCCGCGTGCGGTCCATGCCCTGCTCCTGCAGCTGCTTCCCGCGGAAGAAGTTGCCGCCACCGACGACGATGGCCACCTCGACGCCCCTGTTGACGGCGGTGGCGATCTGCTCGGCGATGCCGCGTACGACGTCGGGCGCGACTCCGACCTTGCCGCCGCCGAAGGCCTCGCCGGAGAGCTTGAGCAGAACCCTGCGGTAGGGCGTGTGTGGGGTCTGTTCGGTCACGTGGACACTCCCTGGAGATCGGGCATACGGGGTGTGCCCGATCCTTCCACAGGTGCGGGCGCTTCGTGGACTCCCCCCGGGCGACCACGACGGGGGCGGCGCCCTGGGGGGCGTGCTCAGTGGACATCACGAAGGGGGCCGCCACCGTGATGGTGGCGACCCCCCTTCGAGGCTCAGGACAGCGCCGTCGCTGGGATCAGGAACCGACGCGGAAGCGGGCGAACTGCGTCGCGCTCGCACCGGCCTCCTCGAGAACCTTGCCGACCGACTTCTTGGCGTCCTTGGCGAACGGCTGGTCGAGCAGCACGTTCTCCTTGAAGAAGCCGTTCACGCGACCCTCGATGATCTTGGACATCGCGGCCTCCGGCTTGCCCTCCTCCTTGGCGGTCTCCTCGGCGATCCGGCGCTCGTTGGCGACGGTCTCCTCGGCGATCTCGTCACGGGTGAGGACGTTCGGGCTGAACGCGGCGATGTGCATCGCGACGTCGCGGCCGACCTGGTCGTCGCCGCCCTCGGTGCCCAGGAGGACACCGATCTGCGCCGGCAGGTCGGGGCTGGTCTTGTGCAGGTACGCCGAGACGACCGGGGCCTCGATGCGGGCGATCCGCTTGACCTCGATCTTCTCGCCGATGGTGGCGTTGGCGTCGTCGAGCAGCTCCCGGACCGTCTTGCCGTCCGCGGGGGCCGCGAGCAGGCTCTCGGCGTCCGAGGCCTTGGCCTCGACGGCCGCGACGAGGACCGAGTCCGCGAGCGCGCCGAAGGGCTCGCTCTTGGCGACGAAGTCGGTCTCGCAGAGGACCTCGACGAGGGTGCCCACCCCGGCCTCGGCCTTGGCGACCACGAGCCCGTTGGAGGTGGTGCGCCCCTCGCGCTTGGTGACGCCCTTCAGGCCCTTGATCCGCAGGCCCTCGATGGCCTTGGACTTGTCGCCCTCGGCCTCGTCGAGTGCCTTCTTCACGTCGAGCATGCCGGCGCCGGTGCGCTCGCGCAGCTCCTTGATGTCAGCGGCGGTGTAGTTCGCCATGTGCGTGCCGTTCTCCTTCTGGGGAAGTGGACGAGTGGTGAGTGGTGGCTCAGGCCTCGGGGGTGTCCGCGGCCGGCGTGGCGGGCGCGGTCTCCGGGGACGTCGCGGTCTCGTCGGAGGCCGCGGTCTGTGCCGGGGTCTCCGCCTCGGCGGGCGCCTCGGTGACCGGCACCTCGGCAGCGGCCTCGGTGGCGGCGGCCTCGGTCTCCGCCTCCGGAACAGCAGCGGCCGGCGCCTGCTCGACGGCAGCGGCGGTCTCACCCTCGCCGGCGAGGAGCTCGCGCTCCCACTCGGCCATCGGCTCGGCCGCGGCCTCGCCCTGTGCGGCGGCGCCGCCACCACCACGGGACATGAGGCCGTCGGCGACCGCGTCGGCGACGACCCGGGTCAGCAGGGTGACCGAGCGGATCGCGTCGTCGTTGCCGGGGATCTTGTACTGGACCTCGTCCGGGTCGCAGTTGGTGTCGAGGATGGCGATGACCGGCAGGCCGAGCTTCTGGGCCTCGTCGACCGCCAGGTGCTCCTTCTTGGTGTCGACGATCCAGACCGCGGAGGGGACCTTGGTCATGTCCCGGATACCGCCGAGGGTCTTCTCCAGCTTGTCCTTCTCCCGGCGAAGGATGAGGAGCTCCTTCTTGGTGTAGCCGGAGCCGGCGACCGTGTCGAAGTCGATCTCCTCGAGCTCCTTCAGGCGGGTGAGGCGCTTGGAGATCGTCTGGAAGTTGGTGAGCATGCCACCGAGCCAACGGTGGTTGACGTAGGGCATCCCGACGCGCGTCGCCTGCTCGGCGATCGGCTCCTGGGCCTGCTTCTTCGTGCCGACGAACAGGATGGTGCCGCCGTGGGCGACCGTCTGCTTGACGAACTCGTAGGCGTCGTTGATGTAGGTCAGCGACTGCTGCAGGTCGATGATGTAGATGCCGTTGCGCTCGGTCATGATGAAGCGCTTCATCTTGGGGTTCCACCGGCGGGTCTGGTGCCCGAAGTGGACGCCGCTCTCCAGGAGCTGGCGCATGGTGACGACGGCCATGCCGAAGTCCTCTCGTCGTGGGTTGTCAGTTGTCTCCTGGTGCCCCGACCCACCCCACCCGGCCGCTCGGCCGGGACTGCCGTGGTGTGCCCCGGATTCGGAGGGATACCTCGTCACCCGGAAGTGGGACACGCGAATTCATCCAGACACACTGGATGTGCTTGCCATCTTACGGGCACGCGGGACGACAGGGGAAATCCTCCCTTCGCCCGAGGCACGGCAGGAGAGCGGACACACGTCGACGGTGGGGCCGCAGCCCCACCGTCGACATCGGTCCGCTCAGCCGGCGACGATCACTCGGTCACCTCGGCATCCGGCAGGCCGTCCTCCGGCGGCTCCGACGCGGCCACGTCATCCGGGTCCGCGGTGATCTCGGCGTCGCCGATGTCGGTCACGAGCACCTCGGTCAGGGGCGTGGTCGACTGGCCCTTGATCTCCGACATGCGCACACCGGAGATCCCCAGGTGGCTGTCCTCGGAGTAGCGGAAGGGAGCCAGGTGCGGCCCGGGCCAGTTCTGGGCATCCTGCTCGATCACCTCGACGATGCGCTCACGGGTGAGGTCCTCACCCGATGCCTGCAGCGCCGAGGCGGTCAGGTAGGCCATCGACATGCCGTAGACCCGGTAGTTCGTCAGCTCGCCCTTGCCGCCCTGCTCCTCCCAGACCTTCTCCCACAGGTCGACCCACGGGCTGTCCTCGCCGACACCGGGGATGTACTCGGTCGTCATGGCGCCGTCCAGGGCGCCGCCGCCCTCGACCTTGCCCTCGGAGAACTTCGAGAGCAGGCTGCCCACGAGCTTGGGGTCGGAGCCGACGTTGGTGTACATCCACGTCGGGTCGTACCCCAGCGTCCGAGCGGTGAGCTGGCTCAGCGCCGTGTAGCTCGGGGTGTTGAAGCCCACGACCAGGTCCGCGCCGGAGGCCTTCAGCTTCGAGATCTGGGGCCCCACGTCGGTGTTGCCCGAGGCGTACTCCACCCGCTCGACGATCTGGTCGTCGATGTACTGCCGCAGGCCCTTCTCGCCGTCCCCACCGAGCTCGTCACCCTGCAGGAAGAGTCCCACCTTGGCGTCCGGCTCGTTCTCCTTGATCCACTGGCCCATGATCTTGCCCTCGATCTCGTAGTCGGGCTGCCAGCCGAAGGTCCACGGACGCTCCTGCGGGTCGTTGCCCCACAGCTGGGCACCGGAGGAGACGAAGAGGTCTGGGACCTCCTCCTGGTTGAGGAAGTCGACGACGGCCGTGTGCGTCGGCGTCCCCAGCCCGCCGACGATCGCGAAGACCTCGTCCTGCAGGACGAGCTCGTCGACGACCTTGGAGGTGTTGGTCGGGTTGTAGCCGTCGTCCTTGACGGTCAGCTCGATCTCCCGGCCGTGGATGCCCCCGGCCTCGTTCACGTAGTCGAAGTAGGCCTTCATCCCCGTGTTGATCTCGGAGTAGCCCGGCGCCGCCACCCCCGTCAGCGGCTGGTGCGTACCGAAGCTGATGGTGCTGTCGGTGACGCCGGTGGTGTCGCCCTCCGCACTCTCGCCGCCGCCCGACTCGCGTCCGCCGGCTCCGCAGCCGGCGAGCACGACAGCAGCCGTGCCGGCGGCGAGCGCTGACCTCCATCGAATTGTGGTCATGTGAATCCTCCTGGTGTTGGGGCGTGGTCAGGAACGCGAGGTTCGCGCTCGACGGATGAGTGGTGCCAACGAACCGACGAGACCTCCCGGTGCCAGGAGGATGACGAGCATCGTCGTCAGGCCCAGCACCAAGGGGGCGAGCTCGGCGGACTGCAGGTCGGACAGCCCGACGCTCGAGCCGACATTCGTCACGTAGGTGGGCAGCAGCGTCAGCAGCGCGGCCCCGACCAGAGCACCGCTGAGGGCTCCCATCCCGCCCAGGACGACAGCCATGAGCAGGGTCAGGGACAGGACCAGGTGGAAGCCACTCGGCGCGGCCACCCGGGTGGCCAGAGCCATGAGCGCACCCGCCAGACCCGCGCAGGCGGTGCTCACCACGAAGCAGACGACGCGGTTGCGTCCCAGGTTGATGCCCGCGAGCTGGGCCGCCACCGGGTCATCGCGCACTGCACGCCACTGCCGACCCACGCGAGAGGTGGAGAGGTTGCGCAGCAGGAAGTAGGTCAGGACGAGGCACGCCACGGATACGGTGGCGAGCCACTGCGTCGTCCCGACCTCCGTGCCCGTGAGGAAGAAGAGCGCATCATCGGCGATGGGCGGCAGGTCAGGCGTGGACACGCGCAGCCCCGGCTCCCCGCCGAACGTGTCACGGAAGTGGACCGCCAGTGAGGGCACCGCGACGGCCAGCGCCAGGGTGGCACCGGCGACGTAGGGCCCCTGGAGCCGGGCTGCGGCGACACCCACGACGGCTCCGACCGCGAGGGTCACCAGCAGGGCGGCGACGAGGAGTACCAGCAGCGGGACCTCACGTCCGTCCTGGAGCAGCTTGGCGGTCGTGTAGGCACCGATGGCCATGAACGCGCCGTGTCCGAGCGAGAGCTGGCCGTTGAGTCCCGTCAGCACCGTCAGTCCCCCGGCGGCGATCGCCAGGGACGCGACCGAGGCGGCCTGACTCTGTCGGAAGTCGGACAGCAGATCGATGACGAAGATCGCGGCGATGAACACTGCGATGGCGATGAGCGCCCTGCGCAGCGCGGTCGAGCCGGTGAGTCGCGCCATCAGACCGTCCTTTCATTCGTGGTGGAGAACAGCCCGCCGGGCCGGACGAGCAGGACGACGACGAGCACGACCAGGGCGGCGAGCGGGACGAGGCCGGAGCCGATGTACCCGCTGACGAGCGAGAGGACGATCCCCATCGTCAGCCCGCCGACGACGGCCCCGGCGGGGCTGTCGAGCCCGCCGAGAACCGCTGCGACGAAGCCGTACACGACGACCCCGTCCATGTAGCCGGGGTGGACGAGACCACCACCGGCGATGAGCAGGCCGGAGAGGGAGCCGACGACCGCCGCCAGTGCCCAGCCGAGGGTGAGTGCCCGGTTCACCCGCACCCCGAGGATGCGGGCGACCTCCTGGTTGAAGGCCGCGGCGCGCATGGTCAGGCCGAGGTCGGTCTTGATGAAGAGCAGGCGGAGCAGCGCCATCACCAGGACGACGACGAGGATCGTGAACATGCTGAAGGGCGTCAGGGCCAGCGTCCTGCCTCCCAGCTCGACACCCCGGAGGCTGAATGCCGCAGGGAAGGACTGGAAGTTGCTCCCGAAGACGATCGCAGCGAGCGCGTGCAGGACGATGAAGAGTCCCAGGGTGAGGATCACCGGATTGATGTGGTTGTCGTGGTCGACGTAGCGGATGACCACTCGCTCGACCACCGCGCCGAGCACGAGGCCGCACAGCAGTGCCACCGCGAAACCGACCCAGTAGCCGTACCCGGCGTCGATGATCTCCAGGGCGATGAAGGTCGTGACCATGGCCATCGGCGCCTGCGCGAAGTTGACGACCCGGGTGGACTGCCAGATGAGCACGAGCGCCAGCGCGAAGGCGGCGTAGATCATGCCCAGCGACAGCCCACCGAGGAGGGTGTTGATCAGTTGCACGGGGACTCCTTGTCAGTAACCCAGGTAGGCATGACGCAGGTTCTCGTCAGCGCTCAGGACCTCGGCGCTGTCGCAGGCGACCACCCTGCCGAGTCCGAGGACGACACCGGTGTCGGCGATGGACAGCGCACTTCGGGCGTTCTGCTCCACGAGCAGGACCGTCAGTCCGTGCTCGTCGACCAGCGTTCGGATCACGGCGAAGATCTGTGCGCTGATCCGGGGTGCGAGACCCAGGCTGGGTTCGTCGAGCAGGAGCATCTTCGGCGTCGCGAGCAGGGCGCGGGCGATGACGAGCATCTGGCGCTCACCACCGGAGAGGGTGTGCGCCACCGCGTGGGATCGGTCCGCAAGGATGGGGAAGAGGTCGAAGACCTCGTCGATGGCGACGGCCTCACGGTGCGTCGATCGGCCCAGCGCCCCGAGCCGCAGGTTCTCCCGCACGGTCAGCTCGGTGATCACCCCGCGCCCCTCCGGCACGTGGGCCAGTCCGGCCCGGGCCATCTTGTCCGCCGACAACCCGGTGATGTCCTGCCCGTCGAAGTGCACGGTCCCGGACTGTGCGGGGTGCAGCCCCGAGATGGTGCGCAGCAGGGTCGTCTTGCCGGCGCCGTTCGAGCCCAGGACCGAGGTGACCCGACCCTCCTCGGCCACGAGGTCGACGTCGTGCAGGGCAGTGATCGGCCCGTACCTGCTCGTCACCCCGCGCAGCTCAAGCACTGGTCGCTCCCTTCGTCGTCGCGGCATCTCCGGAGACCGAGGTCGCCGCGTCCTCCCCGGAGGGGTCCTCGACCGAGGCCCCCAGGTAGGCATCGAGGACGACGGGGTCGTTGCGGACCTCGTCCGGGGTCCCGGCGGCGATGACCCGCCCGAAGTCGAGGACCGTGAGCCGGTCGCAGACCCGCATCACGAGGTCCATGTGGTGCTCGACGAGCATCACCGAGACCTCCTGGGCGAGGTCGAGGATGATGTCCCCGAGCTCGCTCATCTCCGTCTCGGAGAGACCGGCGGCGGGCTCGTCGAGCAGGAGCAGCCGGGGCTGCGCCACGAGGGCCCGGGCCAGCGCCACCCGCTTGCGAAGGGGGTACGGCAGGCTGCCCACCGTCTCCCCCGCTCTCCCCTTGATGTCCAGGCGATCGAGGACCGCCATCGCCCGGTCCCGCAGGGCTGCCTCGTCCTTGACCGCCCCGGGCATCGCCAGGAGTGAGGAGAAGAAGCCCGCACGTGCGTGGCGCTCCGCCCCGATGAGCACGTTGTCGAGGACGCTGAGCCGGTTGAAGAGACCGAGCCCCTGCAAGGAACGCGCGACGCCGTGATGCACCAGGTCGTGAGGTCGCCACCCGGTCACGTCCTTGCCCTCGAAGTGGATCCGGCCCTTCGTCGGGGCGACGAACCCGCAGGAGACGTTGAAGAGGGTGGTCTTGCCCGCCCCGTTGGGGCCGATCACCCCGAGGACCTCACCGGGAGCGACGTCCAGGTCGACTCCGTCGAGGGCCACGACGCCACCGAAGCGGACGACGATGCCGTCCATCGTGAGCACGGGCTGGGACGTGGGTCGGGACGCCACACGGTCTCCTTCCTCGAAAGGGTCGCCGCACGTCCTCGTGCGGCTCTGGCTCGAGACTGGCCGATAGGGTCCGTGTCACACCATGGACGCAGTGCACAAGATCTCCTGTGCACGACGACACTTGTCACCCACTTCCGTCCGCAGAGCGAGGTCCCATGCCACACCCGCCCACCGGACAGCGCCCGGGCGATCACGGCCCCGATCTCGACGAGTCCCCGGCCGCGACCCCCTCGATCAAGGCGGCCTTCGCCGCCCTGCTGCCCCGGTCGGCCGAGATCGCCGACAGCATCAGCGTGCAGGTGCTGGATGCCGAGCACGCCTGGTACGGCGAGGCCTCACCCCAGACCCGCGCGGAGCTGCGGGCGAGCACGCGACGACACATCCGCACCGCCATCGAGCGCCTGGCCGGCCATCCCGATGCGGGCCCCCGAGCCGTTGACGTGTGGCGCGACACCGGACGGCGGCGGGCCCAGCAGGGCATCCCCGTCGCCGCCGTCATCTCCGCCTACACCCTGGGCTCACGACGACTGTGGGAGGAGCTCCTCGAGGCGGGACAGGGCATGGGCGTACCGGCCGAGGTCCTGCTGGAGGCCGGCCAGACCCTCTGGGGCCAGCTGGACGTGCAGTGCCAGATCCTGCGTGAGAGCTACCGCCGGGAGGAGCTGGCGCTCCAGAGCAGGAACCCTGCGCAGGCGGCTGCGATCCTCGACGGGCTGCTCCGGGGCCGCGGCTCGGACCCGCGGTTCGCCAGCGAGGCACGAGGCGTCCTGGACCTGACCGTCAACACGGAGCTGGTGTGTCTCGTGTGGCTGACCGAGCAGTCGGTGCCCTCGGTCGCCGTCGCGCACGAGGGTCTGCAGGACGCGGGCTTCCGGGGCCCGTGGCGGCTGCACGGCGATTACGGGGTCGGGCTCGTCGCCGCGAGGCCCGACCAGAGACCAGCGCTGCAGCGGGCACTGTCCCGCTCGCTCAAGGGTCGGGTCGGCACCGCGACGTGTCGCGACGGGCTGGCGGGGGTCGTCGCCGCCCACCACCACGCGCTCGCAGCCGCAACCTCCCTGCCCGAGGGCACCGACGCGGTCGCCGACATCAGCGAGCGCCTGCCGGAGGCGCTCCTCGCCGGCAGCCCCGAGCTGACCGCGCTGCTCGTCGACGAGACGATCCGGCCGCTGCTGCACCTCGAGGGGGTGACGCGAGAGGCCCTGCTCGAGACCCTCGTCGCGGCCGTACGGCGCGGGGGGTCGCCCACCGCTGCCGCCGAGGACCTCGTGTGCCACCGAAACACCGTCGTCTACCGGATCAAGCGCATCGAGAAGCTCACCGGCCGGTCCCTCGAGGACCCCCGCGACCGCTTGCTCCTGTCGCTGGCGACCATCGTGATCCGTCAGGACGTGGGGTCGAGAGACGGCTGATGTCTCCGTAGGGTCGTGCCCATGAGCGACCCTCTCGTGACCCGCATGCGCCCCTACGGCCAGACCGTCTTCTCGAAGATGTCGGCGCTGGCCCGCCAGCACGACGCGGTGAACCTCGGTCAGGGGTTCCCGGACACCGACGGGCCCGACGAGGTGCTCGAGGCGGCCCGGCGCGCCATCACCGCCGGGCACAACCAGTACCCGCCCGCCCAGGGCGTCCCCACCCTTCGCTCCGCCATCGCCGACCACCAGCGCGAGCGGTACGGCATCGACCTCGACCCGGGGTCGCAGGTGCTCGTGACCTCGGGGGCCACCGAGGCGATCGCGAGCGCACTGCTGGCCCTCGTGGAGGCGGGCGATGAGGTCGTGACCTTCGAGCCGTACTACGACAGCTATGCCGCCGGGATCTCGCTCGCCGGTGGCGTGCAGCGCTCCGTGCCGCTGACCTTCCCGGACCTCGGCTTCGACCGCGAGCGCCTGGCCGCGGCGTTCTCCGAGCGCACGAGGGTCGTCCTGATCAACACCCCGCACAACCCGCTCGGCAAGGTCTTCACCCGGGAGGAGCTCACCGTCATCGCCGACCTCGCCCGTGAGCACGACGCGTGGGTGGTCAGCGACGAGGTCTACGAGCACATGACCTACGCCGGTGCCGTGCACGTGCCGATCGCGAGCCTCCCGGGCATGGCCGAGCGGACGCTGACGATCGGGTCGGCGGGCAAGGCCTTCTCGGTCACCGGGTGGAAGGTCGGCTGGATCAGCGGCCCGGAGCCCCTCGTCACGGCGGTGACGACCGTCAAGCAGTACCTGACCTTCACCACGGCCTCCCCGCTGCAGCACGCCGTCGCCGAGGCGCTGCGGCTGGGGCCGGGGGTCCTCGAGGAGATGGCCTCGTCGCTGGCCGCGCGTCGGGACCTGCTCGTCGAGGGCCTCACCGCGGCCGGCTTCGAGGTCGCCGTGCCGCAGGGCACGTACTTCGTCGTCGCGGACGCCGCGCCGCTCGGGGTCACCGACGCGGTGGAGTGGTGCCTGCAGCTGCCCGAGAAGGTGGGTGTCGTCGGGGTGCCGGTGTCGGTCTTCTGCTCCTCCCCCGACGAGACGACGGCGAGCCTCGTGCGCTTCGCGTTCTGCAAGCAGGAGGACAAGCTGCGCGAGGCCTGCCGGCGTCTTGCCGCCATGGACTGAGCGACGACGCACCGCGGTGGTGGCCCCCGTCGTCCACAACCCCTCCCGCCTCCCGCCCCTCGTCCACGTCGGCACCCGCTCGCACCCGACGAGCAGACATCCCGGCGAGGCTGGTCGGCATGGCCGCCACCGCACCCGTCGCCCTCGCCCTCGCCGGCGCGCTCGTCGGGCTCCCTCCCCCTCCCCCACGGACCCGACATGGCTGTGGCCCGTCGGCGACGGTGCGCGGCCTGCGGTGGCGGCCTCCTTCGACGCGCCGGACGGGCGGTGGGGCCCCGGTCACCGCGGGATCGACCTGCGCACGGCGAAGGGGGCGGACGTCACCGCGGTCGCGGACGGCGTCGTCACCCACCGCGCCGTGATCGCGGGGCGCGCGACGATGAGCATCACGCACGACTCCGGGGTCCGCAGCACCTACGAGCCGGTGGCCAGCGACCTCGCCGTCGGCGACCGGGTCCGGCGTGGCCAGCCCGTCGGGCGGATCGGGGCCGGGGCGAACCACTGCGCACCACGCACCTGCCTGCACCTGGGGGCGAAGCGCGCCGAGGACTACTTGGACCCGCTGCCCTTTTTCGGCGCGCGACGGGTGATCCTGCTGCCCGTGCCGTGATCCGCCCGGGTCAGGCGCGCGGGTGGGCCTGACGGTAGCTGTCGCGGAGCCGGTCGAGCGAGACGTGCGTGTAGATCTGGGTGGTGGCCAGCGACGAGTGGCCGAGCAGCTCCTGGACCATCCGTAGGTCCGCACCTCCCTCGAGCAGGTGCGTCGCGGCGGAGTGCCTCAGCCCGTGCGGACCGAGGTCCGGAGCGTCCGGGACGTGCGCCAGCAGGCTGTGCACCACCTCGCGCACCTGGCGCGGGTCGACCCGTCGCCCCCTCCGCCCGAGGAAGAGCGCGGGACCCGAGTCGGCCTTCACCACGAGCGGGCGACCGCGCTCGAGCCACTGCTCGAGCGCGACCTCGGCCGGCTGCCCGAAGGGGACCATCCGCTCTTTGCGGCCCTTGCCGAGCACGCGCACGACCCTGCGGTGGCGGTCGACGTCGTCGACGTCCAGGCCGGTGAGCTCCCCGACCCGGATGCCCGTGGCGTAGAGCAGCTCGAGGACGGCCCGGTTGCGCAGGTGGATGGGGTCCTCGTCGTCGGCGGCCACCGCCGCGACGTCGAGGACGGCGGTGGCGCCGTCCGTGGTGAGGACGTCGGGCAGGGTGCGCTGACGCCGGGGCGAGGCCAGGCGCAGCGCCGGGTCCGTCCCGACCCGTCCGGTGCGTCGCGCCCAGGCGAAGAAGGTGCGTACCGCCGCGGACCGTCGGGACAACGTCGACCGGGCCGCTCCCCCGCTCGCGAGGGTGCCCAGCCAGGCACGCAGTGCCGGCAGGTCGATGTCAGCGAGCGAGGTGCTGCCCTCGCCCGCGCACCACGTCAGGCACGCCCGCACGTCGCCGGCGTAGGCCCGGACGGTGTGCTCGGAGCGGTCGCGCTCGCGGACCAGGTGGTCGGCGAACGCGTCGACGGACTGCACCACCCACTCCGGTACGGGTGGCGGCTCCTGCGTGGATGCGGCGCTCACCCGCCCACCGTGCCACGCGCGGCGCCGGAGACGGTGCACGCTCACCGTGTCGGGCCGCCACCGCGGTGCCAGCGACCGTCGTCGGCCTGCTGCGCCCACCCCTCGAGCTGCATGATGGCCAGCTGGCCGATCACCTCCTCGACCGGCACCACCAGCTCGGTCGCCAGGGCGCCGACGTCCCTGCCCCGCCGGACGTCCAGCAGGTCGTGGACTCGGCGCTGGTCGCTGGGCAGCACGTCGGGGGTGCGACGCGGGCCCAGGAGCTCGACCACCTCCGCCGGGGCCTCCCCGACGGGGGCCGCCAGCCCCAGGACCTCGTCGGCATCGGTGACGAGGGTCGCCTGGCCCCGACGGATCCACTCGTGACAGCCCGCCGAGGACATCTGCGTGACGGGACCGGGCACGGCCCCGACGGGTCGGTGCAGCGCGTCGGCCCAGCCCGCGGTGTTCAGCGATCCCGAGCGCAGGCCGGCCTCGACGACGACGCAGGCGCCGCCCAGGGCAGCGATGAGTCGGTTGCGAGCGAGGAAGCGGTGTCGTCGCGCCGTCGTGCCGGTGGCCAGCTCGGTGATGACCACGCCGGCCTCGGCGACCGCGTGGATGAGTCGTTCGTGCCCCCGCGGGTACACGCGGTCCGGCCCGCAGGGCAGCACCGCGATAGCCGCACCGTCGACCGCGAGCGTCCCCTGGTGGGCCGCCGCATCGATGCCGTAGGCGGCCCCCGAGACGACGCTCCACCCGTGCCGCGCGACGCCGGCGCCCATCTCGCGGGCGATGGCCTCGCCGTAGCCGGTGCTCGCCCGGGAGCCGACGATGGCCACCGCCCTCGCGGCGAGGTCACCCAGACACCCCTGCCCACGCACGTGCACCAGGTGCGGCGCGATGATCGGGTGGTCGAAGCCCACGGGCCAGTCGGCGTCCCCGGGGATGACCACCCGTGCGCCCGATCGCGCGGCCCGGCCCAGCTCCCCGTCGACGTCGACGTCAGGGACCCGGGCACGGGCGCTCTCGCACCGCGGGAGGTCGTCGTCGACCAACCGGTGCCAGGCATCGACGTGCCCGAGAGTCGCGATGTGCTCGTGGAGCGCCGAAGGGGTGTCGCTGACGCGTTCACGCTGGGGTTCCAGCAGGCGGGACCACGCGATCCGGGCGCGCCGCTCGTCGGAACCGACCTCCGCGTGGGCGCGGGCCACCTCGGCCCGGGTGGGGACCCGCGGACCACCGGCGCTCACGCGGCCACCGCGCCCTGGGTGCGGTACATCAGCGCCAGGCCGACGTCGTCGACGCTCGGGGTCGTGCGGCCGTGCAGGTCGGCGCTCGACCAGGCCAGCCGGAGGACCCGGTCGTAGCCGCGCAGGGTCACCTGCCCGAGCTCGAGGGCGCGGTCGAGCACCCGGGTCGTCGCCGACGGCAGACGCCACGGGGCCCGTCGCAGCACGGGGCCGGGCACCTGGCTGTTGAGCTGCCAGCTGTCGGCGGGCCATCGCCGCGCCTGCGCTCGGCGGGCCTCCACCACCCGCGCCCCGACCGCGGCGCTGGAGTCCGGGGGGTCCTCGCTGAGGTCGGCGAGGCTGACCTTGGGCACCTGCACCTGGATGTCCATGCGGTCCATCAGCGGCCCGCTCAGGCGTGCGGCGTAGGCCCGCCGCTCCGTCGGTCGGCACCGGCAGCTCAGCCCCTTGCCGTGGCCCTCGCCGCAGGGACAGGGGTTCGCGGCGAGGACGAGCTGCACGCGTGCCGGGTAGGACACCCGCTCGCGAGCCCGGGCGATGACGACCTCCCCCGACTCCAGCGGCTGGCGCAGGGCCTGCAGGGAGGACCCCGCGAACTCCGCCGCCTCGTCCAGGAAGAGGACGCCGTGGTGGGCCTGCGAGATCGCGCCGGGCAGCACCGCAGCGGTCCCGCCGCCGACGAGCGAGGGCACGCTGGCCGAGTGGTGCGGTGCGACGAAGGGCGGCACGAGGTCGATTCCCGTGGTGGGGACCGCGCCGAGCACGGAGCGCACCGCAAGGCTCTCCAGGGCCTGCTCACGGGTCAGGGGCGGCAGGATCGTCACCAACCGCTCGGCCAGCATGGTCTTGCCCGACCCGGGCGGCCCGTTGAGCAGCAGGTGGTGCCCACCGGCGGCGGCGAGGGTCAGCGCGGACCTGGCCTCGTGCTGTCCCGAGACGTCGGCGAGGTCGAGGCTGCGACCGTGCGGCTCCGTCACCTGCGCCGGTGGGGCGGGAGCCGGGGGCGGCGACTCCCCCGCCGCCAGTGACCGGTAGCCGTCGACGAGGTCCCTGAGCGTGGTCGCGGTCGAGACGGTGACTCCCTCGACGAGCCCCGCCTCCGCGACGTCGCTCGGGGCGACGACGACGTGCGTGCAGCCGGCTGCCTGGGCGGCGAGCACGGCCGGGAGGATCCCGGTGACGTGGCGGAGGCGACCGTCGAGCCCGAGCTCGGCCAGGTGGACGATGGGTCGCACCGTCTCCGCCGGGAGGACCTCGCAGGCGGTCAGGGCGGCCACGGCGATCCCCAGGTCGAAGGACGTCCCGTGCTTGGGGATCGCCGCCGGGGAGAGGTTGATCGTCAGCTGCCGCTGGTTCAGGGAGTACCCGGCGGCGATGGCCGCCGCACGGACCCGTTGGGGTGCCTGGCGCAGCGCGGTGTCCGGCAACCCACCGATCTCGAAGGAGGGCAGCCCCTGCCCACTGTGGCACTCGACGTCCACGACCCGGCCGGTGATCCCGCGCAGGGCCACGCCGCGGGTGACCCCGATGCTCACTGCCCCACCCCGGGGCGGTGGTCGACCGAGAAGCTGCCGTCGGGGTGCTGCAGCAGGGCGACGACGTCCAGGCGCAGGCCGTGAGCGGGCACCGGGTGGTCGGCGAGCCAGCAGCCGGCGAGTCGACGCAGCCGGGCCAGCTTCGCCCGGGTGATCGCCTGGATCGGCTCGCCGAAGGTCGTCGTGCGGCGGGTCTTCACCTCGCACACGACCACCGTGCCGCCGTCGCGCAGGACGAGGTCGATCTCGCCCTCACGGCAGCGCCAGTTGCGGTCCAGCAGGACCATCCCCCGGTCGGTCAGGTACTGCTGCGCCATGTCCTCGCCGGCCACCCCGAGAGCGGCTCGTGCGGATGCTTGCTCGGTCATCTCGACCACCTCCGCCGCCAGTCAACGGCGGCCCGGGGGTGATCGGGAGGTCACCGGAGGGCGCTGTGGATCCGGTCGCTGCCCCTCGTGGGCTTGTGGACGACTAGCGGCCGCCGGGACGGAAGCCGCTGTCGGGGACCTCGAGCTCGTTCTTGGCCAGCTCCTCGACGTTGACGTCCTTGAAGGTGACCACCCGCACCTGGCGGGCGAAGCGCGCGGGACGGTAGATGTCCCATACCCACGCGTCCTCCATCGTCACCTCGAAGTAGACCTCGGCCCCCTCGCCACGGACCTTCACGTCGACGCTGTTGGCGAGGTAGAAGCGCCGCTCGGTCTCGACGACGTGGCTGAAGAGGTGGACGACGTCCCGGTACTCCCGGTAGAGCGCCAGCTCCATCTCCGTCTCGTACCTCTCCAGATCCTCCGAGCTCACTGCGGCCTCCCTTCGCTGACCATGTCCTCCAGGGGTCGGGCGACGACCTCTCCCTCATCATCCATGACGACCACCGGCCCACCGGAGGTCACCCCGGGCAGGGACCAGGAGCGACGATGGTGGTCGCAGGGACCGTGGGCGGCGAGGGCATCCATGTGCGCGCTCGCCGAGTAGCCCTTGTTGTCGGCCCAGCCGTAGTGCGGGTACTCGTGGTCGAGCTCGGCCATCATGCCGTCGCGCTCCACCTTGGCCAGCACGCTCGCGGCAGCCACCGAGCTGCACCGCATGTCGCCCTTGACCAGGGTGCGCACCGGTGGGGTGGTGCTCCCCGCCAGCTCGGCGAGGAGACCGACCTGCTCGGGGTCGGTGAGCCAGTCGTGGTTGCCGTCGAGGAGCACGAGGTCCGGCACGACGTCGAGGGCGGCCAGCGCTCGCGTCCCCGCCAGGCGCAGGGCCCCGATGATCCCGACCTCGTCGATCTCGGCGGGCATCGCGTGACCGACGGCGTGGCCGCGGGCCCAGCGGGTCAGCCGCGGGACCATCGCCTCGCGGGCGGCGGGCGTCAACAGCTTGGAGTCCTTCACGCCGGTGGGTGCGCTCGGGCAGGCCTCGTCGATGACGACGACCCCGACGCTCACCGGGCCGGCGAGGGCCCCACGGCCGACCTCGTCCATCCCGGCGAGCACCCGGTGCCCGGCCCGCTGCAGCTCGCGCTCGACGCGCAGGCTGGGGCGGGAGGACCGAGGGGTGCCGGGGCGGGTCATCGTGTCGCGGGAGTCTCGCGGGCGGCCAGGCCGAACGCCCGGTTGCCCGGGTCCGGCACGTCGGCGAAGACGTCGTCGTGGTCGGAGAGCGGGCCCATGCGGTTCAGGGGCCACACCTTCAGGACGGCCTTGCCGACGACGAGGTCGATGGGCACGGACCCCTCCGCACCGGTCCCGCCCGGGTCGTGGAAGCGGGAGTCGGACGAGTCGCCGCGGTTGTCCCCCAGGACCCACAGCCGCCCCTCGGGGACGGTGATGTTGAACTCCTGGGTGTCCTCGCCCTGACCGGGCTTGAGGTAGGCCCGCTCGTCGATCGCCGTGCCGTTGACGAGCAGCCGGCCCTCGGCGTCGCAGCACTGCACCGTGTCGCCCGGCAGGCCGATGACGCGCTTGATCAGGTGTCCCTCGGAGGTGTCGGGCAGCAGACCGACGAACATCAGGCCGTCACGCAGGGCGTTCAGCGCCGCCCCGCGATCGGCCTCGGGCGCCGGGTCGAGCCAGTCACCGGGGTCGTCGAAGACGATGACGTCGCCGCGGTCGATGTCCACGAGCGTCGGGGACAGCTTCGAGACGACGACGCGGTCGCCGACGAGCAGGGTGTCCTCCATCGACTCGCTCGGGATGAAGAAGGCCTGGATGAGGAAGGTCTTGACGATGAAGGAGAGCACCAGCGCCATCGCGAGGACGATGAAGACCTCCTTGACCGCGGAGCCGAGTCTGGCGCCGAAGCCGCGCTCGCGGTGCGTGCGGTCGGCACGGGCCCGCTCCCGTCGTGCGTCTTCGGCCTCCGCGCGTGCGGAGTCAGGGTCGTGTGCCACTGGTCTCTTCCTCTAGTGCGCCCGGGTCCCGGGTACGGTCCCGTCCAGTATCGCTGCTCGTGCGGTGCACGTGTGCACCGGAGCCCGTGTCGACGTGTCGGTCGGCCCGCTCCCCGAGCCCACCGAGGCGGTCGAGGGGCCAGTAGCGCCACGCGACGTGCCCGATGACGTCGTCGAGCGGGACCATCCCGCCCCCCGGGTCACCCAGGTGACTGCGGGAGTCCGCCGACTCCGACCGGTTGTCGCCGAGGACGAAGAGCCGCTCGGGCGGCACGACCACGGAGAAGGGGTGCTCGCACGGCACCTCCTCGGGCGAGAGCCACGGCTCGGCGACGGGCTCGCCGTCCACGACCAGCCCCTCCTCGGGCGTGCACGAGACGGTGTCGCCGCCGACACCCGCCACCCGCTTGAGGTGGGCCCGCTCCCCCAGGTCGATCGAGAAGGTCGATGCGGTGGCCGAGAGGGCCCGGCCGACGCGACCGCCGAGCGGTGACCCGGTGTCGTCCCCGGACGCGAACGTCGGCGTGCCGTCGAAGACGATCACGTCGCCGCGCTCGACGGCACCCGCACCGATCTTCGTCACGACGACGCGGTCCCCCGGCCGGATCGTCGGTTCCATCGAGCCGCTCGGGACGTGGAAGGACTGGATGACGAGGACCCGCAGCAGGACGAGGAGCAGGATGCCCACACCGATCTCGAGCAGCAGACGTCGGGCCGGATGCGCCTCGACCCCGCCGGCTCACCGGCGGGGGTCGAGGCGTTCGCGGCGGGGTCGGTCGACATCGGGCGTCAGCCTACGACCGCCGCGAGGGCGGATGCGTCAGTTCGCGGGGGTCTCGCGCTTCTCGCGGATGCGAGCGGCCTTGCCTTTGCGGTCACGCAGGTAGTACAGCTTCGCGCGGCGGACGTCCCCACGGGTGGCGACCTCGATCTTGTCGATGACCGGCGCGTGCACCGGGAAGGTGCGCTCCACGCCGACACCGAAGGAGGTCTTGCGGACGGTGAAGGTCTCGCCGACGCCGCCGCCGTGGCGACGGATGACGACACCCTGGAAGACCTGGATACGGGAGCGGCTGCCCTCGATGACCTTCACGTGCACCTTGACGGTGTCACCGGCGCGGAACTCGGGGACGTCGTCCCGCATGGAGGCCTTGTCGATCTCGTCGAAACGCTGCATGGCGTTGTCGCTTCCTGCGGACGCCACAGGTCGTCCGCCCTCGTCAATGGTGTGGAGGTCGCGCTCACCGCCGCGTGCAGGTCGTGGCCACCCGAGGGTGGCTGCGGGCCCGTCACTCCCCCTGTGGCAGGGGCGGTGTCATGAGCGCGATGACCAAGTCTGCCAGAGGACGTGCGTGACCAGAAATCGAGCACGCGTCGAGAGGGCCCGGGCCCGCGGCCGACCGGCGTCAGTGGTCGGCGCGACGGACGAGGTCGACAGTGCCCGGCCCGACCCCGGGGCCGACGACGCGGTACCCGGCCTTCTTGTAGATCTTGAGCAGGCGCGGCTGGTCGGCGCCGGTGTTGAGCCAGAAGGTCGTGATGTCCGCGGGAGCGAGCGCCTCGGCGTGCGCGAGCAGGGCCCGTCCGAGGCCCTGCCGCTGCAGGTCGGGCGCGACCATGATCCGACTGATCTGCCAGGTCGTCGGCTCGTGCGGGTCGCGCCGCACGCGCACGGACATGACCAGGCGACCCTCGGAGCGGAAGAGATGCGTCGTCCACTGCCCGAGGTTCTCGGCGACCGTGCCCGCGTCCTCGGCCGGCGCGCCCCACCAGTGCTGCGGCTGGGCGACCATCTCGATCCAGCAGGCCTTCTGCAGCACGGCCAGCTCGGGCGCGTCCGCGGGTGAGGCGACGGCGTGCTCCAGGTCGGCGAGGTCCGCCGTCGTCGCCGCCGTGTGCAGCAGGTCGGGGCGCCGGGCGGCCGTGCGCGCGAGGCGCTGCTCGTGCCGCCACCGGGCGATGGCGGCGTGGTTGCCGCCGAGCAGCACGTCCGGCACCGCGCGCTCCACGCCGTCGCCGCCGTCCCACACCGCCGGCTTGGTGTAGATCGGGTACTCGAGCAGCCCCCCTTCGTGCGACTCCTCGACGAGCGACTCCGCGTTGCCGACGACCCCCGGCAGGAGGCGCCCGATCGCCTCGACCATCGCGAGCACCGCGACCTCGCCGCCGTTGAGCACGTAGTCACCCAGGGAGACGACTCGGACCTCCATGCGTTCGGCGGCCCACTCGTAGGTGCGCTCGTCGATCCCCTCGTACCGGCCGCACGCGAAGGTCAGCCAGGGGGCCGCGGCGAGCTGGTGGGCCATCGCCTGGGTGAAGCGCTCTCCACCGGGCCCGGGGACGATGAGCACCGGGGCCGGGCCCGTCGCCTCGTCGGCGGAGTCGAGGACGTGGGTGAGGGCCTCGCTCCACGGCTGGGGCTTCATGACCATCCCGGCCCCGCCCCCGTACGGCGTGTCGTCCACCGTCCGGTGGCGGTCGTGGGTGAAGTCGCGCAGGTCGTGCACCCGCACGTCGAGGATCTGCTCGCGACGCGCCTTCCCGATGAGCGAGAGGTCCAGGGGCGCCAGGTAGTCCGGGAAGATCGAGATGGCGTCGATGCGCACGGCTCACTCCCCTTCGCGTCGAGGTCGAGCAGGCCGGGCGGGGGGTCGACGACGAGCCGTCCGGCCGACGGGTCCACCTCGGTGACGATCGCCTCGACGAAGGGGACGAGCGCCTCCTCGCCGTCGGGTCGGCGCAGCACGAGGCGGTCCTGCGCGGCACCGATCTCGAGCGCGGTGACCTCGCCGACGACCGCCCCGTCGGGCGTGCGTGCCGTCAGACCGACGAGATCCTCCTCGTACCAGCCGTCGTCGTCCGCCTCGTCCATCGCGTCCGGCTCGGCCAGGAGCAGGCGGGTGCCGCGCAGTGACTCCGCACCGGTGCGGTCGGGGATCCCCTCGAAGCCCAGCAGCCAGATGCCGCGGTGGACCCGGCTCGTCGCCAGGGTCAGCTGCCGCGGGACGCCCGAGCCGGCCTCCGCCCGGGTGTCGAAGACGACCCCGGGCACGAATCGGGACTCGGGGTCGTCCGTGTGCAGCTGGACCGTCACCTCACCGCGCAGGGCGTGGGGTTTGCCGATGCGGGCGACGACGTGGCCCTCGGGAGCATCCATGCGGGCCAAGATACGTGCCCGGGACGACCCCGTGTGACACGACGGGGGGCCGCCATCCGTGCTGGATGGCGGCCCCTCGTCTCCCGCGGGCGACTCAGCGCTCGCGGTCGGTGTCGACGATGTCGATCCGGACGTTCTCACCACCGGAGAGCGCACCGAGGACGGTGCGCAGCGCCGAGGCGGTGCGGCCGGAGCGACCGATGACGCGGCCGAGATCGTCGGGGTGCACGCGCACCTCGAGGATCTGCCCGCGACGCAGGTTCTTGCTCCGCACGACGACGTCGTCCTTGTGGTCGACGATGCCGATGACCAGGTGCTCGAGCGCCTCGTCGAGCATCTCAGGCCTCGGGGGGTCTCGGCGGGGGACTCGGCGGGGGCGCTCGGGGCGTCGTCCTTGGCAGCCGGCTCGGAGGCGGCCTGCGCCTTGGCGGCCTCCCTGTCGGCCTTCTTCTTGGACGTGATCGCCTCGTGCTCGCTGGCCTCCTTGTCGGAGGAGGCGAGGGCGGCCTCGTAGAGCTCCTTCTTCGAGGTCCGCGGCTCCCTGGACTTCAGGGTGCCCTCGGCGCCGGGCTCGCCCTTGAACTTCTGCCAGTCACCGGTGACCTTGAGCAGGGCGGCGACGGCCTCGGTGGGCTGGGCGCCCTCGGAGAGCCAGTACTGCGCACGCTCGCTGTTGATGTCGATGACCGAGGGCTCCTCGGTGGGGTGGTACAGGCCGATCTCCTCGATCGCCCGGCCGTCCCGCTTGGCACGGGCGTCCATGACGACGACGCGGTAGAACGGGGCGCGGATCTTGCCCATGCGCTTGAGACGAATCTTGACGGCCACTGGCGTGGTCTCCTTCACGATCATGAGCACGGCCAGACCGTGCGCCTGTCGCACGGGGTACCGCTGCTCGGGGTGTAGGCATCCGGCGCGCGGACAGCGCGGACGGGTACACCCGGGATTCTTCCACGACCGGCGGTACCCGACCAAAAGCAGCTGGTGAACGGTCACCCGTTCCATACCCGGCGTTGACCCGGGCGTCACGCGAGGTTCTCACGTGCCGCCTTGGATTGCGGTGTCCCACGGGCACGCCGACCGGCGCGGCCGTCACCGACATCGCAGGAGAGAGCCGCATGACCACCGAGCAGTCCCCCTTCGTCCAGCGCCGTACCCTCATCCAGGGAGCCGCCTCCCTCGCCGCACTCGGCCCGCTGGGAGCCCTCGGCGCCCGCACCGCCGGGGCCGCCCCGATGAGCCGCCGCCCCTTCGGCCCCGACTACGGCCCGCTCCACCCGGTGAAGGACCAGACCACCGGGCTCGAGCTCATCTCGCTCCCGAAGGGCTTCGAGTACCTCACCTACGGCTGGACCGGCTCGATGATGTCCGACGGCCTGCGCACCCCCGCCATGCACGATGGCATGGCCGCCTTCCGCGACGGTGACCTCGTCCGCCTGGTGCGCAACCACGAGAACGGCACGGGCCCCGCCTACGACAGCACGGCCTACGACGCCCGCGAGGGCGCCGGCGGCACGACGACGGTCGTCTTCGACCCGGACGCGGGACAGTTCCTCGAGTCCTACGCCTCCCTCTCGGGCACCGTGCGCAACTGCGCCGGCGGGCCGACCCCGTGGGGCACCTGGCTCTCCTGCGAGGAGACGACGCACATCTCCGCCGACGGCACCCGCCACGGCTACGTCTTCGAGGTCCCGACCACGGGCAAGAGCAACGCCGAGCCGATCCGGCAGATGGGCCGCTTCTCGCACGAGGCCACGTGCACCGACCCCTCGACCGGGATCACCTACCTCACCGAGGACGCGACCCCGTCCGGCCTCTACCGCTACGTCCCCAGGACGCCGGGGCGCCTCGCCGACGGTGGCGAGCTGCAGATGCTGGCCATCGGCAGCACGTCCCACCAGACCTACCGTGCCGGTACCGGCACGACCTACCGCAACCTGACGTGGGTGACGATCGACCAGCCCGACCCCGGAGCGGGCGAGACGAGCGTCGTGCAGCAGGGCATCGCGAAGGGGGGCGCCCAGTTCGCCCGCCTCGAGGGCGCGTGGTGGGGCAACGACCGCGCGTACATCGTGTCCACGAGCGGCGGCCCGGCCGGCCAGGGCCAGGTCTTCGAGTACGACCCGCGGACCGAGACGATGACCGTCCTCATCGCCTCGCCCGACGCCGCGACGCTGAACAACCCCGACAACATCTGCGTCTCCCCGCGCGGCGGCATCGTGCTGTGCGAGGACGGCAGCGGCAGCGAGTTCCTCCACGGCCTGACCGCCACCGGCGAGATCTTCCCCTTCGCCCAGAACACCGTCGTGCTGCCCGAGAGCGGCATCGCCGGCAGCACCGTCGCCGCCGGCACCTACACCGGGTCGGAGTGGTGCGGGTCGACCTTCGAGCCGAAGAACGGCAACTGGCTCTTCGCCAACGCGCAGAGCCCGGGCATCACGTTCGCGATCACGGGCCCGTGGCGCAAGGGCGCCCTCTGAGCCACGACAGGACGAAGGGGGTGGGAGCGACGGCTCCCACCCCCTTCGCCGTCGGTCAGCGGTTCTCCCACGCCCCCGGCAGCTCGAGCGCCTGACGGACGCTCTGCGGCAGGTCCCCGGAGACCACGTCGGCCAGGGTCGTCTCGTCGAGGACCGAGCGCACGCTCGCGCGCACGGCGACCCACAGGGTGCGCAGGTTCGCCGCGGCCCCGTCGTAGCTGGTGGCCTGCGGCCGCTCGCCGCGCACCTCCGCCAGGGGGCCGTCGACCGCGCGGATGACCTCGCCGACGCAGATGTCCCCGGCGGGGCGGGCGAGCACGTAACCGCCCATCGCCCCCATGCGACTGGTCACCAGCGAGGCCCGGCGCAGGTCCCCGAGGATGGCCTCGAGGAACTTGCGGGGCAGGTCCTGCTCCTCGGCCAGCCGCTGGACGGAGACCGGCGCCCCATCGGCTGCATCGGCGAGCGTGAGCATCGCACGCACTGCGTAGTCGGCCCGGGCAGTGATGTGCATGCCCCCAGTATCCCCGCACGCGCGGCGGCGTCGACGACCGGGAAGTCCGACTTGTGCGATGGGACATTGACACACCAAAATGATAGGAGTTCGAATCGCGCCTCTCCACGAAGGAAGTCCCCATGCGCAAGCTCGTCCTCCTCGCCGTCGTCGGTTTCCTCGCCCAGCTCGTCGACGGCTCGCTCGGCATGGCCTACGGCGTGACGACCACGACGCTCCTGCTCGCCATCGGCACCAGTCCGGTCGCGGCCTCGGCGACCGTCCACCTCGCCGAGATCGGCACGACACTCGTCTCGGGGACCGCTCACTGGCGCTTCGGCAACGTCGACTGGCCGGTCGTGCTCAAGATCGGCGTCCCGGGAGCGATCGGCGCCTTCGCCGGAGCGACCTTCCTCGCCGGGCTCGACACCTCGACCGCGACACCCGTGATGTCGGGGATCCTCCTCGCGCTGGGGATCTATGTCCTCGTCAGGTTCACCGTCGGGGGCCTGCGCAAGGACCGGCTCGGCACTCCCCTGCGCGCGCGATTCCTCGTCCCGCTCGGGCTCTTCGGTGGCTTCGTCGACGCCACCGGCGGCGGTGGCTGGGGCCCCGTCGGCACCCCTGCGATCCTCGCCAGCGGCCGCATGGAGCCGCGCAAGGTCATCGGCTCGATCGACACCAGCGAGTTCCTCATCTCGGTGGCCGCGAGCATCGGCTTCCTCGCGGCCCTCGGTTCCCGGGGCATCGACTTCTCGTGGGTCGCCGTGCTCCTGCTCGGCGGCATGATCGCCGCGCCGATCGCCGCCTGGCTGGTGCGCACGATCCCGCCACGCGTCCTCGGCTCCGCCGTCGGGGGGATCATCGTGCTCACCAACTCCCGCACGATCATGGGTGAGGGCGCCCTCGACCTCTCCGGGTCGGTCGTGTGGAGCGTGCAGCTCCTGGTCATCACCGCCTGGGTCGCTGCGGTCTCCCACAGCGTCCGTGCCCACCGGGCAGAGGTGGCGGCCGAGCAGCGCGCGAGGATGCAGACCGAGCAGGAGCGCGCGCTCGTCAGTGACCCCGCCTGAGGCCCCCGCCCGGGCCGGGAGGGGTGTCAGCGTCCGGCGACCCGCCGGCCGCGCAGGATCACGTGCTCTGGCGTGCCGCAGGTGCGCACGTCCTCGCGGGGGTCCTCGGCCACGACGACGAGGTCGGCGTCCTCACCCTCGGCGATCGCGGGCCGGCCCAGCCACTCGCGCGAGCGCCAGGTACCGGCAGCAAGGGCCTCGGTCTGCGAGAAGCCGGCACGGGTGAGCAGCTCCATCTCCTGCGCGACCAGGCCGTGCGGCAGCGAACCCCCGGCATCGGTCCCCACGTAGACGTCGATGCCCGCATCCCGGGCCGCGGCGATGGTCTCGAAGCGCCGCTCGTGCAGCTGGAGCATGTGGCGGTGGTAGTCGGGGAACTTCTCGGCCGCCGGAGCCGCGATCTGCGGGAAGGTCTCGATGTTGACCAGGGTCGGGACGATGGCGATGCCCTGCCGGGCGAAGGCGTCGATGGTCTCCGGCACCAGCCCGGTGGCGTGCTCGATGCAGTCCGTCCCCGCGGCGGCGAAGTCGGCGAGCGACTCCTCGCCGAAGCAGTGCGCGGTCACCCGCGCACCCTCCTCGTGGGCGGCGGCGATGGCCTCGGCGAGCACGTCACGGGGCCAGCACGGGGTGAGGTCACCGGCTCCACGGTCGATCCAGTCGCCGACGAGCTTGACCCAGCCGTCCCCGGCGCGCGCCTCGGCGCGCACCCGGGAGACGAGCTGGTCCGGCTCGATCTCGTGCGCGAAGTTGCGGATGTAGCGGCGGGTGCGCGCGATGTGCCGGCCGGCGCGGATGATCTTGGGCAGGTCGTCGCGCTCGTCGACCCACCGGGTGTCCGCGGGTGACCCGGCATCGCGGATGAGCAGCGTCCCGGCGTCCCGGTCCGTGAGCGCCTGCTGCTCGCTGGTCGCGTCGTCCACCGCCCCGTGGGCATCGAGCCCGACGTGGCAGTGGGCGTCGACGAAGCCCGGCAGGACGAACCCCCGGACGGTCTCCACGTCACCGCTCGCAGGCGGTGTGAAGGAGATCCTCCCGTCGACCACCCACAGCTCGGGGACGCTCTCGTGCTCGGAGACGAGCACCTCTCCCGTGACGTGCAGCACATCGGTCATGGCTCGAGGCTATCCTCCGACGCGGGCCGGGTCAGCGCAGCGCCTCGGTGATCGGGGTGGACCCGTCGTGGAACTCGATGGTGCGCCGGACGGTGCCGTTGGACTCGATCGACTCGGCGATGACCCGGGCGACGTTCCCCCGGGAGACCTCACCGCTGCCCTCCGCCCTCGAGGCGACCTCGATGGCCCCGGTGGACGGGCCGTCGGTGAGCTTGCTCGGGCCCAGGACGGTCCAGTCGAGGTCGGTGCCGCGCAGGTGCTCGTCGGCCGCCGCCTTGGCCTCGGCGTAGGGGAAGAAGGGGCTGTCCGGCTCGACCCCGTGGTCGGGGCCGGCTCCGCAGTAGCTGACCATGACGTAGCGCTGCACGCCCGCCCGGGCGGCGGCGTCCATCGAGCGGATCGCGGCGTCACGGTCGACCGCGTAGGTGCGGTCCGGGTTGCCGCCGCCGGCACCGGCCGACCAGACGACGACGTCGTGGTCGGCCACGACCTCGGCGATCCCGTCCACGTCGAGCTCCGCGACGTCGGCGAGGACGGGGGTGCCGCCGGCGGACTCGACGTCACGGACGTGGTCGGGGTTGCGGATCACGGACGTCACCGTGTGGTCCTCCTCGGCGAGGAGGGGTGTGAGCTCGAGGGCGACCTTTCCGTGTCCACCGATGATGGCGATGCGCGACATGACAGCTCCTTCTGCTCGGGAGTGCCCAAGAATAGTCAGGCACCCCTCCACCCCATCACACCTCGGCCCGGCCGCGCTCGCCGGTGATCAGTGCGCGCAGGGCCGCGGTGGTCACCTCCGGCTGCTCGGAGTGGACCCAGTGGCCGGCCTCCTTGACCGTCACCTGGCGCACCCGGGGGAAGAGCCGCCGCATCTCGGCGTCGTTCTCCTCCGAGACGTAGGGGGAGTTCGCTCCGGAGAGCCACAGCACCGGCCCGTCGAAGGGGGGAAGCTCGGCGATGCGCTCCTCCGGCCACCCGCCGATGGCGGCGATGTCACGCTCGAGCAGCGCCAGGTTGGGCAGCCAGCGCCACCCGTCGCCGTCACGTCGCAGGTTCTGCAGGAGGAATCCGCGGATCGCCGGGTCGGGGGCCGCCTCCCGCATCGCCTCGTCGGCGTCCGCGCGGCTGCTCACCTCGTCGAGGTCCATCCCGCGCATGCTGGCGAGAAAGGTCTCGAACTGGGTGAACGAGGCCGTGGGCGCCGGTGAGATGTCCACGACCGCGAGCCGCTCGACGAGCTCGGGCTCGGTCAACGCCAGCACCATGGCGGTCTTGCCGCCCATCGAGTGCCCGACGACCGTCCACGGCTCCTCGGGGTCGATGGTCCGCAGCGTGTCGGCGAGCACGGCGGCCGCGTCGAAGTAGTCGATGCGGTCCGACCACGGGGAATGCCCGTGGTCGGGCATGTCGACCAGGGTGGGTCGGCTGACGTCGGCGAGGCCCTTGGCGATCTGGTTCCAGTTGCGTCCCTGGCCCAGCAGGCCGTGGCAGAAGGCGATCCGGGGCCCCGACTCGCCCGAGCTGACCGTGTGCAGCGCCGGCTCGCCCACTACTGACCCAGGAACTTCTCGAAGCCCTTGGGCAGCTGGCTCGGGTCGAGGTCAGCGGGCCGGGGCTGGTCGGAGCCCTCCCCGGCGGCTGCACCGCCGAAGGCCGAGCCGGGGGCGCTGGTCCGCCCGGCCGCCTTCTCGGCCGCCTCCCGCTCCTGCTGGGCGCGCTTGGCCGGGTTGCCCGACTTGCCCTTCTTGCGCTGCTGCTGCTTGCCCTTCTTGCGGTTGGCGCCACCGCCACCGCCCCCGGGGGCACCGGGCATCCCCGGCATGCCGCCGCCACGGGCCATCTGCTTCATCATCTTCTGCGCCTGCCCGAAGCGTTCGAGCAGCTGGTTGACCTCCGAGACGCTGACGCCGGAGCCCTTGGCGATGCGCGAGCGGCGCGAGCCGTTGATCTGCTTGGGGTGGGTGCGCTCGAACTGCGTCATCGAGCGCACCATCGCCTCGATGCGGTCGAACTCGCGCTCGTCGAGGTTGTCCAGCTGAGCGGACATCTGGCCCATGCCCGGCATCATCTTGAGCATCGACTTCAGCGAGCCCATCTTCTTGATGGCCGACATCTGCTGGAGGAAGTCGTCGAAGGTGAAGTCCTCCTCGGCGAGGAACTTGCGCTGCATCTCCTCGGCCTGGCCGCGCTCGAAGGCGCGCTCGGCCTGCTCGATGAGCGTGAGGACGTCACCCATGTCGAGGATGCGGCTGGCCATCCGGTCGGGGTGGAAGACCTCGATGTCGCGGGTCTGCTCACCGACGGAGGCGAACATGATCGGTCGTCCGGTGGTCCCGGCGACGGACAGCGCGGCACCACCGCGGGCATCGCCGTCGAGCTTCGACAGCACGACACCGGTGAAGTCGACGCCCTCGGCAAAAGCCTGGGCCGTCTCGACCGCCGCCTGGCCGATCATCGCGTCGATGACGAAGAGGACCTCGTCGGGGCGGACGGCCTCGCGGATGTCGGCCGCCTGCTGCATCAGCGCCTCGTCGACCGCCAGCCGGCCGGCGGTGTCGACGATGACCACGTCGTGGTGCTGCGCCTCGGCGTGCGCGACCCCGGCGCGGCCGACGGCGACCGGGTCACCAAAGGAGCGGGTGCCCTCCCCGGAGTCGAGGACGGCGTCGTGGCCGCCCAGGTTGCCGCGCTCGGGCGCGAAGACGGGCACCCCGGCCCGCTCACCGGTCACCTCGAGCTGGGTGACGGCATTGGGGCGCTGCAGGTCGGCCGCGACGAGGATCGGCGTGTGGCCCTGCTCCTTGAGCCAGGCACCGAGCTTGCCGGCGAAGGTCGTCTTGCCGGAGCCCTGCAGGCCGGCGAGCATGATCACCGTCGGCGGTCGCTTCGCGAACTCGATCGAGCGGGTGTTGCCACCGAGGATCGTCACGAGCTCCTCGTTGACGATCTTGATGACCTGCTGCGCCGGGTTGAGCGCCCCGCTGACCTCGGCCCCGGTGGCCCGCTCGCGCACCGCGCGGGTGAAGTCCTTGACCACGGGCAGCGCCACATCGGCGTCGATCAGGGCCATCCGGATGTCCCGGACGGTCTTGTTGACATCGGACTCGGACAGCCGCCCCTTGCCGCGAAGGTTCTTGAACGTCGCGGTCAGGCGGTCGGACAGGCTGGTGAACACCCGACCTAGGCTATCTTCCCGCGCGACCCCCTTCGTCCCCTACCCGTCGCAGGCACCGAGGATCGCCGAGATCGCTCGTGCGACGGCGGCAGGAGGCAGGGGCGCCCCCGCCGGGTCGCTCAGGCAGAACGTGTCCAGGGTCTGGTCCGCGACGGTGGCGATGTGCGCCGAGCGCACGACGACGTCCGTCGAACCCAGGGCGCACCCGATGTCGTGGAGCAACCCGGGGCGGTCCCCCGCCCGCACCTCGATGAGCGTCTCTGCCTGCGTGCCCGGCACGACGAAGGCCCGCGCTCCCGGCGTCGCGGCACCCGGTACCGCGCTCTCCCTCGTGCCGGACCGTCGGGCCCGCCCCAGCCGGGCCAGCACGGACCGGTCCCCCGCCGCCAGGCGCTGCAGCCCCGCGACGATGCGTCCGGCGTCCGGGGCGTCCGGGCCGGGCGACTCGACGATCCACTCGTCCACCGCGTGGTCCCCGATCGTGACCAGCTTGGCGCGGCGCACGTGGAAGCCCTGCGCAGCGAGCAGGCCGGCGGTGTCGGCGAACAGACCCCGGCGGTCCCGGGCCTGGACCGTCACGGCCCAGCCGCAGCCCGCGTCCTCCACCCGCACGTGCGCCCGTCCCTCGTCGACGGCTCGGCGCCCCTCGTCGTCGGCGACGGGGTCGGCCACCACCGGCAGTGCGGCGCCGGGGACCTCGCCGGTCAGCCGGGCGCGGACCTGACCGGTGAGGGTGTCCACGAGGGTGGCCCGCCAGTCGGTCCACGCGGCGGGCCCCGCTGCGCGGGCGTCCGCGATCGTCAGTGCACGCAGCAGCTCGAAGGTCTCGACGTCCCCGCCGACGAGCTCGCAGACCGCGTCCGCCGTCGCCGGCTCGGACAGGTCGCGGCGGGTGGCGAGGTGCACGAGCGTGAGGTGCTCGCGCACGAGGAGCACGACCAGCTCCCGCTCGGCAGGAGGCAGGCCCCACCTGTGCAGGATCCTGCCTGCCAGGTCGGCACCGGTCCTGCAGTGGTCACGCGAGCCGGCGACCTTGCCGATGTCGTGCAGCAGTGCGGCCAGCAGCAGCAGGTCGGGCCGGGCGACGTCCCGGGAGAGCGCACAGGCCTGCTCGACCGTCTGCAGCAGGTGCCGATCGACCGTGTGCCGGTGCACGGGGTTGTGCTGGGGCCGGCAGCGCACGCCGTCCCACTCGGGCAGCCACATCTCGACGATCCCCACCTGATCCAGGGCCTCCCACACCGGGGTCAGGCCGCTCCCGGCCGAGAGCAGGTCGGTCAGGAGCGTGAGCACCTCCGCGGGCCACGGGGTCGGCAGGCGCGGCGCCCGCGAGAGGTTGTCCACCGTCACGGGAGCCAGGGCGAGCCGGTGGCGGGCGGCGACGGCTGCGGCGCGAAGGGGGAGGGTCGCCTCGGTCCGGACGCGCCGGGAGTCGGCGAGGACCACCTCGCCGTCGTGGGCGTGCAGGCCGTGACCGAGCGGGGTCAGCCGAGGCCGCCGTGGCCCCACGCGCAGGGTGCGGGCCCGCTGGCTCTGCTCCGCCCGGCGCATCGTCCCCTCCAGGGCCCACGCGATGGTCCGCGCGGCGGTGGCGACGCGCACGAGCATGTCGTCGGGGTCGCCGAGCCCGAGGAGGGCGGTGACGGCGTCGTGCTCCTCGGCGACCAACCGGTCGCGACCACGACCGGTGACGACGTGCAGGGCGTCCCGCACGTCAAGCAGCTGCGCCAGGGCGGGCTCGACCGGACCGTGCGGCTGGTCGGCGAGCCAGGCGCGGGTCAACGCGCCCAGGACCGTGACGTCCCGCAGTCCCCCGACCGCCTCCTTCAGGTCGGGTTGGATCTGCTGGGCGAGCTCACCGTGCCGGCGGTGGCGCTCGCGCACGGTCTCGACGAAAGCCGGCAGTCGCGTGCGCGCCCCGGCGCGCCAGTCGCGCCCGACCCCGGCACGGACCGCCTCGACCACGCCGTGGTCGCCGGCGACCGGGGACAGGTCGAGCAGGCCGGTGGCGGCCGACAGGTCCGCTCCGGCCACCGACCGGCACTGGGCGATCGAGCGCACCGAGTGGTCGAGGGACAGGCCCGAGTCCCACACGGGGTACCAGAGCCGCTCTGCGGCCACGCCCAGCTCGGCGGCGGGCAGGCTGCGGCCGTCGTGGAGGAGGATGAGGTCGAGGTCGCTCAGCGGACCCGACCACCCCCGCGCCAGGGAGCCGACGGCGGCCAGCGCCACACCCTCGCGCTCCCCCACCGCATCGGCGTACAGGCCGGCGAGCCAGTCGCGGGTCACTCCGGCGATGGCGGCCCGACGTGCCGGGCCGGCACCCGGGGTGGCGAACTCCCGGGTGCCGGCCAGGTCGAGGCGTGCGGCCCTGATCCCGGCGCTGTCGCTCCTCATCGGCGACGGAGGCTCACAGCGCCTCCTCCCCCTTTTGTCCCGTGCGCACGCGGACGACCTCGTCCACGGGGCTCACCCAGACCTTGCCGTCGCCGATGCGCCCGGTGTGGGCCGCGGTGACGATCGCGTCGACGACGGGGCCGGCGTCGACGTCCTCGACGAGCACCTCCACGCGGATCTTCGGCACGAAGTCGACGACGTACTCGGCGCCGCGGTAGACCTCGCTGTGACCGCGCTGGCGACCGAATCCGCTCGCCTCGCTGACGGTCATGCCCGTGATCCCGAAGGTCTCCAGGGCCTCCTTCACATCGTCGATGCGGTGCGGCTTGAGGATTGCCGTGATGAGCTTCATGAGCGGACCTCCGAGGTGCTCTCGGCCGGAGCGGCCGGGGTGGGAATCGGGCTGAAGGGCCCCACGAACGCGGTCGAGCGCGGTGCGCCCAGCCCCCCGAAGTCGTAGCCGGACTCGGCGTGCGCCGAGGCGTCGATGCCGCTGGACTCGTCGTCCTCGCTGACCCTCCACCCCATCGTGTACTTCAGGGCCAGGGCGATGATGGTGGTGACGACGACGGAGATGGCCACCGCGACGAGGGCGATGATGACCTGGACGGCGAGCTGGGAGAGGCCGCCTCCGTAGAAGAGACCGGTCTCGGTGCCGAGGAATCCGATGGCGACGGTGCCCCAGAGGCCGGCGACGAGGTGGACGCCGACGACGTCGAGGCTGTCATCGAGACCGAAGCGGAACTTCAGGCCGACGGCCACCGCGCAGAGTGCTCCGGCCACGGCGCCGAGGGCGATCGACCCGACCGGAGAGACCGACCCGGCGGCCGGGGTGATCGCGACCAGACCGGCGACGACGCCCGAGGCCGCGCCGAGCGAGGTCGCGTGCCCGTCCCGGACGCGCTCGACGAGCAACCACCCGAGGATCGCCGCGCACGTGGCGGTCGTGGTGTTGACCCAGGCCAGGCCGGCGACACCGTCCGCGCCGTACGCGGACCCCGCGTTGAAGCCGAACCACCCGAACCACAGCAGAGCCGCGCCGAGCATGACGAGCGGGAGGTTGTGCGGGCGCATCGCGACCGTGCCGAATCCCTGTCGGCGTCCCACGATCATGGCCAGCACGAGTGCCGCGGCACCGGCGTTGATGTGCACGACGGTGCCGCCGGCGAAGTCGATCGGCTCGGCGATGGATGCGAAGGGCCCGTCGCCGCTGAGCAGTCCGCCGCCCCACACCATGTGGGCCATCGGGAAGTAGGCCAGGGTCACCCACAAGGCGGCGAAGACGAGCCACGTGCCGAAGCGCGCACGGTCGGCGATGGCTCCGCTGATCAGCGCCACGGTGATGATCGCGAAGGTCGCCTGGAAGCCCACGTCCACCACGACCGGCAGACCGCCGTCGAGGACGAACTCGCCCGTGGCGTCGGTGATCGTTCCGTCGAGACCGAAGTGGGTGAAGGGGTTGGCGAACAGCCCGGCGACGGAGGCGCTGCCGTAGGACATCGACCACCCCCACAGGACGTAGACGACGCCCACGACGGCCATGGCGCCGTACGACATCATCATCATGTTCAGCACGGACGTGCGGCGGACCATGCCGCCGTAGAACAGGGCGAGGCCCGGTGTCATCAGCAGCACGAGCGATGCGCTGACGAGCATCCAGGCGGTGAGGCCGGTGTCGAGTGAATTTTCCATGTCGGCAGCATCCGACCCCGTGATTTCACCGGCGGTGCTCCCGGGTTACCCCGGTGTTTCGTCCGGGCCCTCCACGTGAACTTCCTGTGTCGGCCCGGTCAGCCGACGATCGCGTCGACGAAGGCCTCCGGGACGAAGGGCGCCAGGTCGTCGCGACCCTCACCGAGCCCGACCAGCTTGACCGGCACGCCGAGGGTGCGCTGGACCGCGACGACGATGCCGCCCTTAGCGGTGCCGTCGAGCTTGGTCAGGACGACGCCGGTGATGTTGACCGCCTCGGCGAAGACCTTCGCCTGGGCCAGGCCGTTCTGCCCGGTCGTCGCGTCGAGGACGAGGAGCACCTCGTCGATCGGGTTCTGCTTCTCGATGACGCGCTTGACCTTGGCCAGCTCGTCCATCAGCCCGACCTTGTTGTGCAGGCGACCCGCGGTGTCGATGATCACCGCGTCGGACTCCATCTCGTGGCCGGCCCGGACCGCGTCGAAGGCCACCGACGCCGGGTCGGCCCCGTCGCGGTCGCTGCGGATGGTCGGCACCCCGACGCGCGCGCCCCAGGTCTCGAGCTGGTCCGCCGCGGCGGCACGGAAGGTGTCGGCCGCGCCGAGCACGACGTCGCGGTCGTTGGCGACGAGGACGCGGGCGAGCTTGCCCACGGTCGTCGTCTTGCCGGTGCCGTTGACCCCGACGACGAGGATGCACGCCGGCCGGCCGTCGACGCGGCTGGCCGCGAGGCCACGGTCCATGCTCGGGTCCACCAGGCGCAGCAGGTCCTGGTACAGCCAGTCCTTGGCGACCTCGGGGTCGGTGGTCCCGTCCACGGACACGCGCTCACGCAGGGAGTCGACGAGCTCGGTGGTCGGCTCCATGCCCAGGTCGGCTGCCAGGAGGGTGTCCTCGACGTCCTCCCAGTCCTCCTCGGACAGCGAGCCCTGGGAGAGGAGCGCGAGCAGGCCCTTGCCGATCGCGCCGTTGGAGCGCGCCAGGCGGGAGCGCAGCGCACGCATCCGGTCGCGGGTCGGGGCCGGGGTGTCCAGCTCCGGCTCGGGTGCCGCCTCGGGCTCGGGTACCGCCTCGGGCTCCGTGTCAGGGAGGGCCTCCGGCTCGCTCGTCGGCTCCGCGGGCGGGGCGGTGGCGGCGGTGCGGGCACGCTCGTCGGCGTCCGGCTCGACGGGGGTGAAGTCCTCGTCGGTCGCCTCCCGGGCGGCCGGCTCCTCCGCCGGGGCCCCGGTCGGGGCCTCGGTCGGGGTGGCGGTCTTCTCCTCGACCGGCTCCTGCGCGGGCGTCGTCGGCTCGGTCGGCTTCTCGGCGGGGGCCTCCGAAGCCGGGGGCTGGTCCCCCTTCGCCTCCTCGGGCGGCGCCTGCGGCCTGGCGTGGTCGCTCGGCCGGTCGAGGACGATCGTGCCGCTGCGGTGGTCGGTGGTGCCCTTCGGCCGCTCCGGCGGGCGCTGCTCCGGGGGGAGCTCCTTGGACTTCCCGCCGCGGCCGCGCAGCAGCCCGACGGCCATCCCCCCGAGGAGGAGCAGCAGCCCGAGGGCCACGAGGATGTACTCGGTCAGCGTGTCGATACCCATCACGGGCACCATCTTCGCAGGGTCTACGAGTGCCCCGGTCAGGCCACCAGGTGTGGCACCGGCACATCGGCTGACGGGTCGTCCACGAGCTGCGCCGCCCAGGCCACGAGACCGCTCACGTCGATGCCGTGGGGCGGGTCGGTGGCGAAGGGGGCGATCGCCTCGCCACCGCGCGCGGTCACCGTGCGCGCTCCGCGCGGGTTGCCCCGGCGCTGGTGGGTCAGCCCGACGGCGAGCTGGGCCAGGCCCTGCCACAGCGCGCGCTCCGGCGACTCCCGGGGCAGGGTCTTCCACTGCTCCTCGAGGACCTCGTGGGCGTGGAAGGGCATCTCCCGGTCGAGGTAGTCCTGCGCCCGGGCCAACGCCTCGCGCGGGGTCCGCTCACGCTCCTCGACGCGCTCGACCCCGGTGCTGCCGTGCGGCAGCGGACGGCCGAGGCCGTCGCGCGGGCGGGCGCTTTCCGCCCGTCCGGCGGCATTGCGGTCGCGGGAGGGCACGGCGTCAGAAGAGGCTGACGCGCTCTGCCGGGGCGAGCCACATCCCGTCGCCCTCGCGGGTCCCGAAGGTCTCGTGGAAGGCGTCGATGTTGCGCACTGCATTGCCGCGCACGTCCTGGGGGCTGTGCGGGTCGATCGAGAGCAGCCGGATCGCCTCCTCGGTCCGGGCGTCGCCGCACCAGACCCGGGCCCAGTTGGTGAAGAAGCGCTGGTCACCGGTCAGCCCGGAGTCGTCGGTCTGCGTGGCGCGCTCGCCCACGGCGATCCGGTAGGCGGCGTGCCCGATGGCCAGGCCCCCGATGTCGCCGATGTTCTCCCCGACGGTCAGGGCGCCGTTGATGGTGTGGCCGGGCGCGTGGCGCGTCTCGTAGACGTCGAACTGCTCGATGAGGGCATCACGCCGCTCCTCGAAGGCCTCGCGGTCGGACTCGGTCCACCAGTCGCGCAGGTTGCCCTGCCCGTCGAAGGTCGAGCCGGCGTCGTCGAAGCCGTGCCCGATCTCGTGGCCGATGACCGCGCCGATGCCGCCGTAGTTGTCCGCGTCGTCGCCCTCGGCGTCGAAGAAGGGCGGCTGGAGGATGGCGGCGGGGAAGACGATCTCGTTCAGACCGGGGTTGTAGTAGGCGTTGACGGTCTGCGGCGTGAGGAACCACTCGTCCCGGTCGACCGGCCCACCGAGCTTGGTCAACGCGCGGTCGACCTCGAAGGCGGCGACCCGGCGCACGTTGCCGACGAGGTCACCCTCGACGATCTCGAGGGCGGAGTAGTCGCGCCACCGGACGGGGTGGCCGATCTTCGGGGTGAAGGCCTCCAGCTTGCGCAGTGCCTCCTCCTTGGTCTCCTCCCCCATCCACGTGGACGCGGCGAAGGAGCGACGGAAGGCCTCGACGAGGTTGTCGACGAGCGCGACCATCCGCTCCCGGGCGGCCGGCGGGAAGTGCCGCTCGACGTAGAGCTCGCCGACGGCCTCGCCGAGGGAGGCGTCGACGAGCGAGACGCCGCGCTTCCAGCGGGCCCGCTGCTCGGGGATCCCGGAGAGGGTGCGGCCGACGAAGTCGAACTCCTCCTCGACGATGCTGCTGTCGAGGTAGGCGGCCAGCGACTGCACGATGCGCAGGCGCAGCCAGTCGCGCCACGTCGCCAGGTCGACCGAGGCGAGCAGCGAGGACAGCCCGCGCAGGTAGTCGGGCTGACGCACGACGACCTCGGCGAAGGGGGTGGCCGCCCCGAGCGCCGCTGCCCACCCGGCCCAGTCGATCCGGGGCGTGAGGCCGGCGAGCTCGTCGGCGGTCATGAGGGTGTAGGTGCGGATCGGGTCGCGGTTGGCGACCCGGTCCCAGTGGTCCTCGGCCAGCCGGGTCTCCAGGTCGACGACCCGCTCCGCGGCGTCCGCCGCGGCGGCCTCGTCCATGTCGGTCGCCAGGGCGAGCAGGCGCGCGACGTGCCCGCGGTAGGCGGTGACCGTCGCCTCGTGCTGGGACTCGCGGTAGTACGACTCGTCGGGCAGCCCGAGGCCACCCTGCTCCAGGTAGACGACGTAGCGGGAGGAGTCCTTGTCGTCGGTGTTGACGAAGGGCTGGACGAAACCGCTGACACCGTCCCGGGCCAGCCGGCCGGTGAGCGTGACGAGATCGGCCACGGAGGCGACCTCGTCCACGGCGGCGAGCAGCTCGGCCAGTGGGCTCGCGCCGAGCGCGTCGGCACGCTCCTCGTCGAGGAAGGAGCGGTAGAGGGCCCCGACCTTGCCCGCGATCGAGTCGCTCGGGCTGTCGGGGTCGGCGCCGACCTCCTCGATGAGGGCACGCACGTCATCCTCGGCGCGTTCGCGCAGGACGTCGAAGACGCCGTAGCGTCCACGGTCCGCGGGGATCTCGACGGTCTTCAGCCAGTGGTTGTTCACGTGGCCGAAGAGGTCGTCCTGCGGACGCACCCTCGGGTCGACGGGGCCACGGAAACCCACAGGTGCGGTGGCGGCGTGGGTGTCGGTCATGAGGCCTTCCGGTTGCTCGGCGGGTCCGACCGTCGCGTCGGGTTGGCCTGCGCGACGGCCTCGGAGGCTCGGCTGGTGGCGTTGTCCGTCCGCTCGCGGACCCTGACCACGACGCGCTCGCCGCGGGCGGTCAGGATCTCGCGCCCGTCGCGGCGGGCGGGGATCGCGACGACGGCCATCACCGCGGCGGAGAGGACGAGGCAGATCAGCAGCCCCACGATTACGGCGGTCATGGGGCAATAGTCTCCCGCCGGCCGTCACCACTCAACTCGACAGGCCGTTGGGGCGGGACCGTGACCTCAGGCGGGTTGCTGCTCGCCCTCGGGCGCGACGTCCCGCAGTCGCTGGCTGACGAGCGTGGTGATGCCGTCGCCGCGCATCGAGACGCCGTAGAGCGCGTCGGCCACCTCCATCGTCTTCTTCTGGTGGGTGATGACGATCAGCTGGCTGGAGTCGCGCAGCTCCTCGAAGAGCATGATCAGTCGACCGAGGTTGGTGTCGTCGAGGGCGGCCTCGACCTCGTCCATGATGTAGAAGGGCGAGGGCCTCGCCTTGAAGATGGCCACGAGCAGGGCCACCGCGACGAGCGAGCGCTCGCCACCGGAGAGCAGGGACAACCGCTTGACCTTCTTGCCCGGGGGGCGGGCCTCGACCTCGATGCCCGTGGTGAGCATGTTGCCCGGGTCGGTGAGGACGAGCTTGCCCTCTCCCCCCGGGAAGAGCCGGGAGAAGACGCCCCGGAACTGCTCGGCCGTGTCGGCGAAGGCCTCGGCGAAGACCTGCTCCACCCGCTCGTCGATCTCGGAGACGATGTCGAGCAGGTCCTGCTTCGAGCGGCGCAGGTCCTCCAGCTGCGTGGTGAGGAAGGTGTGCCGCTCCTCGAGCGCGGCGAACTCCTCCAGCGCGAGGGGGTTGACCTTGCCCAGCGACTTCAGTCCGCGCTCGGCCGCACGCAGGCGCTTCTCCTGGACGGCACGCTCGTAGGGCTGCGGTGGGGGGAAGTCCGCGGACTCAGGGTCCTCGTCAGGCCCGGGCACGTGTGGCACGAGCTGGTGCGGGCCGAACTCCTCCATGAGGACGTCCGGGTCGACGCCCAGCTCCTCGACGGCCCGCGTCTGGAGCTGTTCGATCCTGGCGACCTGCTGGGCCCGAGCCACCTCGTCGCGGTGCACCTCGTCGGTCAGCTCGCGCAGCGCGTCCTGCTGCTCGGTCAGCTCCGTGCGCAGACCCCGCAGTGCCTCGTCCCGTTCGGCCCGGGCCGACTCCCCCGCGTCGCGCTCCCGCCCGGCCACCTCGGCCGCGGAGGAGATGCGTCCGGCGGTCCAGCGTGCGGCCGTCTCGACGGCAGCGGCGACCTCGGCCTCCCGGCGGCGCCGCTCCCTTCGCTCCCGCAGTCGCTCCCGGGCGGCGATCTCGTTGCGCGCCGCCCCCTCGAGGGACTCGGCGCGGCCGTGCAGCGAGCGGGCCCGCTCCTCCTTGGTGCGCAGGGCGAGCCGCACCTCGGTCTCTGCGGTGCGGGCCGAGGACGCCTCGAGCTCGAGGCGGTCGCGGTCGTCCGTGGCGTCGTCACCCTCGTCCTCGGCGGGCTCCGCGGAGGCGTCCTCGAGGCGCTGCTCGAGCTCGGCCAGCTCGGCCCGGTCGGACTCGAGCGCGTCCGTGGCCTGCGCGATGGAGGCCTGGGTGCGCTCCGCCTCGGCCCGGGCGGTGCGGGCGGTCGTCCCCAGCGCTCCGAGCTGCTCGGCGACGGCGGCCATCCGCGCATCGGACTCGTGGAGCGCCTCCATCGCGGCATCACGCGCCTCGGCGCGCTCGGCGAGGGTCTCCCTGGCCCTCGTCAGGGCGAAGGTCGACTCCTCGCTGCGGCGGGTGGCGTCCTCGAGCACGGCGCGGGTCTCGTCGACGGCGGCCTGCAGCTCGAGCAGGCTCGGGGCGGCGCTGGACCCTCCGCGGACGAAGCCGGGACCGTAGACGTCACCGTCCCCGGTGACGACCGTGAGGTCACCGGTCTCGGAGAGGAGGGCGAGGGCGTCCGGGGTGTCCGCGACGATGGCCACCCGCTCGAGGACCTGCTCGACGGCGGGGCGCACCTCGGTGGGCGCGCTGACCACGTCGAGCGCCCAGACCGCGTGCGAAGGGAGGGACGGCCACCCCTCGCGACCGCGCGGGCGGGCGGTGGCACCGACGACGAGGTGCGCGCGGCCGGAGTCGTCGGTGCGCAGCCGCTCGACGGCGCGGGCGGCGGCATCGACGCTGCCGACGGCCAGGGCGTTGCCGGCCTGGTCGAGGGCCGCGGCGACGGCGGCCTCGTGGCCCCCGCTGACGGCGACGAGCTCGGCGACGGAGCCGAGGATCTCGTGCTCGTCGGCGGATGCCTCCTTCAGTGCCTCGACGCCGTCCTTGCGGCGCAGGCTCAGCTCGAGGGCCTCGAGCCGGGCCTGGGCCGACTGGCGGTCACGCTCGGCGGTGCGCCCCGCCTCGGTGATCTGCTCGACCTGCGCGGCGGCGTCGTCATGGGCCCCGGCGGCCTTCTCGTAGGCGTCGTCGAGTCCCTCCTCGCTGCCCTCCTCGTCGGCGATCGTGCTCTCGAGCCGGGTGAACTCGTGCTCGGCCTCGTCGGCACGGGCCAAGGCGGTGGACACACTCTCCCGGAGCCGGCCGACCTCTGCCTCGGCGGCCTCGATCCGGGAGCGACGGGCACCGACCTGCCCCGCGAGACGGGCCAGGCCCTCCCGCCGGTCCGCGGCGCGCTGCGCGAGGGCGGTGATGCGCCGCTGCTCCTCGGCGAAGGCCTTCTCCGCGGCCTCTCGTGCGGCAACGGTCTCGGCGAGCTGATCGGTGGCCTCCGCGATCTCGGCGCGCAGGGCGTCCTCGTCCTCGCGGGCCCGGGCGGCCTGCGCCCGCAGGGCCTCGGGGTCGCGGCCACTCGTGGTCTCGACCTCCTCGTCCTGCCCGAGCAGGCGGACCCGCTCGGCGGCCAGCTCCGCGGTCGCGGTGAGCTTGTCGGTGAGGGAGGCCAGGCGCACGGCCCGGTCCCGGGCGGCGGCGAGCTGCGCGGTCGCGGCGGCCCCGGCCTCCTCATGGGCGGTGATCCGGTCGCGGACCGCGGCGACGGCCTCCTCGAGGGTCTTGCGCCGCGCGAGCATGGCCTCCTCGTCGGCGACTTCCTGCTCGAGGGCGGAGGTCAACCGCACGAGGTCGTCCGCCAGGAGCCGGTGTCGCGCGTCGCGGGCGTCGGCCTGGATGACGGCGGCCTTGCGCGCGGTCTCCGCCTGGCGTCCGAGGGGGCCGAGCTGACGGCGGATCTCGGAGGTGAGGTCGGCCACCCGGGAGAGGTTGGCCTCCATCCCGTCGAGCTTGCGCAGCGCCTTCTCCTTGCGCTTGCGGTGCTTGAGGACGCCCGCGGCCTCCTCGATGAACCCGCGGCGGTCCTCGGCCGTCGCCCGCAGCACGGCGTCGAGCTGGCCCTGCCCGACGATGACGTGCATCTCGCGGCCGATGCCGGAGTCGGAGAGCAGCTCCTGGATGTCGAGCAGGCGGCAGGAGGTGCCGTTGATCGCGTACTCCGAACCGCCGTTGCGGAACATCGTGCGGCTGATCGTCACCTCGGAGTAGTCGATCGGCAACGCGCCGTCGGTGTTGTCGATCGTCATGGTCACCTCGGCGCGGCCGAGTGCCGCCCGCCCGGTGGTGCCGGCGAAGATGACGTCCTCCATCTTGCCGCCGCGCAGGGACTTCGCCCCCTGCTCCCCCATCACCCACGCGAGAGCGTCGACGACGTTGGACTTGCCCGAGCCGTTGGGTCCGACGATGCACGTGATGCCCGGCTCGAGGCGCAGGTGCGTCGACGAGGCGAACGACTTGAAGCCCTTGAGGGTGAGGCTCTTGACGTACACGAGCGGGACTCCTCGGGCAGACGGGGGACGACGATCCCGGTCACTCTACTTCCCGAGCGTCGACTCGAGCCCTTGCGTCAGCCCACCCCCGGTCGCGGAACAGGCCCGGGTCGACCCCGTTCCCTCGACCCGTGAGGAGTCAGCCGGCGGTGAGGATGACGGGGTCGCCGTCGGTGATGGCGATCGTGTGCTCGCTGTGCGCGCCGCGGGAGCCGTCCGTGCTGCGCAGGGTCCAGCCGTCGGGGTCGGTGCGGATCTCGTCGGTGCCGGCCATGAACCACGGCTCGATGGCGATGACCAGGCCCGGACGCAGCGGCATCCCGCGACCCGGTCGGCCGGCGTTCGGCACGTGCGGGTCACCGTGCATCGTGCGGCCGACGCCGTGCCCGCCGAACTGGGTGTTGACGGTGTAGCCCTCGCTGTGGGCGACCTCGGAGATCGCCGCGCCGAGGTCCCCCAGCTTCTTGCCGGGGCGGGCGATGTCGATGGCCGCCGCCAGGGCTCGCTCCGTGGTGTCGATGAGACGCAGGTCCTGCGGGTCGGGCGTGCCGATGACGAAGGACCGGGCGGCGTCGCCGACCCAGCCGTCGACCTCGACGGCGAAGTCGACGGACAGCAGGTCCCCGTCACGCAGGCGGTAGTCGTGCGGCAGGCCGTGGAGCACCGCGTCGTTGACCGAGGTGCACAGCACCTTGCCGAAGGGCATCGCGCCGAAGGAGGGGTGGTAGTCGATGTAGCAGGAGACGCCACCGGCGCGACGGATCATGTCGTGGGCGAGCGCATCGAGCTCGAGGAGGTTGGTCCCCACCTCCGCGGCCTCGACGAGCGCGTCGAGCACGGAGCGCACGAGCCGACCCGCGGGTCGCATCGCCTCGATCTCGTCGGGGGTCTTCAGCTCGATCACGACTCGGTCCCCGTGGTCTCGCCGGCGATCCGCTCGTGGTGGTGGATGACCTCGGCGATGACGAAGTTGAGGAACTTCTCCGCGAAGACCGGGTCCAGGCCGGACTCGTCGGCGAGGTCCCTCAGCCGGGTGATCTGACGCTCCTCGCGGGCCGGGTCCGCCGGCGGCATCCGGATGCGGGCCTTGAGCTCACCGACGCTCTGGGTCGCCTTGAACCGCTCGGCGAGCAGGTGGATCAGCGCGGCGTCGATGTTGTCGATGGACTGCCGCAGCCGCAGCAGATCGGGGTGCGTCTCACTCACCCGGCCAAGGCTAAGCCACTCCCACGCGGAGAACGCGCCCGGCCGGAGCCGCCTCACTTCTCCACGAAGCCGGCGACGTCACCGCGAGCGTCCTGGTCGACCCGTCCGACGGCGGTGACCCGTCCCGGCCGCGCCGTCCCGGAGACCTCCTCGCGCAGCAGCGCGTCGAGGCGGTCGAGCTCCTCCCGCGTCCCCTCGGCGACGACCTCGACGCGGCCGTCGTCCATGTTGCGGGCGTGACCGACGAGCCCGATCTCGAGCGCACGTGCCCGGGTCCACCACCGGAAGCCCACCCCCTGCACGCGGCCGCGGACGAACCAGGTCGAGCGAACGGTCCCTGTCTGCTCGGAACTCATGGAGCCGAAACTACCGCCCCGACCGGTGCGCCTCCCCCACCCGGGCCCCCTGAGTGCCTAGCGTCGGACACGTGGCTCCCACCTCCACCATCGACGACGCCAGGGTGGCGTCGCGCGCGTCGTCCGCGTCCGCCGCACCGACGCGGGCCCCGCGCGGCCACCTGGCCGGACTGGACGGCCTGCGGGCCCTCGCGATCGCCGCCGTCATCGTCTTCCACCTCGACCCCGACTGGCTGCCCGGTGGGTTCCTCGGCGTCGACATCTTCTTCGTCATCTCCGGCTTCCTCATCACGACACTGCTCGTGCGGGAGAAGCGCAGCACCGGCCGGGTCGACCTCATGAGCTTCTGGACCCGACGCGCCCGGCGGCTGCTGCCGGCGCTCGTCGTCGTCGTGCCGGTCGCGATCCTCATCGCCCGCACCGTCGAGACCGACCTGCTCGTCGGCATCCGCAGGCAGGCCCTCGGCGCACTGACCTTCTCGACCAACTGGCTCGAGATCGCCCACGGCAGCAACTACTTCGCCGCGACCTCGCCGCAGCTGTTCATGAACTTCTGGAGCCTGGCGGTCGAGGAGCAGTTCTACCTCTTCTGGCCGCTGGTGACGCTCGTCCTGCTCGCCCTGCACCGGCGCCTCGCCATCACCGAGGGCGCCCTGGCCACGCTCGTCCTCGGTGTCGGCGTGGCCTCGGCGGTCATGATGGCCGTGACGTACGACCCGGCCAACCCCACTCGCGCCTACTACGGCACCGACACCCACCTCTTCGGGTTGATGCTCGGGGCCGCGCTGGCGATCGCGTGGACCGGGCCCACCCGCGCCTGGACCACCACGGCGATCTGGCGGGAGCGCCGCAGCTGGCTGGTCGGGGGCTCGCTCGCCACGATCGCCGTCCTGCTGGTGCTGGCCGGCGAGGGAAGCGCCTGGACGTTCCGTCTGGGCATCCCGCTGATCTCGGTCGCGACCGCCCTCCTCCTGCTCGCTGCCGTCGAGCGGCCCGGCCCCCTTCGCTCCGTGCTCGAGCTGGCCCCCCTGGTCTGGGTGGGCCGACGCTCCTACGGCATCTACCTGTGGCACTGGCCGGTCATCCTCATCGTCGGTCAGGACATCCCCACCAGCGCCGGCACCCAGGAGTTCGTCTGGACGCGGGTCTGGGCCGTCCTGGTCACCCTCGCCCTGGCCGACCTGTCCTTCCGCTTCGTCGAGACGCCGGTGCGGCGCCTCGGCTTCCGCGGGAGCCTGCGACACGTCGCGACCTCGGTGCGCTCCTTCTCCCTGGGTGGCCGCCGGGTCGTCACCGGCACCGTGGTCGTCCTGGCGGCGGCACTGGCCTTCGTGGTCCTCACCGCTCCCGACATCAGCCGCACCCAGCAGATGATCGAGGACAACCAGGCCCGGATCGCCCAGCAGAAGGACTCCCCCGCCGCGGCCGGCGCGAGCACCCCGTCGCCCGCAGCGAACGGCAGGGCCGACACCCGGAAGGACTCCCCGAGCGGCTCGGAGCGCCGCAAGGACTTCACCATGCCCACGGGCCAGGAGATCGTGATCTTCGGCGACTCCATGGTCGTCGGCGCCGTCCCCGCCCTGGAGTACTACTTCCCCGGCGTACGGATCGATGCCGAGTCCAACCGTCAGTGGGCCGACGGCCTGTCGGCCGTCGCCGCGGCGGATGACTCACTCCGCCGGGCGGTGGTCCTCGCCTTCGGCACCAACGCCGGGACCGACCCGGAGACCGTGGAGAAGATCCTCGCCGAGATCGGTGACAAGCGGATGGTCGTCCTGGTCAACCTGCACGCCGACCGCCTCTCCCGCATCGGCGGGGACAACGCGGCCCTGGAGGAGATCGCCGGCGAGCACCCCAACGTCACGATCGCGGACTGGGACTCGGCCGTGGAGGCCGAGGACCTACAGTCCGACGGGATCCACCCCTCGCTCGGCGGGGCGCACACCTACGCCGCCACCATCCGGCAGGCCTTCGCGGACCTGTCGGAGCAGCACACCGGCAAGAAGGTCACGCTCAAGGACCTTCCGCGCCCCTGAGGCGCCCACGGCTCAGCCGGGGATCCTCCGCGGCCGGACCTGGCAGCGCGGGCAGCTGGTGGAGCTGCGATTCATGAACTGCTCACGGCGCATCGTCGTGCCGCACCGGGGGCAGGGCCGCCCCTCCTGCCCGTACGCGGACAGCGAGCGGTCGAAGTACCCCGAGGCGCCGTTGACGTTGACGTACAGCGCGTCGAAGCTCGTGCCGCCCTGCTCGAGCGCATCGGACATGACGTCCCTCGCGTGGTCCAGCACCCGCCCGATCGCCGGTCCGGTCAGGCGGCTGGCCAGGCGCTCGCCGTGGATGCCCGCGCGCCACAGTGCCTCGTCGGCGTAGATGTTGCCGATGCCGGAGACGACGGACTGGTTGAGCAGGACACGCTTGATCCCGCTGCGGCGGCGCCTGATGTCGGCGATCACCGCGGCCCGGTCGTAGGCCGGGTCGAAGGGGTCGAGGGCGATGTGGGCGATGGTCGTGGGGACCCCGTCCACGAGATCGGCAAGGGCGAAGCCACCGAAGGTGCGCTGGTCGACGAAGCGCAGCTCGTCACCGCCGTCGGTGAACGACAGGCGCGCGTGGGTGTGCTTCGGTTCCGGAACCCCGGGACCGGCCACCAGCATCTGGCCGCTCATCCCGAGGTGGACGATCAGCGCCTCGTCGGGCACCGCATCCTGGTCCCCCAGGGCGAGCCAGAGGTACTTGCCGCGGCGGTGGGCCCCGGTGATCACCCGGCCGCGCAGGCGGTCGGCGAGGTCCTGGGGGCCCGCGACATGGCGGCGGGCGACGCGGTGACCACGGATCTCGGCGTCGGCGACGGTACGTCCCGCCACGTGGCCGGCCAGACCACGGCGGACGACCTCGACCTCCGGCAGCTCGGGCACGTCAGCCGGTGGCGGCGTCCGTCGCCGGCGACTCGAGGGGCTCCGACTCCCGCACGGTCTGTGCGCTCAGGGTCGTGTACGCGCGCTCCGCGGCCTGCTGCTCGGCGTCCTTCTTCGTGCCCCCGACACCGGTGCCGACGACCTCCTCGTCGATGACCGCCTCGGCGGTGAAGGTCTTGTCGTGGTCCGGGCCCTCGTCGCTCGTGCGGTAGCTCGGTGCACCGCGCCCCTGGCCGGCCGCGACCTCCTGCAGGGAGGTCTTCCAGTCCAGACCGGCGCCGAGCTTCGCCGACGAGGTCATCACGGAGTCGAGCAGCTCGTGGACGAGCTTGGCGGCGGCGTCGAGCCCCCGCGGCTGGGGCGTCGAGAGGTAGACGGCCCCGATCACCGCCTCGACGGTGTCGGCGAGGATGGAGTTCTTGTCCCGCCCACCCGTGCTGATCTCGCCGCGGCCGAGGTGGATGAAGGAGCCCAGGTCGATGGCGCGCGCCACCGTGGCCAGGGCCCGCATGTTGACGACCGCGGCGCGCAGCTTGGCCAGGTCACCCTCGGTGACGTCGGTGTGCGTGGCGTGCAGGTGGTCGGTGACCACGAGCCCCAGCACCGAGTCGCCGAGGAACTCCAGGCGCTCGTTGTGGGGCAACCCTCCGTGCTCGTAGGAGTACGAGCGGTGCGTCAGCGCACGCGTCAGCAGCGGCTCGTCGACGGGCTCCCCGGTGACCTCCGTGAGGTATCGGGAGAGCTCCTCGACGGGCCGCTGCTGCGGTCGTGAGTGCCTGTCGCCCATTGCGACAGGACGCTCAGGCCTGGTGCTCGGTACGGTCCGCGGTCGCGTAGTAGCGACCCTTGTAGGTGCCGCAGCTCGGGCAGGCCTGGTGGGCCGGCGCCGGGGACTTGCACTGGGGGCAGGTCGACAGCGCGGGCGGCGTCGCCTTCCAGTTCGCGCGGCGGCTACGGGTGTTCGAGCGCGACATCTTCCGCTTCGGGACGGCCACGTCAGTTCCTCTTCTCTTCGTTGTCCGTAGGCCCCGTGTCGGAGGCCAGAGGCGCCAGCGCCTCGAGTGCCGCCCACCGGGGGTCGATCTGCTCGTGAAAGTGCTCCGGGTCGTCCTCGAGCCGTGCCCCGCACTCGGAGCACAGACCCGGGCAGTCGTCCCGGCACACCGGCTGGAACGGCAGGCTCGGAAGCACTGCGTCCCGGAGCACCGGCTCGAGGTCGATCATCTCGTCCTCGATGAGGTACTCCTCATCCTGGTCGGACTCGGCGTCCACCTCGCGGTGGTGCTTCGCCCGGTCGGGCCACAGGAACAGCTCCTGGAACGAGGCGTCGACCGGGTGGTCGATCTCGTCCAGGCACCGCACACAGGCACCGCTGGCCGTGGCGGAGACCGTCCCGGTCACCAGCACGCCCTCGTGCACCGACTCCATGCGCACCTGCAGGTCCATGGGCTGGTCCTGCGGGACGGCAAGGACCTCCGTACCGAAGTCGGCCGGTGCGCCGACCTCGAGATCCACTTCGTGCATCGCACCCGGTCGACGACCGACGTCCTTGGTGTCGAGCACCAGGGGCGAGGTGAGGGCGTTGCGTTCCATGACTCCAGTCTCCGTCAGAATCGGCCCGCGACTTGGACGACGCAGACCGACGTCCCAGAGTACCGGGGTGACCCCCTTCGCCCCAAACCGGGGAAGGGGGTGGGCTCAGGGCCGCGGCAGACGCTCGCGGAGGGCATCGCGCACCTCGTCGGCGACGAGGCCGTTGACGTCCCCGCCGAAGCGCGCGACCTCCTTGACCAGCGAGGAGGAGACGTGCTCGTGGCGCGGGTCGCCGGGCAGGAAGAGCGTCTCGACGCCGGTGAGATGACGGTTCATCAACGCCATCGGCCACTCGTAGGAGAAGTCGGTCTCCCCGCGCAGGCCCTTCAGCAGCACCCCGGCCTCGAGCTCGGCGCACACGTCGACGATCAGCCGGTTGGCGAAGGCCTCGACCCGCACGTTGCCCAGGTCGTCGACCTGGTGGTGGATGAAGGCCGCCCGCTCGTCGACCGTGAAGGCCCCCTGCTTCGCCGGGTTGTGCAGGATGGCGACCACGACCTCGTCGAAGAGCGCCGAGGCGCGACGGAAGACGTCGATGTGACCGACGGTCACGGGATCGTAGGAGCCGGGGCAGACGGCGCGACGGGTCGTGGAGGTCATGCCAGCGATCGTGCCAGAGACCGGCCTCTGCGCCCGGTCCGGCCCGTCAGCCCTCCGGCTGCTCGTCGTTGGGCAGGAGCCCGTCGTCGTAGGCCTTCTTGACGATCTTCTCCACCGACTCCAGCGTCCCGCAGCCGGAGTCCAGCAGCGAGTTGCGCTTGCTCGTCCACGCCTCGGCCAGCGACTCACGCAGGTCCTGCGAGGCGTCCTCCTTGGCCGGGTTGAGGATGCTCAGCTCCTCCTCACCGATGTGGTGGTTGAGGACCTCGGCGACCTCCTCGAGGGCGTCCTCGAATTTCTGCGTGTCGGTCCCCTTGGCCTGCAGCAGGTGCAGGAGCGCCTCGTTGGTCGCGGCGTGCTCCTTGTCACCGTGCTCCTGCTCCTCGCCGTCGATGACCTTCTTCGACTTCAGGTGCGGGTAGACGGTCTCCTCCTCGGCCTCGCTGTGCGCGACGAGCAGGTCGGAGAAGGCGGCGCGGGCCGCGTCACGGTCCGCCTCGCTGTCGCGCATGTCGCGCATCAGGTCCTCGAGGAGGCGGTGGTCGGCGGCGATGAGGTCGGTGATGTCACCGGCGGTCGGGCGCGGGATCGAGTAGCTGGTCATGGCACCTGTCTACCCCATTCGTCCGGCTCAAATCTGGTAGTCCGGCTCCACCTGGGTGGCGAACCACAGGACGGTCTCGCCGTAGGACTTCGACCCCTGCGAGATGATCCCGTCGGGCCACGTCGGCTCGGGCGAGCGCGAGGAGCGCTCGACGACGATGATCGGCTCCTGCGCGAGCCACTGGTGGGCCAGCAGCATCTCGAGGACCGCCGCGAGGGACTCCTCGGTGACGTCGTAGGGCGGGTCGGCGAGGACGACGTCGTAGCGCAGTGAGGCGGGACGCTCCAGGGCCCGCTCCACGGTGCCCGACTGCAGCCGGGCTCCGGCGACGCCGAGGTCGGAGATGTTGGCGCGGATCGTGGCCGAGGCGCCGCGGTCGGACTCGACGAGCAGCACGCTGGCGGCGCCCCGGCTGGCGGCCTCGAGCCCGAGCGCGCCGGAGCCGGCGTAGAGGTCCATCACGTGCGCGCCGTCGATGGCGTCGCGCGCCTCCAGCGCGGAGAAGAGCGCCTCGCGCACGCGGTCGCTCGTGGGCCGTGTGCCGTCCCCACCGGGGGTGCGCAGTCGCCGTCCGCCGGCCTCGCCGCTGATGATCCGAGTCACGCGTTCCATCATGCGGCATCCGTGCGCAGCCGTCGCAACCGGGAGGAGGGGGCTCAGCCCTTCTCGAGGTAGGCCGCCCGCTCCGCGTCGAGCCAGTCGGTGATCCGCTCGCGCAGCGCGGGGTGGTCACCCAGGTCCGGGTCCTCGGCGAGCAGCTCCCCGGCGTCCGCGCGGGCGGCCTCGATGAGGTCCTCGTCGCGCAGCACGGACAGGTGCTGCAGGTGCGTGCGGGCCCCGTGCTGCGCCGAGCCGAGCACGTCACCCTCACGACGCTGGGTCAGGTCGAGGCGCGCCAGCTCGAAGCCGTCGGTGGTCGCCGCGACGGCGGCGAGGCGCTCGAGGGCCGACTCCGTCTCGGTGGCGGTCATGAGCAGGCAGATGCCGGGATCGCCGCCACGGCCGACGCGCCCGCGCAGCTGGTGCAGCTGGGAGACGCCGAAGCGGTCGGCGTCGAGGATGACCATCGTCGAGGCGTTGGGGACGTCGACACCGACCTCGATGACCGTGGTGGAGACGAGCACGTCGATCTCCCCGGCGGTGTAGCGCGCCATGACGGCGTCCTTGTCCTCCGGCGGCATCCGGCCGTGCAGCATCTCGATCCGCAGGCCCTGCAGCGCAGGGTGCCCGCGCAGGACGTCGATGGTCTCGACGACGCCGGCGAGGGGGCGCTCCGGTGACCCGCCGTCCTCGACCCGCTCCCCGTCGTCCTGCTCGTCGTCGACGACGCCCTCCTCGGCGACGAGGTCGAGGCCCTCCTCGAGATCGCCTTCGCCGTCGTCGTCACCGATGCGGGGGCAGACGACGTACGCCTGCCGGCCGGCAGCGACCTCCTCGGCGACCCGCTGCCAGGTGCGGTCGACCCAGTCCGGCTTACCGGTGGGCACGAGGTGCGTGGTGATCGGCGCGCGGCCCCGGGGCAGCTCGCGCAGGGTCGAGGTCTCCATGTCACCGAAGACGGTCATCGCGACGGTCCGTGGGATCGGCGTCGCGGTCATCACGAGCAGGTGCGGCGGGGTGGTGCCCTTGGCCCGCAGCGCGTCCCGCTGCTCGACGCCGAAGCGGTGCTGCTCGTCGACGACGACGAGCGCCAAATCCCGGAAGCTGACCTTGTCCTCGAGCAGGGCGTGGGTGCCGACGACGATGCCGGCGTCGCCGGAGGCGATCTCGAGCAGCGCCTCGCGGCGCCGGGCGGTCGACATCGACCCGGTGAGCAGGGCGACGCGGGTGGCGTGCTCGTCGCCGCCGAGCATCCCCCCTTCGGCCAGGTCGCCGAGCATCCGGCGGATGGAGGCCTCGTGCTGGGCCGCGAGGACCTCGGTCGGCGCGAGGAGGACGGCCTGGCCGCCGGCGTCGACGGCCGCGAGCATCGCGCGCAGCGCGACGACCGTCTTGCCGGAGCCCACCTCGCCCTGCAGCAGCCGGTGCATCGGTGTCGGGCGGGCCAGCTCGTCGAGGATCTCGCCGCTGACCCGCTGCTGGCCCTCGGTCAGCTCGAAGGGCAGGCGCTCGTCGAAGGCACTGAGCAGGCCGCCCTCGCGCTGCTGCCGGCCCTCGGTCGCCACCCGGGAGGCGGCGATGCGTCGCTGCCCGAGCAGGCACTGCAGGACGAGGGCCTCCTCGTAGCGCAGCCGGCGGCGGCCGGCGTCGACGTCGTCGTGGGTGCGCGGTGCGTGCACGGCGCGAAGGGCGGCGGCCCGGTCGAGCAGGTCGCGGCGGCTGCGGACCGGCTCGGGGATCGCGTCGGTGACCTCGTCGAGCTGCCCCAGCACGAGGCGGACGCAGCGGGTGATCGTCCACGGGTGCACCCCGGGGACGTGCCGGTAGATCGGGATGAGGCCCCGGTGGTCGACGTCGCCGAGCTCGCCCAGGGCGGCGGCCTCCTCGAGCGTGGCGTACCCGGGGTGGGCCAGCTGCCGGACGCCGCGGTACTCGGTGACCGAGCCGGCGAAGAGGAACTCCTGCCCGGCGACGAGCTTGCGCTCGTGGCCGCGGGCGTCGAAGAAGGTCACCCGCATCCGGGAGCGTCCGTCGGTGATCGTCGCCTCGAGCATGCGCCCGCGGCGGGACTTCATCGAGCGGGTCTGCGCCGACTCGACGCGGGCGACCGCGACGAGGAAGTCGCCGATGCGCGGCTGTCCGAGGTCGGCCTCGGCGCTGCGGTAGCGACGCGGCCAGAAGTCGAGCAGCTGCCCGACGGTCTCGATGCCCCGGTGCTTGCCCAGCTTGCCCGCGGCCTGTCCCCCGATGAGGCCCTTGAGCCGGGTGTCCTCCCCCGCCACTACTCCACCCCGAAGAGCAGCGGGTAGTGCGGCTGGCCCCCGTCGATGACCTCGACCTCGACGCGCTGGGACTCCACCCGCGCGGTGAGGCGCTCGACGAGTCCGTCCGGGGCGTCCTCGCCGACGACGACCGTCACCAGCTCCGCCCCGGTGCCGGTGATGGTGTCCAGGACCTCCCGGGCGACCTCGTCCATGTCGGACCCGACGATCGTGATGTCACCGGCGACGACGCCGAGGACGTCACCGATCTCGCACGCACCGCCGCTGGTCAGGCCGGACTTCACCGCGACGGTCACGCCGCCGTGGCGGGTCGCGGCGGCCGTGCGGGTCATCGCCAGGACGTTCTGCGTGACGGTCAGGCCCGGGTCGAAGACCGCGAGGGCGGCCAGGCCCTGGACCGCGGTGGTCGACCCGATGACGTGGACGGTCCGGCCCTCCTGCGCGGCGGCCTGGGCGGCGACATCGGCGGCCATGCGCGTGTCCCGGTCGTTGGGCAGGAGGATGACCTCCTCGGTGCCGCCCTCGCGCACGGCCGCGACGAGCTCCCCGGCGGATGCCCGGTGCCCCGGTCCGGAGGGCACGGAGACCGCGCCGGCCTGCGTGATCACCTCGGCGATGCCGGGCCCGGCCGCGCAGGCCACGAGCGAGACCCCGCGCTGCGGGGTGGCGGGCGTGGTGTCCAGGAGGGTGACGACCACGCGGTCGGGAGCGCCGTGGGCGAGCCCGGCCTGGAGGACACCACCGATGTCGTCGGTGTGCACGTGCACGTGCGTGAGGTCCTCGGCGCCGGAGACGACGACGCTGTCCCCGAGCCCGTCGAGCTCCCGTCGCAGGACGAGGACACCCTCCTCCGGGACCTCGCGCAGCAGGTACATCACCTCGTACGCGGGCCCGTCGTGACCGTCGCGGTCGTAGCCGACCGCGGGCGCCCGGTCACCACCGTCGTGCGACCAGTCGGCACGCCGCTCCAGCGTGGTGTTGAGGGTGAAGTCGTCGACGGCGAAGTGCTGCGCCGGCCCCTTGTCGTGCACGACCCGGTCGAGCGCCTCGATGAAGAGCAGGTACCCCGCACCGCCGGCGTCGACGACTCCGGCGTCGGCGAGGACCTGCAGCTGCTCGGGCGTGCGGGCCAGGGCCTCGCGGGCGGCGGTGACGGCGGCGACCGTCAGCTCACCGAGGCTCCCGCCCTCGCGGGCGGCCTGCTCGGCGGCCGCTGCCGTCGCGTCGGCGACGGTGAGGATCGTGCCCTCCTGCGGACGCACGACGCTCTCGCGCGCCCGGCGGGCACCCTGGGCGATGGCCCGGGCGACGGCCGGGGCGTCCACGACGGTCAGGTGCTCGCCGGCGATCACGTCGCTCACCCCGCGCACGAGCTGGCTGAGGATCACCCCGGAGTTGCCCCGGGCGGACATCAGGGCCGCCCGGGACATCGCGGCGACCTCGGCGTCCAGGCGCGGCGAGCCCTCCTCCCCGAGCCGCTCCTGCTCCGTGCGGGTGGCGTGCAGCGCCTGGTCGAGGGTGAGGTACATGTTGGTCCCGGTGTCCCCGTCGGGGACCGGGAAGACGTTGAGCGCGTCGATCTCGGCTCGCCGCGCGGCGAGCGCAGCCCGGGTCACGACGACCCATCGCCGCACCGACTCGGCGTCCATGACCTCCAGCACGTCGTCACGGTATCCGAGGGGAGCGACAGCACGGTGGACGACGCCCCGCTCGCCACGCTCACGTGCCGTTCCCGCGGCCCGGGCCGGCTCGTTTTGGCCCCCGGGGCCGCGCTCCGCTACGCTGTACCGGTTGCCCGGCACCATCTCCCCCCTTCGTGGTGGAGCGCCGGAGCGCATCACTCACGTTACTGACGAACACAGGAGATACCCGTGGCTGCCAACTGCGACGTCTGCGGCAAGGGACCGTCCTTCGGACACTCCATCTCGCACTCGCACCGCCGCACCAAGCGTCGCTGGAACCCGAACATCCAGCGGGTTCGGGCCAAGGTGGGCGACGCCGGTGCGACCCCGAAGCGTCTCAATGTCTGCACTTCGTGCCTCAAGGCCGGCAAGGTCCAGCGCTGACCTGCTGACGACGAAGACGCCGCCGCCCCGTGAGGGGACGGCGGCTTTTTCGTGCCTGCACCCCCGCGAAGGGGCGGCCCACCCCGCACGTGCTCTCACCCGGAGAAGTGGTCCCAGCCGCTGACCGGGGGCACCTCACCGTCGACGACGACCTCACCGGGACCCTCCGCGCACACCCCGATGACCTCCCAGCCGTCGGGGACCTCGTGCGGGAAGGTCGCCGCGAGCGAGTGCTCCTCCCCTCCGGAGAGCACCTGACGCATCGCCTCCTCGGCACCGAGGGCCAGGGTGAGCGGCCCCGTGGTGAACGCGGCCAGGGCCCCGCCGTCGAGCTCGATGCGCACCCCGCTGGCCCGCGCCACGCGCCCGAGGTCGCGCACGAGCCCGTCGGAGAGGTCGATCATCGCGGTCGCGCCGGCGGCGGAGGCCTCGGGTCCCGCACGCCACGGGACGTCCTCGGTGCGGCGGTGGACCCGGCACAGCACCTCGACCGCCCGGGCCAGCGGGTCGTCGACGTCGCCGAGGGGCGCGTCGCGGTGCGTGCGACCACGACCGGCCAGGAGCAGCTGCAGGCCGCCGCCCGAGCGCCCCAGGCTCCCGCGGACCGCGACGACGTCCCCCGCGCCCGCACCGTCCCGACCCACCGCGCGACCTCCCCGCAGGTCACCGACGGCGGTGATGCCCACGACGATGCTCCCCTCCCCCGCGGAGGACAGGTCTCCCCCGATCACGGGGGCGCCGGCCTCGCGGGCGGCCTGCGCGATGCCCTCGGCGAGGGCCAGGGCCCACTCGACCTCCGTGGCCGGGTCCGCGGCCAGGGCGACGAGCAGCCCGGTCGGCACCGCACCCATGGCGGCGATGTCGGCGATGTTCTGGGCAACGACCTTGTGTCCGACGTCCGTCGGCGAGGACCAGTCGTCGTGCCAGTCGCGCCCGCGGACCATGGAGTCGGTGGTCAGCACCACCGACCCGGACGGTGCGGCGACCACCGCGGCGTCGTCGCCGGGACCGACGAGCACCTCCGCCGACCCGGTGGTCCCACCGAAGAGCGGGAAGAGGCGGCGCAGCAGCTCCTCCTCGGAGACGTCCTGCAGGCGGGCCGGAGTCATCCGTCTCTCCTCGGGTGGGCGAAGGGGGTCAGGACGGCACGGTAGCCTCCCGGCCGTGCCTTCTTCCCCCCGCCGTCGCGCACGCCTCCTCCCGGGCGGCCTCGGCCTGCTCGTCCTGGTGGCACTGGGCGCCTGCGCCGGGCCCGTGGAGGTCGCGATCCCCGCGCAGGCGGAGGCGCCGGCGTGCGCCGCCGCGAGCGAGCACTGGCCCGCGGAGATCCTCGGCGAGGCACCCACGCAGACCGAGCCGAGCGACCCGACCGTCATCGCGTGGGCGGACCCCGCCGTCATCGCCCGGTGCGGGATGCCCGCCCTCGGACCGACGGAGAACCAGTGCATCGTCGTCGACGGCATCGACTGGGTCGCGGAGGACCTCGGTGACGGGACGAAGCTGACCACCTTCGGGCGGGAACCGGCGATCGAGGTCCTCGTGCCCGACGAGCACGGGCCGGCCCCGCTCCTGCTCCCGGCGTTCTCCGAGGCCGCGGAGCAGCTGCCGACCAACGACTACTCCTGCAGCTGACGGGTCCGACCTGCGCAACTGCTTAGGCTCCTGCACCCGACCTGCGCAACTGCTTAGGCTCCTGCACCCGCACTGCGCAACTGCTGAGGCTCCTGCACCTCCACGCTCCGGCTACCGCAGGCCGACGGGGCGCTCGAGCGCGAGCTGGATGAGCTCGTCGACGAGCTGTGGGTAGGACAGGCCGCTCTCCTGCCACATCCGCGGGTACATCGAGGTCGGGGTGAAGCCGGGCATCGTGTTGATCTCGTTGATCAGGACCTTGCCCCGGTCGGTGACGAAGCAGTCGACCCGGGCCGGTCCCTCGCACGCCAGCGCCTCGAAGGCCGCCGCCGCGAGACGACGCACCTCCGTGGTCACGGCCTCCGACAGGTCCGCCGGGCAGGACAGGCGCACGGAGGCGTCGTCGAGGTACTTGGCCTCGAAGTCGTAGAAGTCGTGGCCGTGGCCGGACTCGACGACGATCTCACCGGGCAGGGAGGTCCGCGGGGCGTCGAGCCCCCGTCCCTCCAGCACGGAGCACTCGATCTCGCGGCCGGTGACGCCCTGCTCGACGATGACCTTCAGGTCGTGCTCGCGCGCGGCCTCGATCGCCCCCTCGAGCTGGTCGGGGTGCTCGACCTTGGCCACGCCCATCGACGAGCCGGCGCGACAGGGCTTGACGAAGACCGGGAAGTGCAGCGAGGCGACGGCGTCCATCGCGGCAGCCTTGTCGCGGCGCCACTCCCGGTCGGTGATGACGGTGTACGGGCCGACGGGGAGTCCGGCACCGGCGAAGACGACCTTCATGTAGTGCTTGTCCATGCCGGCGGCGGAGGCGAGCACCCCGGAGCCCACGTACCGCATGTCGGTGAGCTCGAGCATCCCCTGGAGGGTGCCGTCCTCGCCGTAGGGGCCGTGCAGCACCGGGAAGACGACGTCGACCTCGCCGAGGGTCTCGAGCGCCTCTCCGGTGCGGTGCACGCTCAGCGCGCTCTCGCCGGCGCGCGTGGGCAGGATGACCGCGGTGCCGGTGTCCTCCACCTGCGGGGTCTGCGTGGGGGTGAGCGCCAGCCGGTCGGGGTCGTCGGAGGCCAGCACCCAGGCACCGTCACGGGTGATGCCGACGGGCACGACGTCATAGGCCTCGCGGTCGATCGCCCGCAGCACGCCGGCTGCGGTGGCACACGAGACGGCGTGCTCGGAGGACCGACCGCCGAAGACGACGGCGACGCGAGGCTTGCGATTGGGATGGCTGCTCATCGAGGGAAGACTAACCTCTAACCTGCGGCCATGACCGACCAGCGCCCGAGCTCCCCCACCCCCGCCCACGCCCACGAGCTGTCCCCACGGACGCAGGTCGTCGCAGCCGGTCGCCCACCGCGCGAGCCGGGCGCCTCCCTCAACCCCCCGGTCACCTTCACCTCGACCTACGTCGCCGACGGACCGATCAACTACGCGCGCGTCGGCAACCCGACGTGGACCCCCTTCGAGGAGGCCGTCGGTGGGCTCGAAGGGGGCGAGGCGCTCCTCTACTCCTCGGGCATGGCCGCGGTCGCGGCCGTCCTCGCGCTCGTCCCCGTCGGCGGGGTCGTCGTCGCCCCGGCCGCCGCGTACAACGGCGTCGTCGTCTCGCTCACCGAGGCGGCCGGGGCCGGACGGCTCGAGGTGCGCTGGGTCGACGTCGGCGACACCGCGGGAGTGCGTGCGGCCCTGCCCGGCGCCGACCTGCTCTGGCTGGAGTCCCCGACCAACCCGCTGCTCGACGTCGCCGACCTCGCGGGTCTCACCGCGGCGGCGCACGAGGTCGGCGCACTGGTCGCCGTGGACAACACCTTCGCCACCCCCCTGCTGCAGCGTCCTCTCGAGGACGGGGCCGACGTCGTCGTGCACTCGGCGACGAAGTACCTCTCCGGCCACTCCGACGTGGTCCTCGGCCTGGCGGTCACCGCTGCCGACGACCGGGGCCGCGACCTGCGGGCGCGTCTGGCCCGCCACCGCACGCTCGGTGGGGCCATCGCCGGTCCGATGGAGGCCTGGCTCGCCCTGCGCGGGCTGCGCACCCTCTCCCTTCGCGTGGAGCGGGCCTGCGACAACGCCGCCGAGCTCGCCCGACGGCTGGCCGACCACCCACGGATCTCACGGGTGCGCTACCCCGGGTGGGGCGCGATCGTGTCCGTCGAGGTCGCCGGCGCCACCGACGGGGTCGAGGAGGCCGAGGCCCTCGCCGCCGGGACACTCATCTGGTCCAACTCCACCAGCCTCGGGGGCGTCGAGTCGCAGCTCGAGCGCCGCCGCCGCCAGCCCGGCGAGCCCGAGGCCGTCCCGGTCAACCTCGTGCGGATGTCGGTGGGCGTCGAAGACGTCGACGACCTGTGGCGCGACCTGGAGCAGTCCCTGGCCGCGCTCGGCTGAGATCGGGGCCGTGGGACGACCCCGCAGCTGGGTCCGGCGGGGCTCAGTCCGTCTCGGACTTGCGGGCCCGGGCGAGCAGCTCGCGCCCGATCTCGGTGACCTGGACGCCCTCGTGCACGGCGCGGTTGACCTGCTCGATGATCGGCACGTCGACGCCGTTGCTGTGGGCGAGCTCGAGGATCGAGGAGCAGGACTTCACGCCCTCCGCGGTCTGCTTGGCCTGCGCGGTGACCTCCTCCAGCGTCAGCCCCTGGCCGAGCTTGACCCCGAAGGAGTGGTTGCGCGACAGCGGCGACATGCACGTGGCGATGAGGTCGCCGACTCCGGCGAGGCCGGACATCGTCCGCGGGTCGGCACCCAGTGCCGTGGCCAGACGGGTCGTCTCGGCGAGGCCCCGGGTGATGATCGTCGCCTTGGTGTTGTCGCCCATCCCCAGCCCGGAGGCCATGCCCACGGCGAGCGCGATGACGTTCTTGACCGCTCCCCCGATCTCCGCACCGACGAGGTCGGGCGAGGTGTAGGGGCGGAAATAGCTCGTCGAGCACGCGGCGGCGACGGTGTCGGCGGAGCGCTCGTCCGGGCACGCGACGACGGTGGCGGCCGGCTGGCGCTGGATGATCTCGCGGGAGAGGTTCGGGCCGCTCACGGCGACGATCCGCTCGAACGGGATCCCGGCCACCTCGTGGATGACCTCGCTCATCCGCTTCGTCGTGCCGAGCTCGATGCCCTTCATCAGCGAGACGATGATCTTGTCCCCGGTCAGGAGCGGGGCCCACTCCGTGAGGTTGTCGCGCAGGGACTGCGAGGGCACCGAGAGGATGACGATCTCGGCGCCGTCGACGACGTGTGCGGGGTCGCTCGAGGCGGAGATGCGCGAGGAGAGCTCGATCCCGGGCGCGTAGTCCTCGTTGACGCCCCGGTTGAGCTGCTCGACCAGCTCGGGGCGCCGGCCCCACACCCGCACGTCGTTCCCCGCGTCGGCGAGGATCGCGGCAAAGGCGGTCCCCCAGCTCCCGGCACCAAAGACGGCGATGTGGTTCACGACTCTCCTCCTGATCGGTAGTCACCCGTGGACCGCAGTCCGTGGGCCTTGGGGTCGAAGCGCTCGGCCGGGGCCCTCTCCCCGCGCAGCTGTTCCAGCTCGTGGGTGAGCGCCTGCATGATCCGGTCGGTGCCCGTGTGGATCGCCTCGCGGGTCACCGGGTCCGAGCGTAGGTCCGCCAGCTCGACCGGTGGGCCGAAGCGGATGCGCACCAGGGTCCGGTGCCACGTCGGCGTCGGCCTCCGGGCGTAGGGGGCCAGCAGGTCCTGCGGCCCCCACTGGGCGATCGGGATGACCGGGCAGCCGGCGTGCAGCGCCAGGCGTGCCGCGCCGGTCTTGCCGCGCATGGGCCACATGTCCGGGTCGCGGGTGAGCGAGCCCTCGGGGTAGACCGCGACGCACGCGCCCGCCTCGATCGCCCGGATGGCGGGCCCGATCGACCGGGCCGCGGTCACCGTCTCGCGGTCGACCCGCACCTGGTGGGTGTGCCGCATGACCGACCGGACGACGGGGGTCTCGAAGAGGCTGCTCTTGGCGAGGAAGACCGGCGGGCGCCCCTGGTTGTACAGCACGTGCGCCCACGGGAAGGGGTCGATGTGCGAGACGTGGTTCGGCGCCACGATGAAGCCACCCGAGCGCGGGAGGTGCTCCAGCCCGCTCACCTCGTAGCGCATCAGCGACCGCAGGACCGGGCGCAGGATGCCGGCGACGACCCGGTACATGACCGGTGTCGGCAGGCGGTGTGCGGTCATGGCACCTCTCGGTCCGGGGCGGCGCCGTCGGCGCCTCGGGTGGAGAGTTCAGCCTATGACACGACTACCCTCGGACCCGTGCAGGCCACGGTCTTCTCCCAGTCCCCCGACACCGGGGCCGTCGTCGTCACCGACGCCGGCCTCTCCCACGACGTCGCGCCCGAGGTCGTCGCGGCGAGCGGCCTGCGCTTCCTGCGCCCCGGGCAGCGGGTGAGCATCACCGAGACCGACGGGGTCATCACCCGGCTGTGGATCGTCGGGATCGGCGACGACGAGGCGATCACCTGAGCGACCCCCGGGGGCGAAGGGGGTGTGGGACCGGCCGAGGGGCCGTCACGGTGATCCGTGGCGGCCCCTCGGTGCTGTGCACCGCGCTGCGGTGCGGGCGTGGTCTCAGCTGGAGCCGGAACCGGAGCTGGAGCCGGAGCCGGAGTTCGAGCTGCTCGTCGTGGACTTCGAGGCGGTGCTCTTCTTGGCCGGGCTGGACTTCTTCGCCGGGGTGGACTTCTTGGCCGACGACGACTTCGAGGCCGTGCTCTTCTTCGCCGGGGTCGACTTCTTCGCGGTCGAGGACGAGGAGCCGGACTTCTTCGCCGGAGTGCTCTTCTTGGCCGACGACGACTTCGAGGCCGTGCTCTTCTTCGCCGGGGTCGACTTCTTCGCGGCCGAGGACGAGGAGCCGGACTTCGTGGCGGGGGTCGACTTCTTGGCCGACGACGCCGTGGACTTCTTCGCGGCCGAGGACTTCGAGGCCGTCTTCTTGGCGGGTGAGGACTTCTTCGCCGCCGAGGTCTTCGTCGCGGTGGACTTCTTCGCCGCCCCCGTCTTCTTCGCAGCGGTGGACGAGCCCTCGGACGCGGCCTTCTTGGCCTTCTTGCCACCGGGGATCGCGCTACCGGCGATGTTGCGGGCGGTGCCCGCCGCGGAGGTGACGGTGCCGGCAGCGGCACGCGCGGCGGCGGGCGCGGCCTTCGGAAGTGACTTGGGGTCGGCGACGTAGGTCTTGAAGCTCGTCCCGGCCTTGAACCGCGGGACGGTGGTCTTCTTGATCTTCACGACCTCACCGGTGCGCGGGTTGCGGCCGGTCCGGGCGGCGCGGGCCGCCTTCTCGAAGGTGCCGAAACCCGTGATGGCGACGCGTCCCCCCTTGGCGACCTCACGGACGATCGTGTCGAGCACGACCTCCAGTGCTTCCTGGGCCGCCTTCCGGCTGCCCAACCTCTCCTCGAGAGCCTTGACGAGTTCTGCCTTGTTCACGGTCACTCCCGTAACGGTTCGGCGCCGGGCAGTCCCCGGCTCGGACAGCCGAGTCGTTCACCCGACCTGTACACGACGGTAGGGCTGGTGGCGCTCCCTGTGGAGCATTTCGGGGTGACCAGTTTTTATTGGCGCACAAGCGCATTCGCGGTCATCCGACCGGCCCACGAGGGCGCCGGGACCGGCGGCGACCGGCGGTCGGATCGCGACGAGCAGCGAGTGCTGCTGTGCGCCAACGAGGTTCGTCAGGACCTCTCGACTCAGGCGGGCTGTGTCGTCGGCTTCCAGCTGGGGCGCGAGGCCTCGAAGTCGGTGACGTCCTGCTCGTGGCGCAGCGTCAGGCCGATGTCGTCGAGTCCCTCGATCAGACGCCAGCGGGTGTAGTCGTCGACGTGGAAGGCGCAGGTGATGTCGCCCGCGACAACGGTCTTCGCCGTGAGGTCGACGGTGATCTCCGCGCCGGGGTTGTTCTCGAGGTACTTCCACAGCAGCTCGACGTCGTCCTGGGCGACCTGCGCGGCGAGCAGACCCTGCTTGCCGGAGTTGCCCCGGAAGATGTCGGCGAAGCGCGAGGAGATGACGACCCTGAAGCCGTAGTCCTTCAGCGCCCAGACCGCGTGCTCGCGCGAGGAGCCCGTGCCGAAGTCGGGACCGACGACGAGGACCGAGCCGTCGCGGTACGCGGGCTGGTTGAGCACGAAGGTCTCGTCGTTGCGCCACGCGGCGAAGAGTCCGTCCTCGAACCCGGTGCGCGAGACCCGCTTGAGGTAGACGGCCGGGATGATCTGGTCGGTGTCGACATTGCTGCGGCGCAGCGGGACACCGGTGCCGGTGTGCGTCGTGAACTTCTCCATGGCTGCTCCTCAGGCTCCTGCGAGGTCGTCGAGGTCGGCGGGACTGGACAGGGTGCCGCGCACGGCGGTGGCCGCGGCCACCAGCGGGGAGACGAGGTGGGTGCGACCCCCCTTCCCCTGGCGTCCCTCGAAGTTGCGGTTGCTCGTCGAGGCGGACCGCTCCCCCGGCGAGAGGATGTCGGGGTTCATGCCCAGGCACATCGAGCAGCCGGGCAGGCGCCACTCGGCGCCGGCCTCGGTGAAGACCGCGTCCAGGCCCTCCGCCTCGGCCTGCAGGCGCACGCGGGCGGACCCGGGAACCACGAGCATGCGCACGCTGTCGGCCACGTGGCGGCCCTTGACGATCTCGGCCGCGGCGCGCAGGTCCTCGATGCGGCCGTTGGTGCACGAACCGACGAAGACGGTGTCGATCGCGATCTCGCGCAGCGGCGTGCCCGCGGTCAGGTCCATGTACTCCAGGGCCTTCGTGGCAGCGAAGCGCGCATCCTCGTCGGCCATGGCCGACGGGTCCGGGACGGCCTCGGCCAGCGGGGACCCCTGACCGGGGTTGGTCCCCCAGGTGACGAAGGGGGTCAACGTCGAGGCGTCGATGTCGACCTCGGCGTCGAAGACGGCGTCGTCGTCGGTGCGCAGCTGCCGCCAGCTGTCGAGTGCGGCGTCCCAGTCGGCGCCGGTCGGCGCGTGGTCACGGCCCTCGAGGTAGGCGAAGGTCGTCTCGTCGGGGGCGATCATGCCGGCCCGGGCACCGGCCTCGATCGACATGTTGCACACGGTCATCCGGGCCTCCATCGACAGCGCCTCGATGGCCTCGCCGCGGTACTCCAGGACGTAGCCCTGCCCGCCGCCGGTACCGATCTTCGCGATGACCGCCAGGATGATGTCCTTCGCCGTCACGCCCGGCTGCAGCTCGCCGTGGACGTTGATCGCCATCGTCTTGAAGGGGTGGAGCGAGAGCGTCTGGGTGGCCAGGACGTGCTCGACCTCGCTCGTGCCGATGCCGAAGGCGAGCGCGCCGAAGGCACCGTGGGTGCTCGTGTGGCTGTCGCCGCAGACGACGGTCGTGCCGGGCTGGGTCAGCCCCAGCTGCGGACCGACGACGTGGACGATGCCCTGCTCGGCATCGCCCATCGGGTAGAGCTTCACCCCGAACTCGGCGCAGTTGTCGCGCAGCGTCTCGACCTGGACCTTGCTCACCGGGTCGGTGATGGGGCCGGGCGTCGTCGGGACGTTGTGGTCCTCGGTCGCGAGGGTGAGGTCGGGACGGCGGACGGGCCGACCGGCGAGACGCAGCCCCTCGAAGGCCTGCGGGCTCGTCACCTCGTGCAGGAGGTGCAGGTCGATGTAGAGCAGGTCGGGCTCGCCCTCGTTGCGACGGACGACGTGGGCGTCCCACACCTTCTCGGCCAGCGTTCCAGCCATGTCCTCATCCTCATCCCATGCGGTGTGCCACAGATGTGCACGGTGCGTTTCGACCGACATTCGCATGCCGTCCGACCCACGATATCTTGCGTCTCAAGAATTGAGATGTCAGTATCACTCCATGGACAACGGAAGTGGAGTGGGCGTCCTGGACAAGGCCGCCGTCGTGCTCGGGGCCCTCGAGGCCGGCCCGTCGACCCTCGCGCAGCTGGTCGCTGCCACCGGACTGGCCCGACCGACGGCGCACCGGCTCGCCGTCGCGCTGGAGCACCATCGGCTCGTCGGACGCGACATGCAGGGACGCTTCGTCCTCGGCCCGCGCCTGGGCGAGCTCGCCGCCTCCGCCGGTGAGGACAAGCTCCTGGTCGCCGCCGGTCCCGTCCTCGGCGCGCTGCGCGACCACACCAACGAGTCCGCCCAGCTCTTCCGCCGCCAGGGCGAGCACCGCGTCTGCGTCTCCGCCGCGGAGCGCCCGGTCGGGCTGCGCGACTCCATCCCGGTGGGCGCGACCCTGACGATGCACGCCGGCTCCGCCGCGCAGGTGCTGCTCGCGTGGGAGGAGCCCGACCGGCTGCACCGCGGTCTGGTCGAGGCCGCCTTCACCGCGACCATGCTCTCCGGCGTGCGCCGCCGCGGGTGGGCGCAGAGCGTCGGTGAGCGCGAGGCCGGCGTCGCCTCGGTCTCCGCCCCGGTGCGCTCCCCCTCCGGCCGCGTCATCGCCGCCGTGTCCATCTCCGGACCCATCGAGCGCCTCTCCCGCCAGCCGGGCCGCCTGCACGCCGCGACCGTCATCGCCGGCGCCAACAAGCTCACCGAGGTGCTGGAGAAGCACGCCCGGGCGGCCGAGGCCGCCGACCGCGACACCGAGTGACGAAGGGGGCGCCCCCTTCGCCCATCGGCCCGTGTCGATCCGCCCGCCTGCACACGACAAAGGCCCCCGTTCCGAGGAACGGGGGCCTTGCTCGATGTAGCCCCGACGGGATTCGAACCCGCGCTACCGCCTTGAGAGGGCGGCGTGCTAGGCCACTACACAACGGGGCCATCTGCTGTTTCCCGACCGGCCGACCGGCTGGGCAACGGAGAGAACCTTACCCACAAGGGGGCTCTTCTCCGAAATCGAGCGGCAGAACCGCTCTCAGCGCTGGGGTACCAGGACTCGAACCTAGAACAACTGAACCAGAATCAGCCGTGTTGCCAATTACACCATACCCCAAGGGGGTATCACCGACCCTTCGGACCGAAGTCCGCGCGGCCTGTGAACCGAGTGGTGATACTACCCGGCCCGAGACGCCCCGCCCAAATCGGGGCTCAGGCCAGCGACGCGCGCAGGTTCCGCAGGCGGGTGATCGTGGAGTCCTTGCCCAGGATCTCCATCGACTCGAAGAGCGGCGGGCTGACCTTCTGCCCCGACACGGCCGTGCGCAGCGGACCGAAGGCCAGGCGCGGCTTGATGCCCATCCCGTCGACGATCGCCTCGCGCAGCACCCGCTCGATCTCGGCGGCGTGCCACTGGTTGCCCTCGCGGTTCGCCCCGAGCGCACCCTCCGGCAGGGTGAGCGGCTCGAGCGCGGCGAGCGCGGCGTCGAGGACCTCGCCCGCGGTGTCCTTCAGTACCTGGCGCGCGTCCTCCGCGATCTCCAGCTCCGCGTCGGCGACGTAGAACGGACGCACGAGCGCGGTCGCCTCGGTGAGCAGGTTGATCCGCGTCTGGATCTGCTCGGTGACACTCTTCAGCCGCGCGAGCTCACCCAGCCCGGGGTTGTCGCCGAGCACGCCGTCGGCCTGCAGGAAGGGCAGCAGCCGCGCGGCGAGGTCGTCCAGCTCGAGGCCGCGGATCCACGCGCCGTTGAGCCAGTCGAGCTTCTTCAGGTCGAAGATCGGACCGACGGTGTTGACCTTGTCCCAGGCGAAGACGCGGGTGAACTCATCGATGGTGAACTTCTCGACGTCCTCGCCGCTCTCCCCCTTCGCCGGCGGGTAGGCCAGCAGGCCGAGGAAGTTGACGACGGCCTCGGGCAGGTACCCCTGCTCCGAGAACCACGTCAGGCGCGCCTCGGGGTTCTTGCGCTTGGAGATCTTCGACTTGTTCTGGTTGCGCAGCAGCGGCATGTGCGCAAACTTCGGCGGCTCCAGCCCGAGCCACCGGTACAGCAGCACGTGCTTGGGCGTGGAGGAGATCCACTCCTCACCGCGCACGACGTGGGTGATGCCCATCTCGTGGTCGTCGACGACGACGGCCAGGTGGTAGGTCGGGAAGCCGTCGCCCTTGAGGATGACCTGGTCGTCGGGCACGGGTGCCGAGACGGTCCCGCGGATGACGTCCTCGAAGGTCGTCGGCGCGTCGTCGGGCACGAGCATCCGCACGACCGGGGTCTCGTTGAACCCCTCGAGCTGGGCCCGCTCCTCCTTCGTCTTGCCGACGCACATGCGGTCGTAGCCGGTGGGCAGCTTCAGCTTCTGCTGCTTCTCGCGCATCGCCTGCAGCCGCTCGCTGGAGCACCAGCAGTGGTAGGCGTGCCCGTCCTCGATGAGCTTCTCGACGTAGGGCCGGTAGGTGTCCAGCCGCTCGCTCTGCCGGTACGGCGCGTAGGGGCCGCCCACGTCCGGGCCCTCGTCCCAGGTCAGGCCGAGCCACCCGAGGGTGTCGTAGAGCTGCTGCTCGCTCGTCTCGTTGAACCGCGCCCGGTCGGTGTCCTCGATGCGCAGGACGAAGGAGCCGCCCTGCTGCCGCGCGTACGCGAGGTTGAACAGCGCCATGTAGGCGGTGCCGACGTGCGGGTCCCCCGTCGGCGAGGGGGCGACACGCAGTCGCGGGGCGGTGGACGTGGGGTCTGCGGAGGAGCTGCTCATGATGGGCCGATCGTATCGCCGCGCCGGGACGCCGCCCGCGCCGGAGGGCGAAGGGGGCACCCCCGCCTTCCTCAGGCCGAGCGCGGCGCGTACATGATCAGCGCGACGCCGACGAGGCAGACGAGCGCGCCGGTGATGTCCCAGCGGTCGGGCCGGAAGCCGTCGACGGCCATCCCCCACAGCAGCGAGCCGGCGACGAAGACCCCGCCGTAGGCGGCGAGGATGCGCCCGAAGTGCGCATCGGGCTGGAAGGTGGCCACGACGCCGTAGAGCCCGAGGGCGACGACTCCCGCGCCGATCCACAGCCAGCCGCGGTGCTCGCGCAGCCCCTGCCACACCAGCCACGCGCCGCCGATCTCGAGCAGCGCGGCGAGGACGAAGAGCGGGACCGAGCGGGCGACGTCCACGTCAGTCGCTCACTCCGCGGCGACGAAGGGGTTGGACAGCGTCCCGATGTTCTCGATCTCGATCTCGACGCGCTGTCCCGCCTCGACCGGCCCGACCCCGGCCGGGGTACCGGTGAGGATGATGTCGCCGGGCAGCAGGGTGAATGCTTTGGAGCAGTGGCTGATCAGGTCGAGGACCTGGTGGACCATGTCGCGGGTGTGCCCGTCCTGGACGACCTCGCCGTCGCGGCGGGTGACGACGGAGACGTCCTGCGGGTCGAGGTCGGTCTCGATCCACGGCCCGAGCGGGCAGAAGGTGTCCATGCCCTTCGCCCGGGCCCACTGGCCGTCGCCGCGCTGCAGGTCGCGGGCGGAGACGTCGTTGGCGATCGTGTAGCCGAAGACGACCTTCTTCGCCTCCTCGGGCGAGATGTCCTTGCACATCCGCCCGATGATCACGGCGAGCTCACCCTCGTAGTGGACCTCGGAGGTCGACGGCGGGATGACGACGGGGTCGTTCGGCCCGACGACCGCGGTGTTGGGGATGAGGAACATCAGCGGTTCCTCGGGGACGTCGTTGCCCATCTCCGCCGCGTGGTCGGCGTAGTTGCGTCCGATACCGATGATCTTGCTGCGCGGGATGACCGGCGCGAGCAGCCGCACCTCGTCGACCGTCGTCGTCCTCCCGGTCAGCTCGATCCGCTGGTAGAGCGGGTCCCCGCTCACCTCGGCGATCTTCGTCCCGCCACCGTCGACGAGCCCGTAGACCGGCTCGTCACCTTCCGTGTACCTCGCGATGCGCACAGCGCCACACTAGGCGATCGGATCCTCCCTTCGAGGTTCGCCCGCTTCGCGGACTCACGCCTCAGGGAGCGTGGGACATGTCAGAACCCGGTGATCGAGGCGCGCAGGCCGCCCGCGGCCGGAGCCTCGGGACCAGGGATCTACGGTGGTCGGGTGGGCACGCCGGTCGAGAGGACGCTTCCGCGGGCGCAGTGGCTCGCGCTGGCCGAGGAGCACTCGGAGAGCGTCGACCGACTGACCGCCGGCCACCGGGAGCGACGGCAGCGCGGCGAGCGCCACCCGGTCGAGGACTTCCTCTTCGAGTACTACCGCCACCGTCCCACGCACCTGCGGAGGTGGCACCCGGGCGCCGGCACGGCCCTGGCCGACGCGGCGGACGTGTACGGCGGGCGTCCCGGGTACGTCGTGGACGAGGAGGGCACTGCGCGCCTGGACATCGACTCCGTCGTGGAGCGAAGGGGGCGCGCCCTCGGCTTCGTGCACGGCCTGCTCGGCGCGACGCTGTCGCGCCCCGCGACGCACGACTGCTTCGGCCTGCACGAGTGGGCGATGGTCTACCGGCTCGCCCCGGGCGAGCAGCGCCACGAGCAGCTCCCGCTCCGCCTGTCGCAGGAGGAGACGGATGCCGTCGTCGAGCGCAACCGGGTCAGGTGCAGCCACTTCGACGCCTACCGCTTCTTCACCCCGGACGCGGTGGGGCGCAACTCCCTTCGCCCCACCCGCGAGGACCAGGTGGCCTTCGAGCAGCCGGGCTGCCTGCACGCGGGGATGGACCTCTACAAGTGGTGCTTCAAGCTCGCCCCCGCGGTCCCGTCCGGTCTGACGCTCGCGGCCTTCGAGCTGGCCCGGGAGATCCGCGAGCTGGACATGGCCGCCTCGCCGTACGACCTGTCCGACGTCGGCATCGCACCGGTGGCGATCGAGACACCGGCGGGCAAGGCCGAGTACGTGGAGCGGCAGCGCGGGTTCACGGCGCGCTCCAACGCGCTGCGACGCCGCCTCCTGGACGTCCTCGACGACCTCTCCGCCCGTGCCGGCACCCGGTCGTCACCGTCCGCTGCCACGCTGGGGGCGTGACACACCAGCTGGCGCCACAGGTCCGACGCTTCTACGACGGGGGGACGCTCGAGGAGGCCCCCGACCCGAGCGCTCCCCCGGTCGTCGCGCTGGAGCGCACGGCGGAGATGGAGGAGCCCGACGACTTCCGGATGGTGCGACGCATCGCCTACCTCGACCGCGAGCTGGGTGAGCTGCTCGTCCCCGCGGACCCGAGCACCTTCACCACCGACCTGGCCTCGGTGCCGTCGGTGTTCGCGTGGCTGATCCCCCGCAGCGGTCACCACCTGCCGGCGGCCCTGCTCCACGACGGGCTGGTCAGCTGGCCCCCGGAGCCGCCCGCGTACCTCAGCACCCGGGGCATCGAGGTCGACGTCGAGGAAGCCAACCGGGTCTTCCGGGACGCCATGGCCGACACCGGGGCCGGGCTCGTGCGTCGCTGGCTGATGTGGACGGCGGTCACCCTGGCCGTCATGGTCCGGGGCGACAGGACGTGGTCCCGCGCGCAGACCTGGCGCTGGCGCGTGGCCTCCGTCGGCTCCCTCGTCGTGCTGACCGTGCTCGGGCTGTGGACCACGGCGGACCTCGTCGACCTCGACCTGCCCCTCGTCGGTGGTGTCCCGTGGATGGGTGAGGGTGCCCTGGGGATGCGGCTGGCCACGGGGGCCGCCGGGGCGATCGCCATCCCGTTGGTCCTCGCCCAGCTGTGGGGACGGTTCCGGACCGCCGGGATGATCGCCGGCACGGCCCTCGCGCTATTGCTCCACGTGACACTCGCGGTGGCCGCCCTGACCGGTCTCTACCGCGCGCTCGAGTGGCTGTGCGCACGGGCACCGACCGTCGCGCTGGCCCTGGCCGCGGTCATGGCAGTCGCTGCGCTCGTCGTCTTCGTCGGCGCGCTCTGAACGCACCGCCCCCTTCGCAAGAGCCCAAGCAGTTGCGAGACCGTCCCCTTCGCAAGAGCCTAAGCAGTTGCGAATCGCCCCCTGCGCAAGGGCCTGGGCAGGTACGGGTCAGTGCAGCTCGGGCATGACGAGCGGGCCGGGCTCGACGACGAATCCCATCAGCTTCATCAGCCCGCGCAGGTAGGCGCTGAAGTACTCCTGCGGGTCCATGTCGCTCTCCGCGAGGAAGCCCCTGGCCTCGAAGCCGACGTGCCCGGCGAGCGAGGCCAGCGCGGACAGGGCGATCGAGCGTGCCGCCGCCGGGACGTCCTCGCTCCCGCGCGCCGAGGTCACCGGGAAGGCCGATGCCTGCGGATCGAGCTGTCCGGACTCGATCGCGTCGGCGACGATTCGCGCGAGCATCTCCATGGCCCCGCCGGCGGCGGCCTGCAGCCGGTCCGGCACGACGGTGATCAGGCGGGGCGAGACGAGCAGCTCGTACTCGGACCGGTGGTCGAAGTGCCACTGGCGCATGGCCATGGCCACGCGGTACCACGCGGTGGCGTGGTCCGACTCCGGTGCGCTGGCGCGCGCCCGGGCCATCGCCGAGGCAAGCCCCTCGTAGGCGTCCACGGCGAGCAGGCCGAGCAGCTCGTCGTGCCCGGACACGTGTCGGTAGAGGCCCGAGGGGGTCATGTCGACCGCCCGCGCCACGGCCCGCATGGTCACCCCGCTCGGGCCGTGCAGGCGCAGCTCCTCGCGCGCGGCGTCGAGGATCTCACCCAGCGCACGCTCCTGGATCCGCTCCCGTCGCGTGATGCCGACCCGGTCGGGTTCCGATCCGGCATCGACCATGGCTACCTCCTTGACAGGGAGCAGGGTTCCGGCCGAGTCTATGCCGCTTCGCCGAAGGGGTGCTGCACCGGCACCGGCTCATGTCGTGCGCAGGACGACGAGGGCGAGATGGAGCTCGAGTCGGTCGCGTCCGCGCGAGAGGTCCAACCCGGTGAGCGCCTCGATGCGGTGGATCCGGTGGTACACGCTCTGCCGGTGCAGACCGAGGCGGGCGGCCGTCGATGCGACGGACCCCGCCTCCTCGAGGTACACCCACGCCGTCTCGAGGAGCTCCTCGGGGCCGTCCAGGAGCGCCGTGGCCGCGGGTGTGCGCACGGCCTCGACGAGCTCGTCCGCGGCGCGGCCGCCGAGCAGCCGCGTCACCCCGAGCGCGTCCCAGGCGTGCACCCGGGTGGCGGCCGGGCCGCTCGGCTGCGTCCGGTCCCTCGGACGCACGACGCGGAGGGCGGCGCGGGCCCGCCGGTCCGAGACGACCGCCTCACGCAGGGGTACCTCGTCCCCGACGCCCGCCACGACCTCGGGCAGGCCCAGACGGGCCAGGGCGGTGATCGCGGACTCGACGACGTCCCTCACCGGCGAGCCGGGTCCCTCGGTCGGGACGAGCAGGACGAGGTCCCCGGAGCGTTCGGCGACCCCGACGTCGCGCGGCACTCCCCCGGGCCCGTGGACCTGGTCGGCCTGCAGGCGCACACCGGGCGCCCCGCCGAGGACGGCACAGACGACGCTCGCGGTGCTCGCGATCGCGAGGTCGTCGGCGAGCTCGCGCGCGATGCCACCCCGCCCCTCCGCACCCGTCTCGAGGAGGTCGAGCAGCAGTCGCTCGGTCTCCCGCCGGCGCGAGGTGGCCCGGGCCAGGACCTCGCCCGCACGGGCCGCGAGGGCCTGGGCCGCCCGTACGCGCTCGGGCGCCAGACCCTCCGGCGGCTCCACCGCCCACAGGTAGCCGCGGACGACGCCACGGGCGCGCGCCGGAAGGCACAGGCGCGCGGCGATCTCCCGCTCCGGGTGCGCAGGGACGTGGACCGGCCCGCGCGCCCGGGCGATGTCGAAGGACTCGAACCACTCCCGCGTCCGCTGCCCGGCACCACGGCCCAGGACGGTCTCGACCCGGACGTGGTCGGCACCCGCGTCGTGGGCGGCGAAGGCGAGCAGGCGCAGCCCGCGATCCTCGAGCGTCACGGGAGCATCGAGGATCGCCGAGGCCTCGTCCACGAGCTCCTGCAGATCCATTGGACAAGTGTATGACCCCCTTCGCCCAAGAGGTGGCAGTTGTCTGTGGTGCCACACACCCGGCCGCCCTACCGTCGGAGGATGACCACGGCACCCGACACCACGACCGCCTCCGGCGCCCACCCGGCCACCGCAGCCCTGACCCCCTTCGTCGAGGACGCCGTCGCCCTCGCCGAGCGCTGGGCCGCTGCCGCCCACGCCGGGCAGACCAAGCGCGAGGCGCAGACCACCGGCCAGCTGGCCGCGCTCCTCTCCGACGCGGGTGGTGGCCTGGACCTGGCCGTCTTCTTCGTCGACCGTGTCGCCCGCCCCGAGGACGACAAGGCCGCGGCCAATGCGCTCAGCCAGATCACCGCCGCGGACGCCACCTCCTTCCTCGGCCCGGTCGACCGCGGTCTGCTCGGCCTCGGCGCGACGGTCGCCAGGATCGCGCCGAAGGTCGTCGTCCCCGCCGCCCGCGCGCGGATGAAGCAGATGGTCGGCCACCTGCTCGTCGACGCGAACGACCCGACCCTTGGTCGGCACCTCGCCGCTGCCCGCGAGGACGGGTTCCGCCTGAACATCAACCTGCTGGGCGAGGCCGTCCTCGGCGAGGACGAGGCCGCCTCCCGCACCCGGCGCACCCGCGAGCTGCTCGAGCGCGGCGACGTCGACTACGTCTCGATCAAGGCCTCCTCGCTCGTCAGCCAGATCAGCGTGTGGGACACCCCCGGCACGGTCGAGCGCTGCGTCGAGCGCCTGCGCCCCCTCTACGCCGCGGCGAAGGCGTCCACCCCGCACGCCTTCGTCAACCTCGACATGGAGGAGTACCGCGACCTGGAGATGACGCTCGAGCTGTTCATGGCGATCCTCTCCGAGCCGGACTTCCACGACCTCGAGGCCGGCATCGTCCTGCAGGCCTACCTGCCGGACGCGCTGCCCGCCATGGAGCGCCTCATCGCCTTCGCCGCCGAGCGCCGGGCCCAGGGCCGCGCGGGTGTGAAGATCCGCCTGGTCAAGGGCGCCAACCTCGCCATGGAGAAGGTCGAGGCGGTCATGCACGGCTGGGAGCAGGCCCCCTACCCGACGAAGGGTGACGTCGACGCGAACTACCTGCGCTGCGTCGAGCGCGCCCTGCGCGCCGACAGCGTCGCTGCCGGGGTGCGTATCGGGGTCGCCTCGCACAACCTCTACGACGTCGCGAGCGCGCACCTGCTCGCCCAGTCCCGCGGCGTCGAGGACGCCCTCGACATCGAGATGCTGCAGGGCATGTCGCCGGCGCAGGCCCGCGCGGTCCGCGACGACGTCGGCACGGTCATCCTCTACACCCCGGTCGTCGCACCGGAGGACTTCGACTCCGCCGTCTCCTACCTCGTGCGCCGCCTCGAGGAGAACGCCTCCCCGGAGAACTACCTGCACGCCTTCTTCTCCGACGACTCGGCCGCGATGCCCGACCAGGAGACCCGCTTCCGCGCGAGCGTCGGGGCCATCGGGACGACCCCGACCGGCCCGCGCCGGCCCGTCGAGCCCGCGACGATCGGCGACACCTTCGCCAACACCCCCGACGCCGACCCGGCCCTGGCCGAGCACCGGGAGTGGGCCGCCCGGGCGGTCGCCCAGCCGATGCCCGAGCTGACCTCGCGGCACCTGGACGTCATCGCCCACGTCGAGGAGGTCGTCGCCACCGGGCGTGCGGCGCACGAGGGCTGGGCCGCGCGTCCCGCGCAGGAGCGCGCCGCGGTGCTGCGTGACGCCGCCCGCGAGCTCAACGCGCGCCGCGAGGCCCTCGTGGCGGTCATGGCCGCCGAGGCCGGCAAGACCATCGCCGAGTCCGACCCCGAGGTCTCCGAGGCCGTCGACTTCGCGCGCTACTACGCCGACCGGGCCCTCGAGCTCGAGGACGGGCCGATGGCCGACGGGGCACGGTTCACCCCCTTCGCCCTGACGCTGATCACCCCGCCGTGGAACTTCCCGGTCGCCATACCGATCGGTGGTGTCCTCGCCTCCCTCGCCGCCGGCTCCGCCGTGATCATCAAGCCGGCACCGCAGACGCCCGGGTGCGTCGAGGAGGCCGTCGCCGCGCTGCACGCCGCCGGTGTCCCGACCGACGTGCTCCAGGTGGTGCGCACGGAGGAGAACGAGGTCGGTCAGCGCCTCGTCTCGCACGAGGACGTCGACGCGGTCGTGCTCACCGGCGCGAGCGAGACGGCCCGGCTCTTCGCCGGGTGGCGCGCCGGGCGCGAGGAGGGCGCCCGGGTGCTCGGTGAGACATCGGGCAAGAACGCCCTGGTCGTCACCCCCTCGGCCGACATCGACCTCGCCGTCGCCGACCTCGTCTCCTCGGCCTTCGGGCACGCGGGCCAGAAGTGCTCGGCCGCCTCGCTCGGCATCCTCGTCGGGTCCATCGCCACCTCCCCGCGGTTCCGCCGCCAGCTGGTCGACGCGGTCAGCTCGATCGCCGTGGGCTGGCCCAGCGACCTGGGCACCCGGATGGGGCCGGTCATCGAGCCGCCGAGCGACAAGCTGCTGCGCGCGCTGACCACCCTCGAGCCCGGTGAGAGCTGGCTGGTCGAGCCCCGGCAGCTCGACGACACCGGTCGCCTGTGGTCGCCGGGAGTCAAGGAAGGGGTGGCCCCCGGGTCCTTCTTCCACCTCACCGAGGTCTTCGGCCCTGTGCTCGGCCTGATGCGGGCCGACTCGCTGGAGCAGGCGATCGAGCTGCAGAACGCCACCGACTTCGGCCTCACCGGGGGTTTGCACAGCCTCGACGAGTCGGAGATCCGGCACTGGACCGACGCCGTCGAGGTCGGCAACGGCTACGTCAACCGGCACATCACCGGGGCCATCGTGCAGCGCCAGTCCTTCGGTGGATGGAAGTCCTCCTCCATCGGGCCGGGCGCCAAGGCCGGTGGGCCGAACTACGTGGCCCAGCTGGGCACCTGGCGTGCCGACGGGCTCCCCACCCACGGGACCACCCCTTCGTCCGCGGTGCGCCGCACCGTCGACGCGCAGCTCGCAGCACTCGGCTCGACCGTGCCCGACGCGGACCGGCCGTGGATCGAGGCGGCGATCTCCAGCGACGCCGCCGCGTGGGCGCTCGAGTTCGGTGTCGAGCACGACAAGAGTGCACTCGTCGTGGAGACGAATGTCTTCCGCTACCGGCCGCACCCGAACGTGCTCGTGCGCGCCGGGGCCGGTGCCACCGTCGCCGAGGTCGTGCGCCTCGCCGCCGCCGCCACCCTCACCGGGGCGGGTGTGCTCGTGTCGGCCGACCCGGCGCTGAAGCTCCCCGGGAGCCTCGGCCACGTCCAGGTCGAGGCCGAGGACGACGCGGCCTTCCTCGCCCGCGCCGGGCGGGTCGAGCACGCCCGGGTGCGCCTGGTCGGGACGGATGCACCCGCGCTCGTCGACGACCTCGTCGCCGCAGGAGTGGACGTCATCACCGGGCCGGTCCTCGCGACCGGCCGGCGTGAGCTGCTGCCCTTCCTGCGCGAGCAGGCGGTGAGCACCACGCGCCACCGCTTCGGGCACGTCACGACGTCGTAGGGGTGCGGCGGCCTCGTCCCCCCGGCCGCTCGATCATCTGCGACCCCGATGGTCGAGCGGCCTACGACCCGGGACGGTAGGTGCCGTTGGCGGTCTCGATGAGCTCCTGGGCGAGGTCACGGATCTTGATGTTGCTCGTGGTGGAGACGCGGACCAGGAACTGGAACGCGCGGTCCTCGTCGATCCGGTACCGCTCCATCACCAGCCCGACCGCCTGGCCGATCGCCTTGCGCGTGGCGATGGCCTCGCCGAGCTGCTCCTCGCGCCGAGCCCGCCCCAGGGCGATGGCGGCGTGGACGGCGAACAGCTCCGCGGTGTGGACCACCTCGGCATCGATCGTGTCGCTCTCGGTGGCGTAGAGGTTGAGCACGCCGAGCGTCTCCGGCTCGACGTACAGCCGCACGCCCATCTGCGCCCGGACCCCCATCTCGACCGCGCGGGGCACGAAGTTGGGCCACCGCGTCTCGTCGCGCATCCGGTTCGCGACGGTGACCGAGTCGGACTCCACCGCCTGGACGCAGGGCCCCTCGCGCAGGGAGTACTGCAGTGCGTCGAGCTCCCACACCAGCTGGTCGGTGCCGGCCTTCGTCTCGATGTCGCCCCTCCGGTGGACGATCGAGATGCCGACGTGGTCGATGTCCTCGAGCGAGTGCGCGGCAGCCTGCACGATGCCGTCCAGCGTGCCCTCCAGGTCCTGGGGGGTGTTGATCTCGCGAGCCGCCTCGACGAGCGCCTCGGCCAGCAGGGACTCGTGGGTCATGGTTCCTCCGCATCACGGCAGTCCCGCGCGCCGGGTACCGGTTCCAGCGTAGACCCGGGTCAGCGGGCGGGGACCCCGGCGCGCATCAGCCCGTAGGTGACACCGTCGAGGAGCGCCTCCCACGAGGCCTCGACGATGTTGTCGGCGACGCCCACGGTGGTCCACGACGTGTGTGCGTCGCTCGTCTCGATGAGCACGCGGGTGGTGGCGTCGGTGCCGTGCGCGGCGTCGAGGATGCGCACCTTGTAGTCGATGAGCTCCAGCCCCTCGATCTCCGGGTAGACCACCGAGAGCGCCTGGCGCAGACCGTGGTCGAGGGCGTTGACGGGGCCGTTGCCCTCCCCCGTCGCGACGATCCGCTGCCCGCCGGCGACGGCCTTGACGGTGGCCTCGGACAGGGCGTTCTCCCCGCCTCGGGCGTCGATCATGACCCGCCAGGACTCGACCTCCGCGTACACGGGCGCCTCCTCGTCGAGCTCGCGACGCAGCAGCAGCTCGAAGGACGCGTCCGCCGCGTCGAAGGTGTACCCCTGCCGCTCCAGCTGCTTGACCTTGGCCAGCACGCGGGACAGCGCCGCGTCGTCACCGGCGAGGTCGACGCCGAACTCGCGGCTCTTCAGCTCCACCGTCGCACGGCCGGCCATGTCGGAGACGAGCATGCGCATGTCGTTGCCGACCGACTTGGGGTCGATGTGCTGGTAGAGGTCCGGGTCCACCTTGATCGCGCTCGCGTGCAGACCGGCCTTGTGCGCGAAGGCCCCCGAGCCGACGTACGGCTGGCGGGAGAAGGGCGGGAAGTTCGTCACCTCGCTCACCGCGTGGGCGATGCGGGTCGCGTCCTGCAACCGGTAGGGCTCGACGAGGTCCATGCCGAGCTTGAGCTGGAGGTTGGCGACGACGGTGATCAGGTCGGCGTTGCCGGTGCGCTCGCCGTAGGCGTTGATCGTCCCCTGGACGTGGTCGGCCCCCGCCTCCACCGCGGCCATCGAGTTGGCGACCGCGCACCCGGTGTCGTTGTGGCAGTGAATGCCCAGACGCGCACCGGTGACCGCGATGACGTCGGCGACCGCGGCACGCACCTGGCCGGGCAGCATGCCCCCGTTGGTGTCGCACACGGCCACGACCTCGGCGCCGGACTCGTGGGCGGCCGTGACGCAGGCCAGCGCGTAGTCGCGGTCGAGGAGGTAGCCGTCGAAGAAGTGCTCGCCGTCGACCATCACCGTGCGTCCGTGGGAGCGCAGGTGGGCCACGGTGTCCCGGATCATCTCGAGGTTCTCCGCGACGCTCGTGCGCAGCGCCCGCTCGACGTGGCCGGGGTGCATCTTCGCCACGAGGGTGATCACCTCGGCGCCAGAGTCGAGCAGCGCCTGCACCTGCGGGTCCGAGGCGGCATCGACGCCGGCCCTGCGGGTCGCGCCGAAGGCGGCGAGCGTGGCGTTGCGCAGGTCCAACTCGTCCCGGGCCCGGGCGAAGAACTCGGTGTCGTTGGGGTTGGCCCCGGGCCAACCCCCTTCGATGTGGGTGACGCCCAGCTCGTCGAGCAGACGGCTGATGGCCAGCTTGTCCGCGACGGAGACGTTGATGCCCTCCTGCTGGGCGCCGTCGCGCAGGGTCGTGTCGTAGACGTGGAATCCGGTGCTCATCGGTGCTCTCCGTCGGACGGGGCGAAGGGGGCGTGTCGCCGAGGTCGGTGGGTGACACCTGCACGTCGCGCCGGTCCTTCGCGAGGGTGATGCTCCGGACCCGATGCCTCGTCGACTCCGGCCCGCTGGCTGCTCCTCGACAAAAGCAAAGACCCCCCGGGTGCGGGAGGTCTGCGCGACGAGCAGGTGGCTCGTCGCGCCTAGATAATGAGCTCGGCCGCGGTGGCGGCGCGGTACATCATCAGAGGCATCACGTCGTCACTGTCCCACTGCACGCACCCGTCGCCTCGCTGCTGTCCGGCATGTGGACTGGCTGGGCTCACGGACCGAGACCGTCGAGGAGCATCTCGAGGGTCCGGGCCACGCCGTCCTCGTCGTTGCCCGGGCAGTGGTCGGTGACCGCAGTCAGCACGTCCGGGTGGGCATTGGCCACGGCGAAGGAGCGCCCGGCCCACTGCAGCATCGGCAGGTCGTTGGGCATGTCCCCGAAGGCCCACACCTCCTCGGGCACGATCCCGAGCTCGTCGCTCCACTCGCGCAGCGCCGCCGCCTTGGTGACGCCGAGCGCGGAGATCTCCGCGAGCCCACCCGCCCCGGAGAAGGCGACGATCGCCCGGTCCCCCACGACCTGCGTCGCGACCTCGATGAACTCCTCGTCGCTCAGGTGCGGGTTGCGGGCGAGCAGCTTGCCGACCGCCGCATCCCGGAGCAGCTCGATCTCCGACGTCGTCACGAGGTCCTCGGGATGGTCGTGGATCGCGGCGAACATGCTCTCCGCAGCCAGCCCCGTCGAGCGCTCCGCGGCGAAGCCGGTACCGGGCACCTGCTCGCGCAGGTCGCGCACGATCTCGGTGACGACGTCCCGGGCCATCGTCCGCTCCCGGAAGACCCGCTGGCGCGCGACGTCGTAACGGAAGGCGCCGTTGCCGCAGATCGCCACACCCCGGGCACCGACGACGTCCGCGAGCTCGTCGAGCCACCGCGGCGGGCGGGCCGTGACGAGCACCGTCTCGAGACCGACCTCGGCGACACCGCGCAGGGCGGCGACGGACCGCCTCGAGACGGTGCCGTCCGAGCGCAGCAGCGTGCCGTCGAGGTCGGTCGCGATCAGGCGCGGGGTGCCGCGCCTCAGGCCAGTCGGGTCATCCAACCGCGGGTGTCCTCGGCGACGCCGTACTGGATGTCCAGCAGGGCCTGGCGGATGGATCGGGTGACCTCTCCCCCTTCGGTACCGGCGGTGGACGCGACGGACCCGCCCTCCCAGCGCAGCTCGCCGACGGGCGTGACGACGGCGGCGGTGCCGCAGGCGAAGATCTCGGTGATCTCGCCGGACGCGACGCCGTCCTTCCACTCGTCGATGCCGATGCGGGCCTCCTCCGGCTGCAGCCCGAGGTCGGGCGCGAGCTCGAGGATGGAGTCGCGGGTGACGCCCTCGAGGATGGAGCCCGTGAGCGCCGGGGTGCGCAGACGACCGTCCTTCATGACGAAGAAGAGGTTCATCCCGCCGAGCTCCTCGATGTAGGTGTGCGTCGAGGAGTCGAGGAAGACCACCTGGTCGCACCCCTGGGCGGCGCCCTCCAGCTGACCGGCCAGGGACGAGGCGTAGTTGCCACCGCACTTCGCGGCACCCGTGCCGCCCTCGCCGGCGCGCGCGTAGTCGGTGCTCAACCAGAGGTTGACCGGCTTCATGCCACCGGGGAAGTACGCACCGGCCGGGCTGGCGATGACGGAGAAGGTCACCTCGTTGGCCGGGCGGACGCCGATGAAGGCCTCCGAGGCGAACATGAAGGGGCGCAGGTAGAGGCTGGACTCACCGGTGCCGGAGTCGGGCACCCACGCCTTGTCGGTCTCCACGAGCGCGCGGATGGCGCCGATGAAGTCCTCCTCGCTCAGCACCGGCAGCGCGAGGCGCTCGCAGCTGCGGGCCATCCGGGCGGCGTTGCGGTCCGGCCGGAAGGTCCACACGGACCCGTCCGCGTGCCGGTAGGCCTTCATGCCCTCGAAGACCTCCTGCGCGTAGTGCAGGACGGCCGCGGCGGGCGAGAGCGAGAGCGGCCCGAAGGGGCGGACCTGACCGTCGTGCCAGCCCGTCGCCTTCGTCCAGGTGGCGGTGACCATGTGGTCGGTGAAGGTGGTGCCGAAGGCCGGGTTGGCGAGGATCGTCTCGCGCTCGGCAGCAGGCAGGGGGTCCTCGCGGCGGGTGGTTGCGAAGGTGAGCTCAGCGGTCATCGGTGACTCGACTCCTCAGGTGTTCGGGTCCTCGCAGGGTAGTCCTCCCTGTGCACCACATCACAAACGGGCAGCGACGGCGTCACCGATCGCCGAGGTGGACCGCTCACCGGCCCGCTCGGCGAGGTCCGCGGCGACCGCGGCCTCGACGCGCCGCGCGTCCTCGGGACGACCGAGGTGCTCCAGCAGCATCGCCGCGGAGAGGATCGCCGCTGTCGGGTCGGCCTTGCCCTGCCCGGCGATGTCCGGTGCGGAGCCGTGGACCGGCTCGAACATGCTCGGCGCCTCGCGGGAGGGGTTGATGTTGCCGCTGGCGGCCAGGCCGATGCCACCGGCGATCGCGGCCGCGATGTCGGTGATGATGTCACCGAAGAGGTTGTCGGTGACGATGACGTCGAAGCGCGCCGGGTCGGTGGCCATGAAGATCGTCGCCGCGTCGACGTGCTGGTAGGCGGTCTCGACGTCGGGGTACTCCGCGCCGACCTCCTCGACGGTGCGTCGCCACAGGTGACCGGCGTGGGTGAGCACGTTGTGCTTGTGCACGAGGGTCAGGTGCCTGCGCGGGCGGGCCTGCGCGCGGGCGAAGGCGTCCCGCACCACGCGCTCGATGCCGAAGCGGGTGTTGACACTGACCTCGGTCGCGACCTCGTGCGGGGTGCCGACGCGCAGCGCTCCACCGTTGCCGACGTACGGGCCCTCGGTGCCCTCGCGGACGACGACGAAGTCGAGGCCCTTGTCGGTCACCTCGCTCGACAGCGGGCTGGTCACCCCCGGGAAGAGCTTGGCCGGGCGCAGGTTGACGTAGTGGTCCAGCGCGAAGCGAAGGGGGAGCAGCACCCCGCGCTCGAGGACGCCGGAGGGGACGGTCGGGTCGCCGATGGCCCCGAGCAGGATCCCGTCGTGCCCGCGGATCTCCTCGACGACCGAGTCCGGCAGGGTCTCCCCCGTGCGGTGCCAGCGCTGGGCGCCGAGGTCGTACTCGGTGGTGGAGACCGTCACCCCGGACGCGGCCAGGACCTTCAGTCCCTCGGCCACCACCTCGGGGCCGATCCCGTCCCCGCCGATGACGGCGATGTCGAAGCTGTCCTGCGGTGCGTCGGTCATGTGCTCAGGCTAGGCCGCGGTCCGCGATGTGGGCGGGCTGTATTGCAGTGCGGACAGGGGGCTGCTGTCGGCCGGGCTACTCGCCGACCGGTCCGTAGGTGCGGCCCGACACCCTCCGGATGCGACCCTCGTCGAGGGCGGCGTCCAGCGCCCTGGCGAAACGCCCCGGGCCCCAGTAGCGCGCCCCGACGAGACGGACGAGCTCCCTGCGCTCGGTGGCACCGTGCTCGTCCAGCGCCGCGGCGATCGCGGCGATCTCGCGGTCCAGAGCACGATCCGCGCTCGCTGCTCGGACCGGGTCCACGCCCCCGGTACGGGAGGAGGACAGGGCCGCGCTTGGGCCGGGTCGGTACCGACGCCCGCCGGTGGTCTCCCGGACCTGTCGCCGGCGGGCCCGTTCCCGCACCCGCTCGTCGAGCTCGGCCCGGTCACGCGCACGCTCGTCGTCGTCCGGCACCCCGTCCTCGACCTCCGGCCGATGGTGACGCGGGGCAGCTGCGGTGTCCGCGGACGTGGACTCGTCGCCGGACTTCCCGGCCTCCTCGGACTCCCCGGACTCATCGGACTCCTCCTCCGCCTCGGAGGCCGTCAGCGGTTGGGCGATGTCCTCCAGGTTCGCCTGCTCGGACCGCACGCCGAGGAAGATCTCGGCCACTCCGCCCAGTGCCATGACACCGGCCGCGATGAAGAAGCCCACGGCGACGAACACGGCCTCCTCGGTACCGATGAGTCGACCGAAGAGCAGGGGCCCGACGGTTCCGCCGATGGCGGTCCCCAGCGCGTAGAAGAACGCGATTGCCAGGGCGCGGGTCTCCATCGGGAAGACCTCGCTCACGGTGAGGTAGGCAGCACTGGCGCCGGCGGAGGCGAGGAAGAAGATCGCCACGATGAAGGCGATGAACGTCCACCGGTTGAGTGCCCCGTTCATCAACAGGATGGCCAGCGGGATGGTCAGCAGCGCCGACCCGAGGTACGTGCCGGCGATCATCGGGATCCGACCGACCGTGTCGAAGAAGCGCCCCAGCAGGACGGGGCCCAGGAAGTTGCTCAGTGCCCAGATGATGATGAAGATCGGCACCAGCCCGGACGCGACCCCGAAGAAGGTGCTCAGCAGCGTCCCGAGGTTGAACGTGATCCCGTTGTAGATGAAGGCCTGCCCGACGAACAGGGCCACACCGAGGACGGTGCGCTTGGGGTAGAGCTTGAAGGCGGTGCGCGCGATCATCCGGAACGGGATCGCCCTGCGCTGGCGGACCGTCAGCGTGTCCTCCGGCTCGGACAGCTCCTCGCCGGTCTCCTGCCTGACCTCGCGCTCGATCTCGTCGACGATCCGCTCGGCCTCGTCCTCGTGGCCGTGGATGAACAGCCAGCGTGGGCTCTCGGGCACGTGGCGGCGGACGAAGAGGATGGCCAGCCCGAGGACCGCTCCGGCGGCGAATGCCACCCGCCAGCCGAGCCAGGTGGGGAAGACGTCGCTGAGGAAGAACAGGGCCGACCCGGCCCCGATGGCCGCGCCCAGCCAGTAGGACCCGTTGATGACCAGGTCGACCTGTCCGCGCACCCGGGCGGGGATCAGCTCGTCGATCGCCGAGTTGATCGCCGCGTACTCGCCACCGATGCCGGCGCCGGTGAAGAACCGCGCCAGGTAGAAGAACCAGGGCGCGAAGGCGAATGCCGTCGCCACCGTGGCCACGAGGTAGACCAGCAGCGTCGCGATGAACATCTTCTTGCGCCCGAGCCGGTCGGTCAGCTGGCCGAAGAAGAGTGCTCCCAGGCATGCGCCGGCGATGTAGATGGCCCCGGCGAGTCCGATCTGACCGGCAGAGAGGCTGAGCCCACTGCCCTCCTCGGTCAACCGGGCCGCCACCGAGGACACCATCGTGACCTCGAGCCCGTCGAGGATCCACACCGCACCGAGTCCGATGACCACACGCCAGTGGAACTTCGACCAGGGAAGACGATCGAGCCGTGATGGCACCTGGGTCTCGATGGTGCCTGTCTGTACCGCCTGAGACATGCACCGTGGCTACCCCCGGGCGCCCGTCCGTAAACTGAGCAGATGTTCACCTGTCGCGTGCTCGGCCATCGTCTGCGCTTCCGGGCCGAGGGACCCGTCCTGCGCTGGGAGTGCGAGCGCGGCTGCGGCGAAGGGGGATCGAAGACCTACGACTCGGCCGATGCCGCCGGGCGCTATGCGGCCGCCTTCGACCGGCAGGACAACCAGGACCTCGGCAAGCGGGCTCCGCTGATCGGTCTGCTGCCGCTGCGGCTCTGGCGGAGCCTGCGTCGCCCACGAGGCGAGTGACGCACGCACACGCCGCCGCCCACGGGCGGTGACCACCAGGTCCCGGGTCAGTCGACCTTGCGCGCCGCGCCCTTGTCGGCGGACTGGGCGAACTTCGCGAAGATCTTCAGCGCGGCGGTGACGGGACGGTCACGGGAGACCGGGGCCCACCCCTTCGCGTCCTGCTCCGTGCGGCGCCGCTGCAGCTCCTCGTCGTCGACGAGGAGGTTGACCCGACGACCCGGGATGTCGAACTCGATGACGTCGCCGTCCTGCACCAACCCGATCGCCCCGCCGGCGGCGGCCTCCGGGGAGACGTGCCCGATGGACAGGCCCGAGGAGCCACCGGAGAAGCGGCCGTCGGTGATCAGTGCGCACTTCGGGCCCAGGCCGGTGCCCTTGAGGTAGGAGGTGGGGTAGAGCATCTCCTGCATGCCGGGACCGCCCTTGGGGCCCTCGTAGCGGATGACGACGACCTCGCCCTCCTGCACCTGCTTCGACAGGATCATCTCCACGGCCGCCTCCTGGGACTCGGCGACCCGCGCCGGCCCGGAGAAGGTCCACTGGTGCTCGGGCACCCCCGCGGTCTTGACGATGCAGCCGTCCGGGGCGAGGTTGCCCGTGAGGACGGCCAGGCCGCCCTCGCTGGAGTAGGCGTGGTCGACGGAGTGGATGCAGCCGTTCTCGGGGTCGGTGTCCAGGCTGGTCCAGCGGTTGGTCGAGGAGAAGGCCTCGGTCGTGCGCACCCCGCCCGGAGCGGCATGGAAGAGCTCCTTGGCCCGCTCGGTGGCGGTGCCCGAGCGGATGTCCCAGTCGGCGAGCCACTCGTCGAGCTTCGTGCTGTGCACGGCCCGCACGCCCGTGTCGAGCATGCCGCCGCGGTTGAGCTCACCGAGGATCGCGGGGATCCCACCGGCGCGGTGGACGTCCTCCATGTAGAAGTCACTGGAGTTCGGCGCGACCTTGACCAGGCACGGGGTGACGCGGGAGAGGGCGTCGATGTCGTGCTGGTCGAAGTCGACCTCCGCCTCCTGCGCCGCGGCGAGCAGGTGCAGGATCGTGTTGGTCGAGCCGCCCATGGCGATGTCCAGGCGCATGGCGTTGGCGAAGGCGGGCTTCGTCGCGATCGAGCGCGGCAGGACCGACTCGTCGTCCCCGTCGTAGTAGTCGCGGCAGAGGTCCACGACGAGGCGGCCGGCGTCGAGGAAGAGGTCGCGGCGTGCCTCCGCGGTGGCCAGCGTCGAGCCGTTGCCCGGGAGCGAGAGGCCGAGCGCCTCGGTGAGGCAGTTCATGGAGTTGGCGGTGAACATGCCCGAGCAGGAACCGCACGTCGGGCAGGCCGACTGCTCGATCGCGGTGATCTCCTCGTCGCTCACGTTCTCGTCGACGGCCTTGACCATCGCGTCGACGAGGTCGAGACGGGTGGCGGCGGTTCCATCAGCACCGATGATCGCCTTGCCGGCCTCCATCGGCCCGCCGGAGACGAAGACGGTCGGGATGTTCAGCCGGAGCGCGGCCAGCAGCATCCCGGGCGTGATCTTGTCGCAGTTCGAGATGCACACGAGGGCGTCGGCGCAGTGCGCGTTGACCATGTACTCGATCGAGTCGGCGATGACCTCGCGGCTCGGCAGCGAGTAGAGCATGCCGTGGTGTCCCATCGCGATGCCGTCGTCGACGGCGATCGTGTCGAACTCCTTGCCCACTCCCCCGGCCTCCTCGATGGCACCGGCGACGAGCTGGCCCATGTCCTTCAGGTGCACGTGCCCGGGCACGAACTGGGTGAAGGAGTTGGCGATCGCGACGATCGGCTTGCCGAAGTCACCCTCGCCCATCCCGGTCGCGCGCCAGAGGGCGCGGGCACCGGCCATGTTGCGACCGTGGGTGGTGGTTCGGGAACGCAGCTCAGGCATGGGCTCACCGTAGTTCGCCCGTCCGGTCGGTGATACGGCGTCTCACACGCCAGACCGCCCCCGGCCGGTGCGGCGGGGGCGGTCTGGTCCGTCATGCGGAAACTGGCTGTGTCAGCTGATGTCAGTGACCGCCCTGCTCGCGCCGGTCCAGGCTCTCCTGCAGGGCGCGGCGGACCTCGATGGTCTCTTCGCTCATGGTGGCTCCTCGGGTGACGTGCGTGCGGTGATGCTGCTGCCGGGCACGACGTGGGTGGGGGTGCCGCTGCGGTGGGAGGCGGCCGGGTGGGCCGCCGTTGCCTCGACGGTACGCCGGTGCGCCCACTGGCCGGAATGCCCCGTCCACCCCTCGGACGGGGGCGGGGCTCCCGCCGTCGTGCCCGAAGTCCTCGGGCCCGAAATGGGGAGGCGCCGTGTCGGTGGGCGGACATACCCTTGACACGTCATGACCCAGACCCTCGAGCGGACCGCCACAGCCGCCACTCCCCCTTCCGCCTCCACCCCGACGCCGCCCGAGCGCACCGTCGACTGGCGTCGCATGCGCTCACCCGCGGCCGCCGCAGCGCTGGTCTGCTCGGCGATCGCCGCCGTCTCGCTCACCCTCGGCACGGTCGTCATCGGTCGCCTCGCGGAGGACCCCACCACCGGACTCGTCCAGCTGCTCGCGCTCCTCGTCGTCGGTGGTGCCCTGGTCGACAACGCAGGCAAGGTCGTCTGGGTCGGTCTGTCCGACCGGGCCGAGGGGGTGCTGCGCGACGACCTCCTCGACGCGGCCCTCGCCCAGCCGGTCGCCACGCTCTCGGAGCAGGCCGCCGGCGAGATCCTCGACCGGGTCGACGACGACACCCACGAGGTCGGCAACCTCATGCGGTGGCAGATCTGGATGTTCGCGCGCACGGCGTTCTCGGTCGTGCCGATGTGGATCGTCGCCGGCATCACCTGGTGGCCGGCGTGGTTCCTCTTCCCCGTGCTCGCCGCAGTCACCGGCGGCGCGATCCGGCCGCTGCTGGGCGAGATCTCCCGCCTGAAGGTCATCGAGGAGATGGCCTGGACCGACCACGCCAGCGCGCTCGAGGAGGGCATCGCCGGGCGCGACGACCTGCGCACCAGCCTGGGCCAGGCGCACATGGTCCAGCGTCTGGCCAGCCTCACCGCAGCGGTGCACGCACGCTTCCGCGACGTCGTCGCCGTGGAGGCCCGGCTGGCCCGTCGGGCCGGCCTGCTGCTGCACACGCTGCTCGCGGGCATCGGGGTGGCGGGGATCGCGCTGACGGTCGGCGGGTCGCTCTCGGTCGGCGAGCTGGTCACGCTCTTCATCGTCACCTCGACGTTCGTCGGTCTGGTCACCCAGCTCTCGCACCACCTGCCCGACCTGCAGGCCGGGCTCGGCGCGGTGATCCGGTTGCGCCAGATGCTCGCCGTCGAGCCGGAGCCGAAGGGGGGCGCCCCCGTCCCCACGGGCGCGCAGCTGGACGTGGAGGTACGCGGCCTCGACTTCTCCTACGGGGAGGGCGGCTTCGCGCTGCGCGACGTCACCTTCTCCTGCCCGGCCGGTGAGACGGTCGCCCTCGTCGGACGCACCGGGTCGGGCAAGTCCACCCTCGCGTCCTTCATCTCCCGGGCGATCGAGCCCCCGCGCGGCAGCGTCTTCGTCGGCGGCGTCGACGTGCGCGACATCGACCTGGAGCTGCTGCGCACCGACGTCGGAGTGGTCACCCAGCGCACCGAGATCGTCGCGGGGACCCTCGCGGACAACATCGCGCTCTTCGACGACACCCCCCGCGCCGACGTCGAGGCCGCGGTCGTCGAGCTCGGCCTGTCCGACTGGGTCGAGGGCCTGCCCGGTGGTCTCGACACGCTGCTCGGGCCGGGCGGCACGACCCTGTCCGCCGGTGAGGAGCAGCTCGTCGCCTTCGCGCGGCTGCTCGTGCGCGACGTGCGCGTCGTCGTCCTCGACGAGGCCACCGCGCGCATGGACCCCGTCACCGAGCGGCGGGTCGTCTCCGCCTCCGACCGGCTGCTCGTCGGGCGCACCGGCATCCTCATCGCCCACCGCCTCAACACCATCGAGCGGGCGCCGCACCTCGTCGTGCTCGACCACGGCCGGGTGATCCAGCAGGGGCGCCGCACCGAGCTCGCGGACACCCCCGGCCCCTTCCGGGACCTGCTCCTCGACAGCCGCACCGAGACCGACGCGGCGCCCCCACCCCACGGGCCGGAGGAGCACGCCGACCTCGACCCGGTCGGTGGCCGCCGCCGGACGACGACCCCACCGGTCGCCCCCGAGATCGGCGACGGCCCCTCGCTCGCCCGCGGGATCGTCCACGCCCTCTCGGTCAAGCCGGCCTGGGGCATCGTCGGGGCGCTGGCCTTCCTCGCCCTCTCGCTCCTCGGCGCCCAGGGCGCCATCACCGGGCTCGTCTGGGGCAAGGCCGCCGAGGCACTGCAGGACGGACGTACGCCCACGGCCCTGACCGTGCTGCTCGTGCTCTGCCTGCTCGTCGTCCCGTTCATCACCGCCGAGGCCTTCGCGCGCTACCCCCGGTGGTGGATCGAGGTCATGCTGCGCACGCGCATGTCCGTGCTCATCGGCCAGACCCGCAGCGAGCGCCTCCCCCGCACGCCTCCCGGCGAGGTCGTCGCGCGCTCGATGGACGCCGACCGCTACGCCCGCTACGCCGACCGGTGGGTCGACTTCCTCAACGGTCTGGCGATCGCGGTCGTCACGGCGGTGCTCGCCGGCACCTGGGTCGCCGGCGCCGTGCTCCTGGCGGTCATGTCGGTCTCGGCACTCGCCGCCACCTTCGGTCGGCCGGTGGCCGGACGGTCGGCGGCCGCCGCCTCCACCGCGCGGGCCCGATTCGGTCGTGCGGTCGTCTCGGCGCTCGAGTCGGTGCGCACGATCAAGCTGGCGGCAGCGACCCCTTCGTCCGCCGGCACCTGCGCCGGGTCGACGACGGGCGCGTGGCGGCCGCCGTCAAGGAGCACCGGGTCCAGGCCGTCCTCGACGCCGTGCCCCTCGTCATGGTCCAGTGCGGGGTCGTCGCCGCGTGGGCCATCCACGTCGCCGGGGGCTGGGGCCTGGCGACCGCGATCCTCGTCTCCGGGGCGGTCGCGGGCTTCGACTGGTTCGGGCGGGTGGCGAGCATGATCGTCACCGAGGCACCCGGCACCCGCGCGTGGCAGGTCGAGACGGCCCGCTTCGCCGGGGGCGCCGACCTGATGGACCTGCCCGAGGGCGTCGACCTCGTCACGGGCGCGGCACCCGCGCCGGTGGCGGGCGCGCGCGAGCCGCTGACGCGACTGGAGCTGCGCGGTCTGACCGTCGTCCACGACGACGGCACCATCGGCGCGAGCGACGTCGACCTGACGGTCTCGGCCGGGGAGCTCGTCCTGCTCGTCGGGCAGGTCGGGTCAGGCAAGTCGAGCCTGCTCGCGTCGCTGGCGGGGCTCGTCGACCACCGTGGCGCGCTGCGGTGGAACGGCCGCGAGATCGAGGACCCGCAGCGCGAGCTGCGCCCCGGCCGGGTCGCCCACGTCGCGCAGGTGCCGAGGGTGCTGTCAGGGACCTTCACCGACAACGTCCTGCTCGGGCACGAGCGTCCCTTCGACGCGCCGGTCGAGCTCGCCCGCCTCACCGAGGACGTCTCCTCGGCCGGCGGGCCGACGTCACTCGTCGGCCACCGCGGCGTGCGCCTGTCCGGCGGCCAGGTGCAGCGACTCGCGCTCGCCCGGGCGCTGGCCACCGAGGCCGAGCTGCTGCTCGCCGACGACATCTCCTCCGCGCTCGACGCGACCACCGAGATCGCGTTGTGGCACGGCCTGCGCGAGCGGGGCGCGACCGTCATCGGCGCCACCTCCAAGCGAGCCGCCCTCGAGGCGGCCGACCGGGTCGTCGTGCTCGTCTCCGGTCGGGTCGCCGCCTCCGGTCCGTGGGAGTCGCTCGCCCCGCGGTGGGGGCACCTCGCCGGCTGAGCCGGGTGCCCCCTTCGGCCTCTGTCCGCAGTCGGCACGACGAAGGGGGCGCCCCGGCTGGTGTGCCGGTGGGCGCCCCCTCGGGGCCCGACCGCGGGGGTGACCGCGGCGGGAGTCGGCGATCAGCGGGCGGCAGAGCCCTCGGTGTAGTCGTCGTCGCCGGTCTGCCAGGCGAAGTGCGAGCGCAGGAGCTTGCCGGTGGCCTCGATCGGGTGACCTGCCTCCTGCTCACGCAGCTTCGTGAACTCGGCGGCGCCGTTGTCCTGGTCGTCGATGAAGCGCTTGGCGAAGGAGCCGTCCTGGATGTCGGCGAGAATGCCCTGCATCGACTCCTTGACCTTGCTGTCGATGACGCGCGGGCCGGAGACGTAGTCGCCGTACTCCGCGGTGTCGGAGATCGACCAGCGCTGCTTGGCGATGCCGCCCTCCCACATGAGGTCGACGATGAGCTTCAGCTCGTGGAGGACCTCGAAGTAGGCGATCTCCGGCTGGTAGCCCGCCTCGGTCAGGGTCTCGAAGCCGGCCTGGACGAGGTGCGACATGCCACCGCAGAGGACGGCCTGCTCGCCGAAGAGGTCGGTCTCGGTCTCCTCGGTGAAGGTGGTCTTGATGACGCCCGCCCGGGTGCCGCCGATGCCCTTGGCGTAGGACTTCGCGATGTCCCAGGCCTGGCCGGAGGCGTCCTGCTCCACGGCGATGATGTCCGGGATGCCACGGCCGTCGACGAACTCGCGCCGGACGGTGTGGCCGGGGGCCTTCGGCGCGACGAGGATGACGTCGACGCCGGCCGGGGCCTGGATGTAGCCGAAGCGCACGTTGAAGCCGTGGCCGAAGACGAGCACGTCGCCCTCGTCGAGGACGGGCTCGATGTCCTCGGCGTAGACGTGGCGCTGGACCTGGTCGGGGGCGAGGATGACGACGACATCGGCCTCGGCCGCGGCCTCGCGCGGCGTGAGGACGGTCAGGCCCTCCTGCTCGGCCTTGGCGCGGGAGGCACTCCCCTCCTTGAGGCCGACACGCACGTCGACCCCGCTGTCGCGCAGGTTGAGTGCGTGGGCGTGGCCCTGGGAGCCGTAGCCGATGACGGCCACCTTGCGTCCCTGGATGATGGACAGGTCCGCGTTGTCGTCGTAGATCAGCTCGGCCATGGGGGGTCTTCTCCTTGGTGGATCGGTGGTGGTGTTCGGGTCATCGTCGCGCGCAGCCGGTGCGCGCGGCGAGGGTGTCTCAGTGGCGGGAACGATCGGTGATGGAGCGGGGGCCACGGCCGATGGCGACGACACCGGACTGGACGAGCTCCTTGATCCCGTAGGGCTGGAGGATCTCGAGCATCGCGGAGATCTTGTCGCTGTTGCCGTAGACCTGCAGGGTCATCGCCTCGCGCGTCGTGTCGACGATCTTCGCCTTGAACATCTGCGCGGTCTCGAGGATCCCGCTGCGCTGGCCGGCCTCGGCGCGGACCTTGACCAGCACGACCTGGCTGGTGACCGAGGACAGCGGGTCGAGCTCGACGACCTTGAGGACCTCGACGAGCTTGTTCAGCTGCTTGGTCACCTGCTCCAGCGGCAGCAGGTCGACGTCCACGACGACCGTCATCCGGGAGATCTCCGGGTGCTCGGTCGGGCCGACGGCCAGCGAGTCGATGTTGAATCCGCGGCGGGAGAACAGCGCCGAGATCCGGGCGAGGACGCCGGGCTTGTTCTCGACGAGGACGGAGAGGGTGTGCTTGGTGCTCATCGTCGTGACGTCACTTTCCCTGGTCGGCGGTGGGGTCGGTGGCCGTGACTTCGTCCTGCTCGACCGCCTCGGAGTCCTCGCGGTCCCAGACCGGGGCGGTGTCGCGCGCGACCTGGATGGCGTCGTTGCTCACGCCGGCGGGCACCATCGGCCAGACCATGGCGTCGCGCTCGACGACGAAGTCGACGACGACCGGCCGGTCGTTGATCGACATCGCCTCCTGGATCGTCGCCTCGAGGTCCTCGGGGCGCTCGCAGCGCAGCCCGACGCACCCGTAGGCCTCGGCGAGCTTGACGAAGTCGGGGATGCGGCTGCCGACCGAGGTGTGCAGGTCGGTGTTGGAGTAGCGCTCGTTGTAGAAGAGCGACTGCCACTGCCGGACCATGCCCAGGCTGGAGTTGTTGATGACCGCGACCTTGATCGGGATGTCGTTGATGACGCAGGTCGCGAGCTCCTGGTTGGTCATCTGGAAGCAGCCGTCGCCGTCGATCGCCCAGACCACCCGGTCCGGCTCCCCGACCTTGGCGCCCATCGCGGCCGGCACCGCGTAACCCATCGTCCCGGCGCCACCGGAGTTCAGCCACGAGTTGGGGCGCTCGTAATTGATGAACTGGGCGGCCCACATCTGGTGCTGGCCGACACCGGCGGCGTAGACGGCCTCGGGGCCGGCGATCTCGCCGAGCCGGCGGATGACCTGCTGCGGCATCAGCGCGTCCTCGCCGTGCGGCTGGTAGCCGACCGGGTACTCCTCGGTCCACCCCCTCGTCGTCGTGGCCCAACCGGCGTACTGCCGGGGCGTGACCTCGGCGGCCGGGCCCTCGCCCGCCTCGATGGCGATGACCAGCTCGTTGAGGATGGCGCGGGCGTCGCCGACAATCGGCACGTCCGCGACGCGGTTCTTGGAGATCTCCGCGGGGTCGATGTCGGCGTGGATGACGCGGGCGCCGGGCGCGAAGGAGGCCAGCTGGCCGGTGACCCGGTCGTCGAAGCGCGCACCGATGGTGATGAGCAGGTCACTGCGCTGCAGGCCGGTGACGGCCGCGACCGAGCCGTGCATGCCCGGCATGCCCAGGTGCAGGGGGTGGCCGTCGGGGAAGGCGCCGCGGGCCATGAGCGTCGTCACGACCGGGATGCCGGTGAGCTCGGCCAGGCGCAGCAGCTCGGCGTGCGCCCCGGAGCGGATGATGCCGCCACCGGCGTAGATGACCGGCCGCTCGCTGGCGGCCATGAGCTTGACGGCCTCGCGGATCTGCTTGGCGTGCGGGCGGGTCACCGGGTGGTAGCCGGGCAGGTCGAACCGCGGCGGCCAGCTGAAGGTCGTCGTGGCCTGCAGGGCGTCCTTGGCGATGTCGACGAGGACCGGGCCGGGGCGGCCGGTGCTGGCGATGTGGAAGGCCTCGGCGATGACGCGCGGGATGTCGGCGGCGTCGGTCACGAGGTAGTTGTGCTTGGTCACCGGCATCGTGATGCCGCGGATGTCCGCCTCCTGGAAGGCGTCGGTGCCGATGGCCCCGGAGGCCACCTGACCGGTGATCGCGACCATCGGGACGGAGTCCATGTGGGCGTCCGCGATCGCCGTGACGAGGTTGGTCGCGCCCGGGCCGGAGGTGGCCATGCACACGCCGACCTTGCCGGTGGCCGAGGCGTAGCCCTCCGCGGCGTGGCCGGCGCCCTGCTCGTGCCGCACGAGGATGTGCCGCACCGAGGTGGAGTCCATGAGGGGGTCGTAGGCCGGCAGGATCGCGCCGCCCGGGATGCCGAAGACGACCTCCGCGCCGACGTGCTCGAGGGCACGGACGAGGCTGCTGGCCCCGGTCACCTGCTCGGGCACTGATCGTGCGGCCTCTGCCCGACGCGCGACGGCGGCCGGGCTCGGGGTGCTGCTGCGTGTATCAGTCACCGTGCGTCCTTTGGTTCGGGGCGTGCCATCCGTGTCTTCTCCCATGGTCTCCCGGCATGAAAAAGCCCCTCAGCCCGGGGTCCGGGCATGAAGGGCGCGCGCTGCAGTCGACGACGTCGTCGCTCAGGCAGCGCGCCGGGGAAGTACGAGGAGGAGTGCCACGTCGCAAACTCTCCCCCGCCGCCGGGGTCGTGTCAATGGTTGAGACACGGCCGTCCATGATGCGAGACCGAAAATGAGGGGACACGGTGGGTGGCCGGTGGGAGGCTGGTCGGGTGACGCACACCCCCTTCGTCCTGCCGGCCGGGGCCGACGACCTCACCGCCCGTCCGCTGGAGACGGCCGACGCCGAGGCGGTCACCGCACTCGCGCGCGGCGATGAGATGGAGGTGCTGGCCGAGCCGATGACCGAGCTCGTCGACGTCATCGGCGAGTGGCGCCGGCCGAGCGTCGACCTGGAGCGGGACACGGTCTCGGTCTGGTCGGACGGTCGCCTCGTCGCCCACGCCTTCGTCGCCGGTCGCGGGTCGGTGGAGGCGGTCGTCGCCGCCGACCACCGCGGTCGCGGCCTCGGGACCGCGCTCGTGGCGTGGCTGCGCGCGGCCTCCGCCGCCCGGGGCCTGGCCACCATGGGGCAGACGGTCCCCGTCGGCAGCCCGGCGCAGGCCTTCCTCGTCGCCGCCGGTGCGCGGGCGACGTACGACTCGTGGGTGCTCGAGCTGCTCCCCGACCGCACCGTCCCGACCCAGCCCCTGCCCGGGGGCCACGCGCTCGACCTCGCCCGCGACGACGAGCTGCCGGCGGTCCACCGGGTCATCGACGACGCCTTCAGCGTCTGGCCGGAGCGGGAGCCGGTGCCCTACGCGGACTGGCACGCGGAGTTCGTCGAGGGTGACGACGCGGCGCCGTGGCAGCGGCGGGTGGTCCGGGACGGCGCCGGCGAGGTCGTGGGCGCCGCGATGGTCACCGCGAGCGAGGACGGGATGGTCTGGGTCAACCAGCTCGCGGTCCGCTCCGACCGACGCGGTGAGGGGCTCGGCCGGGCCCTGCTCGCCGACTCCTTCCTCGAGGGCCGCCGTCGCGGCCTGCCCCGTGCCGGGCTCTCGACCGATTCCCGGACGGGCGCGCTCCCGTTGTACGAAGGGGTGGGCATGGTGGTCAGCGCCACCTTCACCCACCTCGTCCTCGATGTCGGGGACGAAGGGGGCTCCCCCGGCCGGTAGGGATGTCACAGGATGCGGGTGGCCGGCGTCTACATGTAGCCCCGAGCTGCGGGCGGTGCAGCCCTAGGTCGAGGTGAGGACCGGCACGTGGAAGCGGTCGAGCGTGGCCGTGTCGAAGGCCAGATCGGACCAGTGCCCGGAGAAGCGCAGCACCGCGGCGGCACCGGGCGGGAAGCCCTCGGCGAGCAGGTCGTGGGCCGGGCCGGACCCCTCCCCGTCGGCCAGGAGGCTCGTCGCCGCCGGCAGCCCCGGCGCGTGCCCGATGACGAGGAGCACGCTCGCGTCCTCCGATGCCTCGTGCACGACGGCGAGGACGTCCTCGGCACCGGCGTTGTAGAGCCGGTGCTCGATCCGGACCTCCGCCTCGGGGCACCCCGCCTCCGCGAGCTCGGCCATCGTCTCGCGCGTGCGCTGGGCCGGTGAGCACATGACCTCGTCGCAGCCGATGCCCCTCTCGACGAGCCAGTGGCCGACGGCCTGCGCCTCCGTCCGCCCGGCCTCGCTCAGGCTGCGCTCACGATCGTCCTGACCGGCACTCGCGGACTCGGCCGAGGCGTGCCGCAGCAGGACGAGGGTGCGGTCCTCTGCTGACGTCGTCATGATCTGAGTGTGGCGCGCCTCACGATGGATTGCCACCCCACGCGCCAACCGCGGCCATCTCGAGTCCCGGCGACCTCGGGGTCAGCGGGCGACGACGTTGAGCGGCTCCTCCCCCACGGCGAGGAGCCGCAGCTGGCGACGCAGCAGGTCGACCATCCTCGGCCGGAAGGCGTCGGTGACCCCGCCGGTGTGCGGGCTGATGATCACGCCGGGCTCGCTCCACAGAGGGTGGTCGGACGGCAGCGGCTCGGGATCGGTCACGTCGAGCGCGAAGCGCAGTCGTCCCGTGTGCCGCAGCGCCGCCTCGGTGTCCAGCGCCGGGCCGCGCCCGACGTTGACGACGAGGGCGTCGTCGGCCAGCAGGGAGAGGACCTCGTCGTCGAGGATGCCCGTCGTCGCGTCGGTCCCCGGGAGCACCGAGATCACGATGTCCTGCCCGGGCAGCAGGTCGGGCAGCTCGTCGATGCCGTGGACCCGGTCGACGAGGTCGTCCCCGCCGCGGGCCCGTGAGGCCACCGCGGTCACGGACACCTCGAAGGGGGCGAGTCGCCGCACGATCGCCGAGCCCACCGAGCCGTAGCCCAGGACGAGGACGCGCTTGTCGGCCAGCCCCGGCCGGAAGTGACGGGGCAGCCACTCCCCCTTCGCCTGGGCGGTGGCGAACTCGTCCAGACCGCGCTGGGAGGCGAGCACGAGGGTCAGCGCGAGCTCGGCCGTCGCCGCGTCGTGGACGCCCTGCGCGTTGGCCAGGGCGACACCCTCGGGGATCACCGGCAGCGCGGCGTCGTGGCCGGCGGAGAGCAGCTGCACGAAGCGCACCGACGGCTTGCCACCCACCGGCTCGATCTGCGCGGAGGGGGCCATGTACGGCGCGACGAAGACCTCGACGTCCTCCTCCGGGGGCGGCTGCGTCGGGTCCCAGACGACCGGGGTCACTCCCTCGATCGGTCCCACGTCGTCGAGCCAGGTCTGGTCAGGGAAGGAGACGGTCAGCATGATCCGACCGTAACGCTCTCACCCGTGGAGGTGTGCGCGCGGTCAGCCCTCGACGCCGAGCCTGGCCAGGATGAGCTCGCGGGCCTTGCCGGCGTCGGCCTGGCCCTTCATCTCCTTCATGACCTGACCGATGAGGGCACCGGCCGCCTGGACCTTGCCGCCGCGGATCTTCTCGGCGATGTCGGGGTTGTTCGCGATGACCGTGTCGACCGCGCCCTCGAGGGCCCCGTCGTCCTGGACGAGCTCGAGGCCGCGGGCGTCGGCGACCCGGGTCGGCCCCCCTTCGCCGTCGAGGACGCCCTCGAGCACCTGGCGGGCCATCTTGTCGTTGAGCCGACCGGCACCGACCATCGACTCGAGCTCGGCGACGTGCTCCGGGGTCAGGCCGACCTGCTCGGCGTAGCCGACGAGATCGGTGCCCGCCTCGTTGGCGCGCCGGGAGGGCTCACCGAGCCACCACTTGCGGGCGGCCTGCGGCTTCGCGCCGGCGGCGACGGTGGCCTCGATCAGCTCGCTGGCGCCGGCGTTGAGCACATCGCGCATCTCCAGGTCGGAGTAGCCCCACTCCTCCTGCAGCCGCTTGCGGCGCTGCGCAGGGGGCTCGGGCAGGGTCGAGCGCAGCTGCTCGACCCGCTCGCGGGGCGGGGCGACCGGCACGAGGTCCGGCTCGGGGAAGTACCGGTAGTCCTCCGCGTCGGACTTCTCGCGCCCGCTCGTGGTGATGCCGGTGTCCTCGTGCCAGTGCCGCGTCTCCTGCAGGATCGAGCCGCCGCTGCTGAGGACGGCGGCGTGGCGACAGACCTCGTAGCGCACGGCGCGCTCGACGGAGCGCAGGGAGTTGACGTTCTTGGTCTCCGAACGGGTGCCGAGCGGGACCTGGAGCTGCTCGGCGGACGCGGCGCCGTCCCCCGCCCGCTCGCGCAGGGAGAGGTTGACGTCGCACCGCATGGAGCCCTGCTCCATCTTCACGTCGGAGACGTCGAGCGCGCGCAGCAGATCGCGCAGGGCCGAGACGTAGGCCTTGGCGACCTCCGGGGCGCGGTCACCCGCACCGACGATCGGCTTGGTGACGATCTCGATGAGCGGGATGCCCGCGCGGTTGAAGTCCAGGAGCGAGTACTCCGCACCCTGGATGCGGCCGGTGGAGCCACCGATGTGCATGCTCTTGCCGGTGTCCTCCTCCATGTGGGCCCGCTCGATCTCCACCCTGAAGGTCTCGCTGCCCTCCCCGGACCGGGCCGGGATCTCCACGTCGAGGTAGCCGTCGAAGGCGATCGGCTCGTCGTACTGCGAGGTCTGGAAGTTCTTCGGCATGTCCGGGTAGAAGTAGTTCTTCCGGGCGAAGCGGCACCAGCGCGCGATCTCGCAGTTGAGGGCCAGGCCGATCCGGATCGCCGACTCGACACCGGTCTCGTTGACCACCGGCAGGGCGCCGGGCAGGCCGAGGCAGACCGGGCACACCTGGGTGTTCGGCTCCGCGCCGAAGCCGGTGGCGCAGCCGCAGAACATCTTGGTCCTCGTGCCGAGCTCGACGTGGACCTCCAGGCCCATCACCGGGTCGAAGCCGGCCAGGGCCTCGTCGTAGTCGAGGACGTCGTCGGTCGTGGTCGTCGCCATGGTCAGGCTCCCTTCGTGGTCGCCAGCTCGGGGGCCTGCTCGAGCAGGTGGCCACCCCAGGCGGAGACGAGGCGCTGCTCGAGGGCTGCGCCGACGGTGTACAGGCGGTCATCGGCCATCGCCGGGGCGAGGACCTGGAAGCCCGCGGGCAGGCCGTCCTCGGCGAGACCGCTCGGCAGGGACATGCCGGGGATGCCCGCGAGGTTGGCCGGGATGGTCGCGATGTCCCCGCGGTACATGGCCATCGGGTCGTCGGTCTTCTCACCGAAGCGGAAGGCCGTGGTCGGCGCGGTCGGGCTGACGAGCACGTCCGCGACCTCGAAGGCCGTGGCGAAGTCGTCGGCGATGAGCCGGCGCACCTTCTGCGCGCTGCCGTAGTAGGCGTCGTAGTAGCCGGAGGAGAGGGCGTAGGTGCCCAGGATGATCCGGCGCTTGACCTCGTCGCCGAAGCCGGCATCGCGGCTGGCCGCCATGACCTGCTCGGCGCTGGGGGCGTCGACACCCTCCGGGGCGACGCGCAGCCCGTAGCGCATGGCGTCGAATCGGGCGAGGTTGCTGCTCGCCTCGCTCGGCATGATCAGGTAGTAGGCCCCGAGCGCGTAGACGAAGTTGGGGCAGGAGACCTCGACGACCTCGGCGCCGGCGTCGACCAGGTGCTGCACGGCCTCGTCGAAGCGGGCCTGCACCTGGGGCGCGAAGCCCTCACCGGTCAGCTCCTTGACGATGCCGACCTTCATCCCCGCGACGTCCGCACGCCGCGCGGCGCCGACGACGTCGGGGACGGGGGCGTCGATCGAGGTCGAGTCGAGCGGGTCGTGCCCGGCCATGACCTCGTGCAGCAGCGCGGTGTCGAGGACGGTGCGGGCGCACGGGCCCGCTTGGTCGAGGGAGGAGGCCATCGCGATCAGCCCGTAGCGCGACATCGCGCCGTAGGTCGGCTTGACGCCGACCGAGCCGGTCAGGGCGGCCGGCTGGCGGATCGAGCCACCGGTGTCGGTGCCGGTGGCGAAGGGGGCCTGCCAGGACGCGACGACCGCGCTCGAGCCACCGCCGGACCCACCCGGGATACGGTCGAGGTCCCACGGGTTGCGGGTCAGGCCGAAGGCGGACCGCTCCGTCGAGGAGCCCATCGCGAACTCGTCCATGTTGGTCTTGCCGAGGATCGGCAGGCCGGCCGCCTTGAGCTTGCCGACGACCGTGGCGTCGTAGGGCGGGACCCAGCCCTCGAGCATCCTCGACCCGGCGGTCGTGGGGATGCCGGTCGTGGTCATCACGTCCTTGACGGCGATCGGGACGCCGGCGAGGCGGTGGAGGTCCTCCCCCTTCGCCCGGCGCTCGTCGACGGCACGGGCCTCGGCCAGGGCGGAGTCGCCCGAGACGTGCAGGTAGGCGCCGATGGTCTCGTCCACACCCTCGATCCGGTCGAGGTGGGCGCGGGTGACCTGCTCCGAGGAGAGGTCACCGGAAGCCAGCGCGTCGGCGAGCGCGGCAGCGGTCATGCGGGTGGGGTCACTCACGTGGGGTCCTTCGGGGGGAGGTCGGCAGTCGTCAGTCTTCGGTGAGGATGCGCGGCACGGCGAAGCGCGACAGCTCCGAGTCCGGCGCGCCGGCGAGGGCTTCCTCGGGGGTCAGCGACGGACGGACCTCGTCCGGACGGGTGACGTTGGTGATCGGCATGGGGTGGCTCATCGGCTCGACGGCGTCGATCGGCGCCTGCTGCACCGCCTCCACGGAGGAGATGATCTGCCCGAGCTCACCGACCATCGTGTCGAGCTCGGCGTCGGTGAGGTCGATGCGGGCCAGCGACGCCAGGTGGGCCACGTCGTCACGGGAGAGGTCTACCATGCCGGACAGTCTATGAGTCGCCTGGGCACGACCCCGCCCCCGGTCGTTCCGGGGCAGGGGGACCGCTCGCCTGTACCTTCGCGCCGGCCCCCGTGGCTACTCGCGGGTACGACGGGCACTTCCCTGACCCTGGTGTCGACCTGCGCCCGTACACCCGGGTGCTGGGCACATCGCGACGGCAAGTGCACGTCGTACCCGCGAGTCGGCTCTGTGGACGACCATCGGCACGCAGGACGCCGGACCACGAGGATGCTGGACGTGCCGGTGCAGGAGGTCCTTGCCGAGCTCGGCGGGGGTGCCTCCCGCGCCGAGCTGCTGAGGTACGTCACCGAGTACGAGTTGCGTCAGGCCGTCAACCGGGGGGCGGTGCGCCGACCGGCACGTGGCCGATACGCCCTGCCCGTCCCCGCCTGGACGAGGGAGCGCGCGGAACTGGCGGATCTGGCCGCGGCCGGCAGACGCGCAGCGCACGAGGTGACGGGGACGGCCATCCTCCTGACGGCTGCGGCCCGGTGGGGTTGGCCGATGAAGTGGGTCCCCACCAAGCCGCAGGTCGCCGTTCCGCGCAATCGCAAGGTTCCGCCCCGTGTGCTGCGCACCTTCGATGTGCGCTTCCGAGCCGTGCCACCCGACGACCGCGAGGACGGTTGGGTGACTTCCCGGGTCCGGACAGCGCTGGACTGCGCCAGTCTCCTACCTGCCGACGAGGCCGTTGCGGTCCTCGACTCCGCCTTGCGCGAGGGAGCAGTGGACCGCGACGAACTGCTCTTGGCCGCGTCCGGTCTACCGCTGCGATACCGCCGCAAGGTCGAGGGTCTGCTCCGGGCGGCGAGCCCGCACGCAGCCAATCCCTTCGAGTCGGTCCTGCGCTGGATCGTCTCGGACATCCCCGGTCTCATCGTCGAGCCCCAGGTGAACATCCGCGATGAACTTGGCCCGATCGGCATCGTCGACCTCGCGGACGAGCGGGTGAAGATCGTGCTGGAGGCGGACTCCTTCGAGTGGCACGGCAGCCGAGAGGCACTCGAGAAGGACTGCATCCGCTACGACCGACTGACCGCAGACGGCTGGCTGGTGCTCCGTTTCAGCTGGGACCGCGTGATGAACCATCCGGAGTGGGTGCGCGACATCGTCCTCCGCACGCTCGCCCATCGTGACTCGCGGGTATGACGTGCACTTGCCGGGACGAGGGGCAGCGCCGCTCTTGTTACTGGGCCCCGCCCGAGGCCGCGTCATGCGAGTGCACGTCGCACCCGCGAGTAACTTTCAGAGCACCGGGACGGTGGCGCGGGTGCGTTCGACGATCGCCCGGTCGATCTCGGCCACGAGCACGTCCTCTCCCCCGCCGAGGCGGGCGCGCACCTCGCCGGTCGGGTCGGCCAGGACCGAGCGGCCGATGCCCAGGGGCCCGGAGACCGAGTACTTCGTCCACGCCTGGCCGACGGCGAGCAGCCAGGCCTGGGCGTCGTGGGCGCGGGCGCGGGTGAGCAGGTCCCACTGCGAGGCCTTCCCCGGCCCGTCGCCCCACGAGGCGGGCAGCACGACGAGCTCGGCGCCGCGACGCCCCAGCTCGGTGAAGTGCTCGCCGAAACGCACGTCGTAGCAGGTCGAGAGTCCCACCCTCCATCCGTCGACGTCGACGGTGACGACCTCGTCGCCGGGAGCGACGGTGTCGGACTCCGTGGTGCCGAAGGCGTCGTAGAGGTGGATCTTGCGGTAGATCGTCTCCGCCGTCCCGGGCCCGGTGACCAGGAGCGTGTTGTGCACCCGGGCGCGGTCCTTCCCCTCGTCGGTGGTGATCGTGTCCGCGGGGGTGAACATCCCCACGACCAGGGTCACGTCGTGCTCGAGCGCGAGCGCCCGCACCCCGTCGGCGAAGCGCCCGTCGAGGGGCTCGGCGACCGTGTCGAGGCGCCCCGCGAAGGAGGCCATCGCGGCCTCGGGGTGCACGACGAGCCGAGCGCCGCGCTCGGCGGCGCGCGCGGTCAGGTCGGCGATCGTGCGCAGGTTCTCGGTCGGGTCGCCGGTGGCGGTGAACTGCGCACCGGCGAGGCGAAGGGAGTCACGTGCCATGCCTCCACCCTAGGCTTGGCGGCATGGCGACTCTCTTCACCAAGATCATCACCGGCGAGATCCCCGGACGCTTCGTCTGGTCGGACGAGACCTGCGTGGCCTTCCTGACCATCGAGCCCATGACCGACGGGCACGTCATGGTCGTCAGCCGCGAGGAGATCGCGCAGTGGACGGAGGCCGACGCCGGGACGTGGGCCCACCTGCAGCACGTCGCGCAGGTCATCGGTCGCGCCCAGCAGGCGGAGTGGGACGCGCCGCGGATCGGGATGATGCTCGAGGGCTTCGAGGTGGCGCACCTGCACGTGCACATCTGGCCGGCCCGGTCGCACCAGGACTTCGACCCGAGCCGGGTCATGCGGGACGTGCCCGACGAGCGCTTCGAGGAGGCCGCGGAGCGCCTGCGCTCCCGGCTGCGCGCAGACGGGCACGCGGAGCAGGTCGTGGGTCCGGGTCCGCTGCCGTCCTGACACACCCCGTCGACCACCGGCCGCATGGCGGGCCGGTGCAGACAGTGGAGCCCGGAACGTGTAGGCATGGGGTATGGCTACCACTGCATTCAAGGGCAACCCCGTCAACACGGTCGGCGAGCTGCCGGCCCCCGGCGCCAGCGCTCCGGCCTTCGACCTCGTGGGCGACGGCCTGTCGGCGCTGACCAGCGCCGACGTGTCCGGCCGCGTCGTCCTCAACATCTTCCCGAGCATCGACACCGGCGTCTGCGCCGCGAGCGTGCGCAAGTTCAACGAGCTCGCCGCGAGCCTCGACAACACCACCGTCGTCAACGTCTCGAAGGACCTCCCCTTCGCCCAGGCCCGCTTCTGCGGCGCCGAGGGCATCGAGGACGTCAAGGTCGGCTCGGCCTTCCGCTCCTCCTTCGGTGAGGACTACGGCGTGACCATGGCGGACGGACCGATGGAGGGCCTGCTCGCGCGCTCGGTCGTCGTCCTCGACGCCGAGGGCACGGTCGTCCACACCGAGCTGGTCCCCGAGATCACCCAGGAGCCGGACTACGACGCCACGGTCAAGGCCCTGGCCTGACCGGCACCGACTGGGCGGTACATCCCTGACTCACCTCGTGCCAGTGCCCGCCCGGGCACTGGCACGACGTGTGTCCCCGACCGACCCCGGAGCGCTTAGAGGCGGGTCAACTCGATCATCCGCTGGTTGCGGGGATGTCCCCAGTCACCGATGTAGCGGAAGGACCACGGGCTGAAGCTCGACGCCCAGCGGATGTCGTCGCGGTAGTACCAGAAGACGTTGCGCTCCGTGTACTGCCCGCGCTTCGGGATCCCGTCGACGGGGAAGTCCGCGGCCTGCTCGAAGAACGTGACGAAGAACCGCCCGCCGGGTCGCATGACCTGCGCCACGCGGTGCAGGCACAACCGGATGTGGTTCAGGGAGATGTGCGTGAAGACCGACTGGGCGATCGCCATGTCGAAGGCGACGTCGAAGTCCGCGTCGAACCGGTCCGTGCTGCGCAGGTTCCCGACGGGCAGCCGCCCGCGCTGGCCGTCGGTCAGCTCGGTGTCGTACCCGGCGACGATGAGGTCCCGGTTGACGTCGATGCCGTAGTAGTGGCCCGGGTCCAGGTGCTCGACGAGGTGACGCCCGGCCCGCAGGCTCCCGCACCCCACGTCCAGGAAGCGCTGCCGGGGCTCCAGTCCCTGCTGGACCAGGAAGTCGCGCTGCAGCTGCCCGATCTCCTCCCAGTGGCCACCGACGAAGTCGCGGTGCTTCTGCCGGGCCACGGCCTCCGCACCGAACTTCCTCCCGGCGTAGTCGGGCTCGGGCCTGCCCATGGCCTCGATCCGCGTCTCGATCTCGGTCATCGTCGATCACTCACTCACCGGTCGGGAAGACTGTCACCCTAACGGACGTGCCGACGCCCTGCCCGGATCACCGCGCGCGACCGACCTCGATGTGGGCGTGCGCCGATCCCGCCACGATCAGGGGCGCCGGCCCTTGCGGTGCGGCTTCTTGTCGGGGCGTCCGCCACGGCCCCTGTCTTCCCGCAACTCGATGAGCTGACCGGAGATGCGGGTGCGACGCAGCCGCTCCTCCGTCCCGGCAGGCAGCGTCGCGGGCAGCTCCACGAGTGAGTGGTCCGCACGGATGTCGATGTGCCCGAAGTCCTGCCGGCCCAGACCGCCCTCGTTGGCGAGGGCACCGACGATCTGGCGCGGTTCGACCTTCTGCCGTCGTCCGACGGCGATCCGGTACGTGGCCATCGGACCCGATGCACCACGTGGTCCCCGCTTGCCACGCTCGTCGCGACCGCCGCGGTCCTTGCGACCGCCGCGGTCCGTGCGCTCGTCCCGCTCGCGCCTCGGCGGGCGCACCGGGTCCGGCTCCATCAGCATCGGCTCGTCGCCCTGCAGGACGATCGCCAGGGCGGCGGCGACGTCGAGCTCCGGCACGTCGTGCTCGCGCACGTAGTGGGACACGACATCGCGGAAGGCCGCGAGGTCGGTGGAACCCAGCGCCGTCGTGATCCGGTCGTCCAGACGGCTCAGGCGGGTCGCATTGATGTCCTCGACGCTGGGCAGCGGCATCTCGGTCAGGGTCGTGCGGGTCGCCTTCTCGATCGACTTGAGCAGGTGGCGCTCGCGCGGCGTCACGAAGGAGATCGCGTCGCCCGAGCGCCCCGCCCGACCCGTGCGGCCGATGCGGTGCACGTAGGACTCGGTGTCGGTCGGGATGTCGTAGTTGACGACATGGCTGATCCGCTCGACGTCCAGCCCGCGGGCTGCCACGTCGGTCGCCACGAGGATGTCGAGCTTGCCCGACTTGAGCTGGGAGACGGTCCGCTCGCGCTGCGCCTGGGCGACGTCGCCGTTGATGGCCGCGGCGGAGAACCCCCGCGCGCGCAGCTTCTCCGCGAGCGTCTCGGTCTCGTTCTTCGTCCGGACGAAGACGATCATCCCCTCGAAGTTCTCGACCTCGAGGATCCTCGTCAGCGCGTCCACCTTCTGCGGGTACGAGACGAAGAGATATCGCTGGGTGATGTTGGGCGTCGTCGATGCCTTGCGCTCGACGGTGATCTCGAGCGCGTCGGTCAGGTACTTCTTCGAGATGCGCCGGATTTGCGACGGCATGGTCGCGGAGAAGAGGGCGACGTGCTTCTCCTCCGGGGTGTCGGCGAGGATCGTCTCGACGTCCTCTGCGAAGCCCATCTTGAGCATCTCGTCGGCCTCGTCGAGCACGAGGAAGCGCAGCTCCGTCAGGTCGAGCGTGCCCTTCTCGAGGTGATCCATGATCCGGCCGGGCGTGCCGACGACGACGTGGACACCACGCCGCAGGGCGCTCAGCTGCACGCCGTACCCCTGCCCGCCGTACACCGGCAGGACCTTCACGTTCGGCATCCGCGAGGCGTACTTCTCGAAGGCCTCGCACACCTGGAGCGCGAGCTCACGGGTGGGGGCGAGGACGAGCGCCTGCGGTGACTTCTGCTTGGGGTCGAGCCGACTGAGGATCGGCAGGGCGAATGCCGCGGTCTTGCCGGTACCGGTCTGCGCGAGCCCGACCACGTGACGGCCCTCGAGCAGGGCGGGGATCGTCGCGGCCTGGATCGGCGAGGGCGTCTCGTAGCCGACGTCCCTCAGCGCGCGCTCGACACGGTCGTCGAGACCGAGGTCGGCAAAGGACGACCGATCGGACTCCGGGCTGGTCACATTGTCGTCGCTCACAACCCGACCGTAGTCGGGGCCGCCCCGTCGCGGCCAGTGACCCGCGGGCGGGAGCCGATCGGGTGGTGCGCATCACTGCAGGACGAAGGGGGGGTCACCGCCCCGTGAGCAGGTCGACGGTGAGGTCGACGTGCCCGAGGTGCTGGAAGAGCTCCTCGATGACGTGCAGCACGACGAAGCCCTGGGTGATGACCTCCGGCTCGCCCTCGTGGTGCTCGACCGGACCCCGCGGCACCTCCCCCGGCTCGAACCGCTGCAGGTCGTCGAGCCATCGTCGTCGCTGCGCGGCCACGAGCTCCTCGAGCTGGGCGAGCGTCCCGGTCGCGGTGAACTCGGCCGCCCGGTCCCGGTTGACCGGGCGGCCGGCGACGACCTCGCCGCCCCAGTGCTCCATGACCCCGCAGCAGTGGGTGACCAAGGCGAAGACGCTGTTGGCATCCTCCACGTCGGGGCGCCGTGACAGCAGCTCCTCGCCACCCGACTCCACGAGCTCGTCGGCCTTGGCCAGCAGCCGGACCAGCGCGGTGTCCACGTACCACTGCAGCGTGCTCCGCAGGTCCGGTGCCGTCATCCCTCGTCGTCCTCGTCGTCCTCGCCGAAGCCGGCGACCGTCCCGGTCTCGAGCAGCTCGACGAACTGCTCCTCGGTGATGATCGGCCGGCCGAGGTCGCGGGCCTTGGCCTCCTTCGTGCCGGCGTTGTCGCCGACGACCACCCAGTCGGTCTTCTTGCTCACCGACCCCGAGGCCTTGCCACCGCGCTCGAGGATGGCCTCCTTGGCGGAGTCACGACTGAACTTCTCCAGCGAGCCGGTGACGACGACGGTCATCCCGGACAGGGTCTGGACGATCGACTCGTCGCGCTCGTCCTCCATGCGCACTCCGTCGGCGGCCCACTGGTCGACGATCTGCCGGTGCCACTCGTTGCCCTCGCCGTCGAACCACTCGCGCACCGACGCGGCGATCCGGGGGCCGACGCCCTCCACGTCGGCGAGCTGCTCCTCGGTGGCCTCGCGGATGGCCGCCATCGAGCCGAAGTGCTGGGCCAGCGCCCGGGCGGCCGTGGGTCCCACGTGCCGGATCGACAGCGCGACGAGCACCCGCCACAGCGGCTGCTCCTTGGCTGTCTGCAGGTTGTCCACGAGCTTGGCACCGTTGGCCGACAGCACCCGTCCGTCGTGCACGGCCTCGGGCGGGTCGTTCTTCTTCGCCGCACGGGTGAAGAGCGGGACCCGGGCGATGTCCTCGGCCGTCAGGGAGAAGAGCGTCGACTCGTCGCTGATGACATCGGCGTCGAGCAACCCGACGACGCCCTCCCACCCGAGCACCTCGATGTCGAAGGCCCCGCGCCCGGCGAGGGAGGAGAGCCGCTCGCGCAGCTGGCTGGGGCAGGTGCGCGAGTTGGGGCAGCGGATGTCCTTGTCGCCCTCCTTCTGCTGGCCCAGCTCGGTGCCGCAGGAAGGGCAGTGCGTCGGCATGACGAACTCCCGCTCGCTGCCGTCCCGCAGCTCGACGACCGGGCCGAGGATCTCCGGGATGACGTCGCCGGCCTTGCGTAGCACGACCGTGTCGCCGATGAGCACCCCCTTGCGCTTGACCTCGTGGGCGTTGTGCAACGTCGCCAGGGAGACCGTGGACCCGGCGACGGTGACCGGCTCCATCACGCCGAAGGGGGTGACCCGCCCGGTGCGTCCGACGTTGACCTGGATGTCGAGCAGCGTCGTGTTGACCTCCTCGGGCGGGTACTTCCAGGCGATGGCCCAGCGGGGGGCGCGCGAGGTCGTGCCGAGGCGGCGCTGCACGGCGATCTCGTCGACCTTGACGACGACGCCGTCGATCTCGTGGTCGTAGTCGTGGCGCTGCTCCTCCACCTCGGAGATGAAGCGCCGCACCTGCTCCATGGAGTCGAAGACCCGGTAGTGCGGGGAGGTGGGCAGCCCCCACGACGCCATCAGCTCGTAGGCATGGCTCTGGCTCTCGACGGCGAAGCCCTCGCGCCGGCCCGTGCCGTGGACGAGCATCCGCAGCGGGCGGCGGGCGGTGACGCGGGGGTCCTTCTGCCGCAACGAGCCGGCGGCCGAGTTGCGCGGGTTGGCGAAGGGGGCCTTGCCGGCCTCGACGAGGCCGGCGTTGAGCTCGGCGAAGTCCTCGAGGCGGAAGAAGACCTCCCCACGGACCTCGACCAGGTCCGGGATCGGGTGCTCGCTGCCGTCCAGCCGGGTGGGGATGTCCGCAATCGTGCGCACGTTCATCGTGATGTCCTCACCGGTGCGACCGTCACCGCGCGTCAGCGCGCGGGTGAGCCGGCCCCCTTCGTACAGGAGGTTGACGGCGAGGCCGTCGATCTTCAGCTCGCACAGGTAGTGGAAGCCGGAGACCTCGCGCTCGACGCGGGCCGCCCAGTCGACCAGCTCGTCGGCCTCCACGGCGTTGTCGAGCGAGAGCATCCGCTCGAGGTGGTCGACGGCGGTGAACTCGGTGGAGAAGACCGCTCCGCCGACGGCCTGCGTCGGTGACTCGGGGGTGCGAAGGGAGGGGTGCGCCTCCTCGATCTCGGTCAGCCGGCGGATGAGCCCGTCGTAGGCCGCATCGCTGATCGTGGGAGCGTCCTTGACGTGGTAGGCGAACTGGGCGGCGCTTGCCTGCTCGGCCAGCTCGGTCCACTCGTCGCGGATGTCCTCGGGCACGTCGGCCGGGGTCTCCGGCTCCGCCCGGGGTGACTCGTCGGTCTCGGGGATCTCACTCACGCTCCCATCCTGCCGCAGACCCCGGACAACCGGTCCCTGAGGAGGTTGCGCAGCAACCGTCTCGTAGGGCCCCTTCCGTGCGACCCGGACAACGGTGTTGGATGGCACCACCACCGGCTTACCCAGGAGTACCCATGACCAACTTGGCGAGCAACCTCGTCACCACCGCCCAGACCCACCCGGACAAGGTGGCCATCAAGCTCGACGACGCCGAGCTGACCTGGCAGCAGCTGCACGGTCTCGCCGCGAAGACGGCCGGTGCCCTGCGTGCTGCCGGTCTCGAGCCGGGCGACCGCGTCGCGCTGATCCTGCCGAACATCCCCGCCTTCCCGGTCCTCTTCTACGGGACCCTGCTCGCCGGCGGCACCGTCGTGCCCATGAACCCGCTGCTGAAGGCGCAGGAGGTGGAGTACTTCTTCACCGACTCCGGCGCGAAGTTCGCCTTCGCGTGGGGTGACTTCCTCGCCGAGGCGCAGGGCGGCGCGGAGGGCACCTCGACGAAGGTCATCGCCTCCGGCCCGGTCGGCCCGAGCGAGGAGGACCTGCCGGCGGGCGAGCCGATCGCCACGCCCGTCGAGCGCGACGACGAGGACACCGCGGTCATCCTCTACACCTCCGGCACGACCGGTCGGCCCAAGGGCGCGGAGCTGACCCACCGGAACCTGGACCTCAACGCGCAGCGCTCCGCGCACGACATCATCGGCATCACCGCCGACGACGTCGTCATGGGCTGCCTGCCGCTCTTCCACGTCTTCGGCCTGACGTGCGGCCTCAACACCTCCGTCCTCACCGGCGCCACCCTGACGCTCATCCCGCGCTTCGAGCCCGGCAAGGCGCTGGAGATCGTCGCCCGCGACGCGGTGACGGTCTTCGAGGGGGTGCCGACGATGTACGGCGCGATGCTGCACCACCCGAGCGTGGACTCGACGGACACCTCGAGCCTGCGCACCTGCGTCAGCGGTGGCTCCTCGCTGCCGGAGGCGACGCTCACCGAGTTCGAGCAGAAGTTCAAGGTCCGCCTGCTCGAGGGCTACGGGCTGTCCGAGACCTCCCCCGTCGCCTCCTTCAACATGCTCGACCAGCCGAGCAAGCCCGGCACGATCGGGCGGGCGATCCCCGGCTGCCAGATGAAGCTGATCGGCGACGACGGCCAGGACGTGGGCCCCGGCGAGGGCGTCGGCGAGATCGCCATCAGTGGCGACAACGTCATGAAGGGCTACTGGAACAAGCCCGAGGAGACGGCCGCTGCGATCCCGGACGGGTGGTTCCGCACCGGCGACATCGCCAGCGTCGACGAGGACGGCTACTACACGATCGTCGACCGCAAGAAGGACGTCATCATCCGCGGCGGCATGAACGTCTACCCCCGCGAGGTCGAGGAGGTGCTCTACACCCACCCCGACGTCCTCGAGTGCGCGGTCGTCGGTGTGCCGCACCCCGAGCTCGGCGAGGACATCGGCGCGGCCGTGGCCCTGCGTGAGGGCGCCTCCGGTGACGTCGACAAGATCCGCGACTACGTCAAGGACCGGATCGCCGCGTACAAGTACCCGCGCACCGTGTGGGTGCTCGGCGAGATGCCCAAGGGACCCACGGGCAAGATCCTCAAGCGCGAGGTGCACGCCCCCGCCGACGACTGACGCTGCCGACCCCGCTCCCCGAGGAGGTCGCGCACGCTCCGCGAGGAGGTCGCGCAGGCTCCCTGAGGAGGTTGCGCAGCAACCGTCTCGAAGGGAGGGAACCGAGTCGAAGAGGGGACGCGACCCACAGGTCGCGTCCCCTCTTCGACTCGCAGACGAGCTCAGTCGGGCGTGGAGCCTGCCGGTGCCGCCGAGCGCTCCTCGAACCAGGTCGTCGTGACCCCGCCCCGACGGAACTCCTCGTCGGCGAGCAGGGACAGGTGCAGACCACGCGTGGTGACCACCCCGTCGACGGTGAGCTCGGTGAGCGCCTGCTCGGCCCGGGCCAGTGCCTCCTCCCGGTCGCGGCCGTGGACGATGACCTTGGCCACGAGGGAGTCGTAGTACGGCACGATCTGCCCACCCGCCACGAAGCCGGAGTCCACGCGCACCCCCGGCCCGGTGGGCGGGTCGAAGCGGGTGAGCTCCCCGGGCGAGGGGAAGAAGTCCTGCTCGGGGTCCTCGGCGTTGATCCGGAACTCCAGGGCGGCGCCGGACAGGACGATGTCCTCCTGGGCCACGGACAACGGCTCCCCGGCGGCGACCCGCAGCTGCTCGACGACCAGGTCGGCACTCGTCACCATCTCGGTGATGGGGTGCTCGACCTGGATGCGGGTGTTCATCTCGATGAAGTAGAACCGCTCGCCCTCGACGAGGAACTCCACGGTGCCGGCTCCCTGGTACCCGACCTCCGCGGCGAGGCGGACCGCCGCGTCCGTGATCTCGTCGCGCAGCGCCGGGGACAGACCCGGAGCGGGCGCCTCCTCGAGCAGCTTCTGCCGACGTCGTTGGACCGAGCAGTCCCGCTCGAAGAAGTGCACGACGTTGCCGTGCGAGTCACCCACGACCTGCACCTCGATGTGCCGCGCGTCCTCGATGCACCGCTCGAGGTAGAGCGAGCCGTCGCCGAAGGCCGCGCTGGCCTCGGCCTGCGCGGTCGAGACAGCGCCCTCGAGCTCGTCCTCGGTCCGCACCACCCGGATGCCCTTGCCCCCGCCCCCGGCGGCCGCCTTGATCAGCAGGGGGAATCCCACGTCCGCGGCCGCCGCACGCGCTGCGGCCACGTCGGCGACGACTTCCGAGCCGGGCACGACGGGGACACCGGCCTGCTCGGCCGTCCGGCGCGCGGAGGCCTTGTCCCCCATCGACTCGATCACCTCGGCCGAGGGGCCCACGAAGGTCAGCCCCGCCTCGGTCACCCGGCGCGCGAACTCCGGACGCTCGGCCAGGAACCCGTACCCCGGGTGCACGTGGGTGCACCCCGAGTCGCGGGCCGCCTGCACGACGGCGTCGATGTCGAGGTAGGAGCGACGGGCCGGTGAGGGGCCGATGTGGCGGGCGTCGTCGGCCAGCGCCACCCAGCGGGAGTCGGCGTCGGCATCGGAGTGCACCGCGACCGCCTCCCAGCCACAGGCGTGCGCCGCCCTGATGACGCGCAGCGCGATCTCGCCACGGTTGGCGACGAGGACCCGGTGGGTGGGTGGCCCGCTCACTCCAGGACCGCCACGTCCTGCCCGACGGACACGTCCGACTCGTCCTCGACGAGGAACTCCTTGACGGTTCCGCCGGCTGTCGCCTTCAGCTCGCTGAAGTTCTTCATCACCTCGATCAGGCCGATCGTCTGTCCCTCGGTGACCTGGTCGCCCTCGGTGACGTAGGGATCCTGGTCCGGGGCCGGGCGACGGTAGAACACTCCGGGGAGTGGGGAGGGGATCGTGGGCATCGTGCTTCCTTTCGACGGGGCTGCGTGGTGCTCGTGCGGGCGTGGCTCAGGCCAGGGCCGACCGGATCCGGTCCAGCCGTCGGTTGCGGTCGGCGCGCGCGGCCAGGGCCTCGTCGATGCCGACGTCCCGGAACCGGATGGTGTCGCCGGTCTTGGCCTGTCCGAACAGGTCCCGGTCGACCGAGATGACCGTGGCGATCGTGACGTAGCCACCGCCGGTGACGGCGTCGCCGAGGAGGACGATCGGCTCGTCCCCGCCCGGCACCTGGATCGAGCCCAGCGGGTAGCCGAGGTCGACGACGTTGGCCGGGTCGCTGCCCGCCCCGAAGGGCTGCTCGCGCTCGACGAAGTCGAGCGTGCCGCCGCGCAGCCGGTACCCGACCCTGTCCGCGTCCTTGGTGATCCTCCACGGAGTGCTCAGGAAGGACTCGAGCGCCGCCGGCGTGAGCCGGTAGGAGCACAACCCGACGACGGCCCGGACCTCGATGTCGGAGGGGAACTGCGGCACCAGCTCGTCGGGCACGACGGCGCCGGCCTCCCCGGTCACCCCGTCCCCGAGCGGGAGGACGTCACCATCGGCCAGGGTGCGACCCTCGTGGCCGCCGAGCCCGATCAACGTGTACGTCGACCGGGACCCCAGGTACTCCGGCACGGCGATGCCGCCGGACACAGCGATGTATGGGCGCGCGCCGCTGGTGATCATCCCGAACGACAGCACGTCACCGCTGCGGACCTGCGCGCTCGACCACATCGGGATGGGCTCGCCGTTGAGCGTGACGGCGGCGTCCCCGCCGGTCACGGCGACGAGCCGGTCGTCGGTGAACTCCAGCGATGGCCCGATGTACGTGGCCTCCAGGGCGGCGGCACCCTCGGGGTTGCCGACGAGGAGGTTGGCGACACGGAAGGAGTACTGGTCCATCGCACCGGAGGGCGGCATCCCGATGGCGTACCGGCCGGTGCGACCGAGGTCCTGGACCGTCGTCGACAGCCCGCCGGAGACGACTCTCACCTGTGCACTCATCGGTACAGCACCTCCAGCAGACGGTCGTTGACTCCTTGCGGGTCGTCGAGGAAGGCCGCCGGCGAGAACTCGACGTCGTGCTGCCGGTAGCGGAAGGTGCCCGCCTCCACCTCCCTGCGGGTGTCGTCGAACTCCGTGCGGTCCACGGAGCGGTACCGCAGGATGTCGCCCGCCCGAGGGAAGACGATGGAGTGGGCGAAGTCCGGGTGGTCCTGGCGCACGTTGAGCACCGGCGTGGCCGACATCCCGTACAGCTGGTAGCCGCCGGCCCCCTGGACCGGGTAGACCACCGAGAAGGCACCACCGATGCCGAAGGCACGCTCCGGGGTGAAGGTCCGGGGCCGCACGTACTTGGGGACCTGCACCTGCCGCTCCCTCGGCTCGAGCTGGTAGCAGAACGGCAGGCCCGGGACGAAGCCGAGCATGGTGACGATCCACGGGTTCCCGGCCAGGTGCTCGATGAAGGCCTCGACGCTGTCGAAGCCGTTGGTGCGGGCGCCGTACTCCAGATCGGTCGACTCCGGGTCCTGGTGCCGGTCGCGGAAGCGCATCATCGCCTCGTGCGTCCAGGGGTCGTTGTAGAGCACCGGCACGTCCACGACGCGGGTCTGCAGCGTGAACCCCTCGGGCACCTCCTGGAAGCGCCCCTCCAGGTCCTTCAGGAGCGCCATGAGGTCCGCCGGGGGGATGACGTCGGGGTCGAAGCGCACGAGGTAGGAGGCATTGGAGGGGCAGATGTCGACCAGTCCCGACATCTGCCTGCTCTCGAGCTCCTGGGTGATGAGCGTGGCCTTGATGTTGGCCTCCATGCTCATCTCCTCGGCGATCTCGACGAAGATGAACTCGTCTCCCCCGTGCTCGTAGCGCGCGGGAGGCAGCTGCACCGGTTGGCTCATGAACCCTCCTGGTCGATCTGGTGGAGGGACCGGATCGTCCACCCCAAGCTGGTCATGCGGTCGACGACGGCACGGGCGTTGTCCACCGCCCCCGGTCGGTCCGAGTGCAGGCAGACGGTGTCCGCCCGGATCGAGGAGACCACCCCGTTGACCGACCGGACCCGCCCCTGGAGGATGTCGGCGACCTGGTCGGCGCACCACTGGGGGTCGCGCCGTTGGTTCTTCGGGTCGATGATGATGTGCCCGTCGTCGGTGTACTCGAGGTCGGCGAAGGCCTCCGCAGCCACCTTGTGGCCGCGCTCGCGCTGCCGGTCGGCGCAGTGCCCGGCCTCCAGCACGATGAAGAGGGTCGGGTCCACCTCCGCGACGGCGTCGGCGACGGCGTCGGCCGCGTCGTCGTCCTTCATCAGCAGCCCGTAGAGGCTGCCGTGGGGCTTGACGTGACGAAGGGGGACGCCCAGCTGGTCCGCGAAGGCCCGCAGGGCTCCGGTCTGGTAGAGCACTGCCTGCGCCGCCTCCGTCGGGGAGAAGGCCATCGCGCGGCGTCCGAAGCCGGTGAGGTCGGGGAAACCCGGGTGCGCGCCGAGCCCGACCCCGTGCTCCTTGGCGAGCGCGACGGAGGTGGCCATGGTCGCCGGGTCACCGGCGTGCCACCCGCAGGCCACGTTGAGCGAGGAGATCATCGGGGCCAGGGACTCGTCGGCACCCAGGGTCCACCGACCGAAGCTCTCACCACCGTCCGCGTTGAGATCGACGAGTTTCGCGGTGCTGGTACTCATGCGCAGGCTCCTGTCCGTGCGTCTGCCGACTGGCTTCTTCTCATCCGGCCACTCCCGCGGCCGCGGCGACCGCCCGGCCGGCCAGGACCCCCGCGAGATGGCGGCGGTACTCGGCGGTGCCCGCGGCGTCGACCGGCGGGGAGGTTCCCTCGCCGGCACGCGCGGCCGCGTCGTGCACGGCGCGCTCCTGGAGCGGCACTCCCGTCAGCGCTGCTTCGGCCGTCTCTGCCCGCAGCGGTGTCTGCCCCATGTTGGCCATCCCCAGGCGCACGCGGGCGATGGCACCGTCCTCGACCTGCACCGCCGCCGCGACGGCGACGATGGACCAGGACTGGGCCACGTGCGCGAACTTCTCGTAGCGCATCCCCCACCCCGTGTGCTTGGGCAGTCGAACGGCGGTCAGCACCTCGCCGTCGCGCAGGTCCGTGGTGAACGGGCCGTGGAAGAACTCCGTCGCCGGCACCGTCCTCGCCCCGTCGGGACCGGTGACCTCGATGACGCCGTCGAGCGCCAGCACGGCGGGTGCGATGTCGCCCGCCGGGTCGGCATGGGCCAGGGAACCGCCGACGGTCCCCCGGTACCTGATCTGCGGATCCCCCACGCACGCCGCGGCCTGGCCCAGGACCCCGGCATGGGCGGCGACGAGTGCGTCGTGGGCCACTGCGTGGTGGGTGGCCATGGCACCGACGACGACGTGGTCGCCCTCCTCCCGCACCTCCCGCATGCCGGGGACCCTGCGCAGGTCGACGAGGAGCTCCGGGTCGGCCATCCGCATGCGCAGCACCGGCATGAGCGACTGCCCGCCACCGATGATGGTGGCCTCGTCACCCCCGTCGTCGAGGCTGCGCACCACCTCCTCGAGGGTGGTCGGTGACGTGTAGTCGAAGTCCACGGGCCTCATGCCGTCACCTGTCCCTCGGTCGTGCGTCGCGCCTCGTCGATCGCCGTCCAGACCTTCGGCGGGGTGCACGGCATCGTGATGTCGGTGACCCCGAGCGGTCGCAGGGCGTCCAGCACACCGTTGACGATGGCCGGCGGGGCGGCGGTGGCACCCGTCTCGCCCACCGCCTTGACCCCCAGGACATTGGTGGTCGCCTCGGTCACGGTGGTGTCCGTGCGGTAGCGCAGGACGTCCGGGGCAGCCGGGACCAGGTAGTCGGCGAGGGTGCCGCTGGTGAGCTGGCCCTCGTCGGAGTACTGGATCTCCTCGTACAGCGCCTGGGCGATGCCCTGGGTGAGTCCGCCGTGGACCTGCCCGTCGACGATCATCGGGTTGACCAGGACGCCGACGTCCTGGACGCAGACGTAGTCGCGGACCGTCACCCGCCCGGTCTGCGTGTCGACCTCGACGGCCGCCAGGTGCGTCCCCGTGGGGTAGGAGAAGTTCTCCGGGTCGAAGGTGCAGTCCGCATCCAGGTTCGGCTCCAGCCCGTCCGGGAGGTCGTGCGCGAGCCAGGTGCTGATCATGATCTCCTGGATGGTCACGCCGCTGCCCGTGCCCTTGACCGAGAACCTCCCCCCGGCGAACTCGAGGTCGTCGGTGCTTGCCTCGAGCATGTGGGCGGCGATCGGCCGGGCCTTCTCCACCACCTTGCGGGCCGCCCCGACGATCGCCATCCCCCCGACGACCAGCGAGCGGGACCCGTAGGTGTCCATGCCCTTGTGGGCGGACGCGGTGTCGCCGCTGATGAGGACGATGTCCTCGAAGGGGATGCCCAGCTCGTCCGAGACGATCTGGGAGAAGGCGGTGGCGTGCCCCTGCCCGTGCGAGGTGGTGCCGGCGACGACCTCGACCTTGCCGGTCGGGAGCATCCGGATCGTGGAGTGCTCCCATCCGCCGGAGCCGTAGTTCAGGCCTCCGAGCACGCGGCTGGGGGCCAGTCCGGACAGCTCGACGAAGGTGCACACCCCGATGCCGAGCTGGACGGGGTCCTGCGCCTCGCGGCGACGCCGCTGCTCGGCCCGCAGCTCGTCGTAGCCGAACATCGCGAGCGCCTTGTCGGTGGCCTGGTCGTAGTTGCCGGAGTCGTAGGTCAGGCCGGCCACGGTGGCGTACGGGAACTCCTCGGGCCTGATCCAGTTGCGTCGCCGCACCTCGATCGGGTCCAGGTCCAGCTCGACGGCCAGCTCGTCCATCATCCGCTCGATGCCGAAGGTCGCCTCCGGCTTCCCCGCCCCGCGGTAGGCATCGGTCATCGTCTTGTTGGTGAAGACGTCGGTGCAGTGGAAGGAGTAGGCCGGGATCCGGTAGATCCCGTTGAACATGAATCCGCCCAGCAGCGGGATCCCCGCGGTGAGGATGCCCAGGTAGGCCCCCATGTCCGCGGTGAGGTCGACGTCCAGGGCGGTGATGGTGCCGTCCCGCCGTGCGGCCAGGGTCAGCTCCTGCACCTGGTCGCGCGCATGGTGCGACGACTGCATCGACTCGCTGCGGGACTCGGTGTACTTGCAGGGCAGGCGCAGCCGCCGTGCGATCAGCAGCACCAGCGCCTCCTCGCGGGTGAACTGCAGCTTGCCCCCGAACCCGCCACCGACGTCCGGCGCCACGACGCGCAGCTCGTGCTCCTCGATGGGTTGGGTCATCGCCATGAGGATGCGCACGATGTGCGGCACCTGGGTGGCCGACCACATCGTCACCTGCTCGGCGGTCGGGTCGACGACGATCGAGCGGGGCTCGATGTAGGCGGGCGTGACGCGGTTCTGCCGGAGCGTGCGCCGCACCACGACCTGGTCGGGGTCGGACTCGGCCTCGCGGATCGCCGCGGCGGCGTCGCCACCGGTGCCGAGGGTGACCGAGTCGAGTCCCCACGTGGCACACACGTTCGTGCCGAGGTCCGGGTGGACGAGCGGACTCCCCTCCTGCTTCGCGACCATCGGGTCGACGACCACGGGGAGCTCGTCGTAGTCGACGTCGATGAGCTCGAGCGCGTCGTCGGCGGCCTCCTTCGACGTGGCGGCCACGACCGCCACGATGTCGCCGACGTGCTTGACGGATCCGACGCTCAGCGGGAAGTAGGGCGGTGTCCTCATGTCGTCGCTGACGGTCCACGCCGTCGGCATCGCCCCCTGCTCGGGCAGGTCCTCCCCGGTCCAGACCCCGACGACCCCGGGCGCCCGGGCGGCCTCGGTGGTGTCCAGCTCGGTGATCGAGGCGTGGGCGACCGGGGACCGGAGCACGGACAGGTGGAGCATCCCGGGCAGGGTCATGTCGTCGGTCCACCGGGTCCGGCCGGTCAGGGCCCGCTCGTCCTCGCGGCGCAGGCGGGCGCGCCCGATCTCGGGGGTCCGCTCGTCCTGCGCGCTCGGCGCATCGGGTGCGGTGCTCATCGACCGACCTCCTCGTCGCGGGCGGCCTGCGAGTAGGCCATGACCGCCGAGACGATCCCCTGGTAGCCGGTGCAGCGGCACATGTTGCCCTTGAGCCCTTCGCGGACCTCGTCCTCGGTCGGCTCCGGGTTCTCGCGCACGAGGCAGACGGTGCGCATGAGCATCCCGGGGGTGCAGTACCCGCACTGGAGCCCGTGGTGCTCGTGGAAGGCCTGCTGGACCGGGTGCAGTGTGCCGTCACCGGCGGCGAGGCCCTCGACGGTCTCGATCTCGGCGCCGTCCGCCTGGACGGCGAGGACGGAGCAGGACTTGATGCTCTCCCCGTCGACGAGCACGGTGCAGGCGCCGCAGTTGCTGCTGTCGCACCCGACCACGGTGCCGGTCCTGCCGACCGTCTCGCGGAGGTAGTGCACCAGCAGGGTTCGGGGTTCGACCTCGTGGGTGAACCTCATGCCATCGACGGTGACGGTGATGCGCGCCATTGCACTTCCTTCGCACGACGTTGTGCCGGGTTGCTCCTGTGCGGTCAACACTGGTGCATGTGGCACGAAGTGACAAGCGCCACACGACGGCCGCACCGATCCGCGCCGCCGCGAAGTGCTGCAATCAGTACTTCGTATCGTCAGCCGCAGCTCGAACTACTGCGCGCGATACGTGCTGCTGCCTGCAGTAGTTCGTATCCGGGGTGCCGTCAGCCGGCGGCGACGTCGCTCAGGGCCGTGGCGAGGTCCCGGGTGGTGCGCAGGGCGTCCACCGCCGACTGCGTCCCCACCTGCTCGAAGGGGGGTCCCCCGGCCAGTCCGCACGCGGGCGTGACCACGAGGTCACCGAGGGCGGCATCGGGCAGGCCGATGCGGTGCCAGGCGGCGACGAGCCGGTCGCGGGCCGTGCGCCAGTCGGTCCCGCCCGAGGTGGGGACGGCTCCCGCCCAGAGGGTGACCCCGGCCTCGACGGCCTCGGCGAGCTGCTCCCACCGGGGGCCGTCGACGAGGGAGGTGTCCAGGGAGATCCCGTCGGCGCCGGTCTCGCGCAGCAGGGTCACCGGCACGTCACCGCTGCAGCAGTGCACGAGGGTCGTGTGCCCCTCCAGCGCCCCGAGGACCGTGCGGAGGCCGTCACGCACCTCGCCGCGATCGACGGCCCGCAGGCGTCCGTAGCCGGACTGCGTCGGGAGGCGGCCCTCGAGCACGGCCGGCAGGCCGGGCTCGTCGACCTGGACGATCACCGCGGCCCCGGGCACCAGTCGCTCGACGTCGGCGACGTGCTGGCGCACCCCCTCCGCGAGGGCGCCCGCGATGTCGCGCCGGGCTCCGGGGTCGTGGACGGCCCGCTCACCCCGCGGCAGCTCGATGCTCGCACCGAGGGTCCACGGGCCGGCGACCTGCAGCTTCAGCGGCCCGGTCCAGCCGTCGTAGGCCTCTGCGAGCTCGTCGAGGTCCTCGCGCAGGAGGGCGCGGGCCCTCCCTTCGTCCCGGCCGGAGCGGTCGGTGAAGCGCCACCCGTAGGGCTGTGTCTCGACGTGCAGGTCGGTGAGCAGCGCGGCTCCCCGGCCGATGATGTCGGCGCCGGGTCCGCGTGCGGGCAGCTCGGGCAGGTGCGGGATGCCGTCACCGAGGAGGTCGCGGACGGCGACGGTGGCCTCGCGGGGGCGCTCCCCCGGCCACGAGCCGACGCCGGAGGCGAGTGTCATGCCTCGCCCGCCGCGCGACCGCTGGATGAACGGGCAGGCGCCGGCGATTCGTCGGCGAGCTCACCTCCACCCGCGGGCGACGCGGAACGGGAGGCCCGGGCGATCGTCCCCGACCCGACGACGCGGGTGCCGTCGTAGAGCACGATCGACTGGCCGGGGGCGGCGCCGCGGACGGCGGTGTCCAGGCGGACCAGCAGCCGGGCACCGCCCTCGCCGTCGACGACCTCGGCGAGCGCCGGGATCTCCTCGCCGTGCGCGCGGATCTGGGCGCCGAGCCGATGGCTGCCGGAGGCCGCCGGGCCGCACCAGCGCACGTGGTCGGCCTCGATCAGGTCGGTGCCGAGGAGGTCGGCGGTGCCGATGAAGACGCGGTTGGACTCCGCCTCGACCCGGGTGACGTAGCGCGGCTGCCCGTCCAGGCCGGAGCGGTCGAGGCCGAGCCCGCGCCGCTGCCCGACGGTGAAGCCGTACGCACCGCGGTGCTCGCCGACGACCTCGCCGGAGCCCTCGTCGACGATCTCGCCCTCGCGCTCCCCGAGGCGCTGCGTCAGCCAGCCGCGGGTGTCACCGTCGGAGATGAAGCAGATGTCGTGGCTGTCGGGCTTCTTGGCCACGGCAAAGCCGCGCTCGGCGGCCTCGGCGCGGATGTCCGGCTTGGTCGTGTCGCCGAGCGGGAAGAACGCGCGGGCCAGCTGCTCCTCGTCCAGCACCCCGAGCACGTACGACTGGTCCTTCGCGTCGTCGACGGCGCGGTGCAGCTCGCGACCGTGCGGCCCGTCGACGATCTGCGCGTAGTGCCCGGTCGCGACGGCGTCGAAGCCGAGCGCCAGCGCCTTGTCGAGCAGGGCGGCGAACTTGATCTTCTCGTTGCAGCGCAGGCAGGGGTTGGGGGTGCGGCCGGCCTCGTACTCGGCGACGAAGTCCTCGACGACGTCCCGGTCGAAGGGGGTGGCCATGTCCCACACGTAGAAGGGGATGCCGAGCCGGTCGGCGACGCGGCGGGCATCACCGGCGTCCTCGATCGTGCAGCACCCGCGGGCCCCCTCGCGCAGCGTCTTGGCGTCCTTGGCCAGGGCGAGGTGCACACCGACGACGTCGTGGCCCGCCTCGATCATCCGGGAGGCGGCGACGGCGGAGTCGACCCCGCCGCTCATCGCGGCGACGACACGCATCTCAGGCCGCTCCGCTCGCCCGTCGGGCACGGTCGACGGCCTCGGGCAGGGCGGCGAGGACCCTCTCGACATCGGCCTCGGTCGAGGTCGCGCCGAAGGAGACGCGGAGGGAGCCGCGTGCCTCCCCCTCCGAGCGCCCCATCGCGAGGACGACGTGGGAGGGCTGCGGGATCCCGGCCTGGCAGGCCGACCCGGTCGAGACCGCGACGCCGGCCGCGTCCAGCAGGTAGAGCATCGAGTCGCCCTCGCACCCGGGGATGGTGATGTGGGCGTTGCCGGGCAGGCGGGTGGTCACGTCCCCGACCTTCCAGCAACCGGTGACGCGGATGCCGAGGTCGAGCTGCTGCGTCCCGGTCAGGAATCGGTCGCGGAGGCCACCGATGCGCGCGGCCTCCTCCTCCCTTCGCTCCACCGACTCGGTCAGGGCCACGGCGAAGGCGCGGATCGAGGCGACGTCCAGGGTGCCCGAGCGGATGCCGCGCTCCTGCCCGCCGCCGTGGCTGAGGGCGATGAGGCGGGCATCGCGCCTCGCGACGAGGGCGCCGATGCCGATCGGACCGCCGAGCTTGTGCGCGCTGACGCTCATCAGGTCGACGCCGCTGGCCGCGAAGTCCACGGGCAGGTGCCCGGCGGCCTGCACGGCGTCGGTGTGGAAGGCCAGCCCGTGCTCGTGGGCGATCTCTGCCATCGCGGCGACGTCCTGGACGGTGCCGACCTCGTTGTTCGCCCACATCACCGACACGGCGGCGACGTCGGTGGGGTCGGTCTCGATCGCCTCGCGCACGGCGCTCGGCTGGACGGTCCCGCACTCCCCCGGGACGACGAAGGTCGCCTGCGCGCCCTCGTGCTCCACCGCGTGGTCGATGGGGTCGAGGACGGCGTGGTGCTCGACGGCACTGGCGACGATGCGCGTGCGCCGGGCGTCGGCCGCACGGGCGGAGCGGAAGCTGCCGGTGATCGCGAGGTTGTCCGCCTCGGTGCCACCGGAGGTGAAGACGATCTCGCTCGGGCGGGCGCCCAGGGCCGCCGCGATCTGCTCGCGCGACTCCTCGACGGTGCGCCGCGCGTCCCGGCCGGGACCGTGCAGGCTCGAGGCGTTGCCGGTGATCGCCAGCTGCTCGACCATCGCCGCCCGGGCAGCCGGGAGCATCGGCGTGGTCGCCGCGTGGTCGAGATAGGTGGTCATCACCAAGAGTCTACGGATGCGCGAAGGGGGATATTCCCCCCGCACGCATGGGCGGACCGCTCCCCGACCGGGCGCGATGATGGGTCCATGACCGGCTGGGTGCTGCACGTCGACATGGACGAGTTCCTCGCGGCGGTCGAGGTGCTGCGCCACCCCGAGCTCGCGGGCCGACCCGTCGTCGTCGGCGGTCGGGGTGACCCGAGCGAGCGCGCCGTCGTCTCCACGGCGTCCTACGCGGCGCGGGAGCTCGGCGTGCGGTCGGGCATGCCGCTGAAGATCGCCGTTCGCAAGGCCCCGGACGCGGTCTTCCTCTCGGTGGACTTCCCCGTCTACGAGGCGGCCTCCGCGCAGGTGATGGGCACGCTGAGAGCCTTCCCCGGTGCGGTGGTGGAGGTCCTCGGGTGGGACGAGGCCTTCGTCGGGGTCGACACCGAGGACCCCGAGGGCAGCGCCCACGCCATCCGGGCGGCGGTGCACGAGGCGACGGGTCTGCACTGCTCGGTGGGCATCGGGGACACGAAGGTCCGGGCGAAGGTCGCCACCGGGTTCGGCAAGCCCGGCGGGGTGTACCGGCTGACCCGTCGCACCTGGCTGGAGGTCATGGGCGAGCGTCCGACCACCGCCCTGTGGGGCGTGGGACCGCGGATCGGGGCCCGGCTGTCCGGGCTGGGCATCGAGACCGTGGCCGACCTGGCCGCGGCGCCCACGCAGGTGCTGGTCGAGGAGTTCGGGCCCCGCACCGGCCCGCACATCGGTCTCCTGGGGCGCGGCGAGGGCAGCGCCGTCGTCGACGACACCCCGCACGTGGCCAGGGCGCACGGGCACGAGACGACCTTCCAGCAGGACCTGACCGAGCCGGCCGCGATCGAGAGGGCCGTCCGGGCGCTCGCGGCGCAGGTGGCCACCGACCTGCGGGGCGAAGGGAGGGCCTGCTCCCGCGTGCACCTCAAGGTGCGCTTCGCGCCGTTCTTCACGGTGGTGCGGGTGCGAAAGCTGGGCGAGCCCACCTTCGACGCGGACACCATCGCGGGCACCGCCCTCGACCTGCTGCGGGCGCTGGAGGACCCCCGCCCGATCCGTCTGCTCGGGGTGCGCGGCGAGATGGTCGCGCCCCATGGCGGTCTCGACCGCGAGCCGCGAGACTGAGGGGATGGCTGAGACACCGCTGTCCGGATCCGTCGCCCTCGTCGCCGGAGCGACCCGTGGGGCCGGGCGGGCCCTGGCCGTCGAGCTCGCCCGTGCGGGGGCCTTCGTCCACGCGAGCGGCCGCAGCAGCCGCACGTCCGGGGCCTCCGAGATCGAGCGCCCCGAGACCATCGAGGACACCCTCGACCTGGTGCGCGAGGCGGGTGGCGACGGCGTCGCCGAGCGGGTGGACCACACCCGGCCGGAGGAGGTGCGCGCGCTCGTCGAGCGCATCCGCGAGCGCCACGGCCGGCTCGACGTCCTCGTCAACGACATCTTCGGCGGCGACCGGTACGCGCAGTTCGGCACGCCGCTGTGGGAGCACGACCTCGAGGGCGGCCTGCGCATGCTGCGGATGGGCATCGACACCCACGTCATCACCAGCGCCCTCGCCCTGCCCCTGGTGCTGGAGTCCGGCGGCGGCCTCCTCGTGGAGATGACCGACGGGCCGAGCGAGGTCAACCGGGAGTACCGGCAGGGCGTCGGTTTCTACTACGACTACGTCAAGGGGTGCATCGACCGGCTCGTCACGAGCCTGTCGGCCGAGCTGGCCGAGCAGCCGGTCACGGTCGTGGGCGTCACGCCCGGCTGGTTGCGCTCCGAGGCGATGCTCGAGGCGTTCGGCGTCACCGAGGAGACCTGGGCCGAGGCCGCCGAGCGGGTGCCCGGCTTCGGCGCCTCGGAGACGCCCACCTACGTCGCGCGGGGCGTGGCGGCCCTCGCGGCCGATGCCGATGCTGCCCGCCACCACGGAGCGGTGCTGACCGCCCGGCAGCTGTCCGACGCGTACGGCGTGACCGACGTCGACGGCTCGCGCCCCGACTGTTGGGGGCTCATCCGCGACCTCGGGTGGCACGACCAACCGACGGGGTTGCTGCCCGACTACCGGTGACCCACCCCCTTCGTCCGACGGCCCGCGGGAATGTCCGGAGATGCCCCGGCGTTTGTCTGCAGGATGCACGAATCGAGCTGAGGGAGGTCACGGGTGGCGGGTCAGGCCGAGGCGGTCGATGACCCCCGTGACGTGATCTCGGACGCCCACCGCTGGCGCGTGCTGTGGGTGCTCCTGGTCGCGATCTTCATGTCCCTCGTCGGCGTGAGCATCGTCAACGTCGCCCTCCCCTCGATCCAGGAGGGCCTCGACGCCAGCGACTCGGACGCCCAGTGGGTGCTCGCCGGCTACGCCCTGACCTTCGGCGTCGTCCTCGTCGCCGCCGGGCGCGCGGGCGACCTCATGGGGCGCGGGGGCCTGTTCGTCCTCGGGGTCGGCGTCTTCACCCTCGCGTCGGTCGCCGCCGGCCTGGCACCCAACGCCGATGCGCTCAACGCGGCCCGCTTCGTCCAGGGCGTCGGCTCCGGCCTGGTCAACCCGCAGGGCGTCGGCATGATCCAGCAGTACTTCCGCGGCGCCGAGCGGGGCAGGGCCTTCGGGTACTTCGGCAGCGTCGTCGGCGTCGCCGTGGGGATCGGGCCAGTGCTCGGAGGACTGCTCATCCAGCTCGGTGGCCCCGAGATCGGGTGGCGCCTGACCTTCCTCGTCAACGTGCCGGTGGGGTTGCTCTGCCTGGCGCTCGCGCTGCGCTGGTTCCCCCGCCCCCTCCTGCGGCGTGTACCGGCAGCCACCGACCCGGGCGCCCCGAAGGCGTCGCGCTCGCTCGACCCGGTCGGCTCGCTCCTGCTCGGCCTGGCCGTGCTCGCGACGATGTTCCCCTTCGTCGAGGGCCGCTCCTCCGGGTGGCTGTGGCTGCTCCTGCCCGTCGGGGTCCTCCTCGCGTGGGTCTGGGTGAAGTGGGAGCAGCACTACCGCGCGACCGGCCGCAGCCCGATGGTCAACCTCGACATCTTCGGGATCCGCAGCTTCACCAACGGCAGCATCATCGTCATGCTCTACTTCCTGGGCATGACGAGCATCTGGGTGCTCGTGGCCATGTACCTCCAGGAGGGCGCCGGCAGGAGCGCGCTGCAGGCCGGCCTCGTCGGCGTCCCGTCCGCGTTCATCTCGGCCGTGGCCGCGCACTGGGCCGGCAGCCGCGTCATCCGCTACGGACGCAAGGTCGTCATCGGCGGGCTGCTCTTCGCCCTGGCCGGGCTGGCGCTGAGCATCGCGGTCGTGCTGCTGCGGGCGCAGGGGCTGGCCAGCGAGTGGTGGCTCGTGCTCAGCCTCGCCTTCATCGGCGTGGCCCAGGGTGCCGTGATCAGTCCCAACCAGACGCTCACGCTGGCCGACGTGCCCCTCGACTACGCCGGCAGCTCGGGCGCGGTGATGCAGACCGGGCAGCGCATCGGCACCTCGATCGGCATCGCCGTCATCACCTCGGCCGCCTTCGCCGCGCTCGGCGTGAGCGGCAGCTGGTCGGTCGCGTTCGTGGTCGGCTTCGGCCTCATCGGGCTGGTCGTGCTCGTGGCCCTGGCCTTCGCGGTCAAGGACCAGCGTGACCGGACCGCGGGCTGAGCACGGCCCGATCCGGTCTGGACGCAGAAATCGAGGGCGGACGCGGTAATTACCACGTCCACCCTCGATTTCCGCGCCTGCGGGAGGCGGGGGTCAGTTCACGGAGACGTGCACGTGGTCGTAGTGGTTGGCCGTGGTCGAGCCCCGGTCCTCCATGTAGCTCCAGGAGGATCCCGGACGCCACATGCGCTGCTCCCAGATGAGGTACTTGATGTTCAGGCTGCCGGCGTTCTGCTGCAGCCAAGCGGCGACCTGGTCGCCACGCGAGCCGCTAACCATGATGTCGACCGCCCGGCCGGAGCCGTGGTCGCCCGGGTCGCCGGCGCGGTAGCCACCGATGTTGGTCATGTCGGGGAACTGGTTGCGCACGGCGGAGTAGACGCGGCTGGCGTTCGGGCCGAGACCGATCTCGGCCGCCTCCGCGGCGTAGCCGTCGGTCTGCACCCCGCTCGGGGCGGGGGCCGTGCTCTCAGAACTCCCAGAGCTCTCGGTGCTCTCCGTGCTCTCGGACTCGGTCGTCGTGGAGGGCTCCGGCTCGGGAGCGGGCTCCTGCGTCGCCTCGGTCTGCGCCGTCTCGGCCTCCTCCGGCTCGGGCTCGGGCTTCGGCTTCGGCTTCGGCTTGGCCACCGGCTCGACCTCCAGCTCCCCCGTGCCGGCCTGCGCCGAGGCCTTGCCGGGGGCGGTGATCGCGGCCGGAGCACCGCGCTGGGCGGAGCGGGACCCTGCGGAGCTGCGCGAGTCCGTGGCGGCGGCGCGCTCCGCGAGGAGGTCGGTGGCGGAGATGGACTGCTCGGCACCCAGGAGGCCCGGGTCGGCGTCGACGGAGCCGATGGCCGAGGACGGCGCGATGACGAACGCTCCGGAGCCCAGGACGATGCCGACGCCGGCCACGGACTTCGCGGCGGCGCGGGCGGCTCCGGAGCCGGCCAGGGACGACAACGAGATGCGGCGTCGTTCGGCACCACCGTGCCGGCCGACGTAGCGGGACGAACTCACAGGGAAAAACCTCGATACGGGGACTCAGGGGATGGCCCGCGGGGGCCACGGAGAGAGTAATGGCACGGGCACCGAAAAGTCACGTTTCGGTAAAGGCCATGTCGTGACTACTTTTTGGTAATGGCCCACCACGTCGAAGGGGGGTCCGCACCGATCACGGTGCGGACCCCCCTTCGCTCGCGTGCTGCGCAACCTCTCAGCACGGAGCCGTGGTGCTCACGATCGCTCGATCACTTGCCCTTGACGGCCTCGGTGGCCTGCGGCAGGACCTGGAAGAGGTCACCGACGACACCGAAGTCGACGAGCTCGAAGATCGGGGCCTCCTCGTCCTTGTTGATCGCGACGATCGTCTTGGACGTCTGCATGCCGGCCCGGTGCTGGATCGCGCCGGAGATGCCCGCGGCGACGTACAGCTGCGGGGAGACCTGCTTGCCGGTCTGGCCGACCTGCGAGGAGTGCGGGTACCAGCCGGCGTCGACCGCGGCGCGCGAGGCGCCGACGGCGGCACCGAGCGAGTCCGCGAAGGTCTCGACCGGGGAGAAGTCACCGCCGGTGCCACGACCACCGGAGACGACGATCGCCGCCTCGGCCAGCTCGGGGCGCCCGGAGGACTTCCGCGGCTCGGAGGCGGTGATCTTCGCGGCCTTGGCGTCGTCGGAGATGCTCACGGAGAGCTCCTCGAAGGCGCCGGCGCCGGCCGCCTGCTCCGGGGTGGCGGAGTTGGGCTTGACGCAGATGATCGGGGTGCCCTTGGTGACCTTCGCGTTGACGGTGTAGCTGCCGGCGAAGACCGACTGGAGGGTGACCGGGCCGGAGTCGCCGGCCTGGACGTCCTCGGCGTCGGTGATCAGCCCGGACTCGGTCTTGATGGCCAGGCGGGCGCCGATCTCCTTGCCGCCGGAGTTGCTCGGGATGAGCACCGCGGCGGGCTGCTTCTCCTGGACCAGCTGCGCGAGGACCTCGGCCTGGGGGGCGACGAGGGACTCCAGCGCGGCCGGGTCGGAGACGCTGTAGATCTTCTCGGCGCCGTAGCGCGCGAGGAGGTCCTTGGCGGTCTCGGCGCCGGGGCCGATGAAGACGGCGGACGGCTCACCCAGACGACGGGCGAGGGTCAGCATCTCCGCGGCGGGCTTCTTCACCTCACCGTTCGCGTGGTCGACGAGGACGAGGACTTCAGCCATGTCTGTGCTCCTTCGAGTATCTGGAGTCGTCGCTCAGACGAACTTGTGGGTGGTGAGGAACTCGGCGAGCTTGGTACCGCCATCGCCCTCGTCGGTGACGATGGTGCCCTGCTCGCGCGGCGGGCGCTTCGTGGTCTGCTCGACCGCGGTCCACGAGTTCGCGAGACCGACCTGGCCGGCGTCCACACCGAGGTCGGCGAGCGCCCACTCCTCGACCGGCTTCTTCTTCGCGGCCATGATGCCCTTGAAGGAGGGGTAGCGCGGCTCGTTGATCTGGTCGGTGACCGAGACCAGCGCCGGGAGGGATGCCTGGATGGTCTCGCTCGCGGTGTCGCCGTCACGACGGATCGTGGCGACGCCGTCCTCGACGGTCAGCTCGGAGGCGTAGGTGACCTGCGGGAGGCCGAGGCGCTCGGCGAGCATCGCCGGGACGACACCCATGGTGCCGTCGGTGGAGGCCATGCCGGTGATGACGAGGTCGGGCGAGCCGACCTTCTTGATGGCCTCGGCGAGGATGAGCGAGGTGGCGGGTGCGTCGGAGCCGGCGATCGCCTCGTCGGAGACGTGGACACCCTTGTCGGCACCCATCTGGAGGGACTTCTTGACGGCGTCCGCCGCGTCGGCCGGGCCGACCGTCAGGACGGTGACCTCCCCCTCGCCGGCCTCGGCGATCTGGAGCGCCTGCTCGACGGCGTACTCGTCGAGCTCGGAGAGGAGCCCGTCGACGCCGTCACGGTCGGTCGTGTTGTCCTCGTTGAACCCACGCTCGGACTGGGCGTCCGGCACGTGCTTCACGCAGACGACGATGTTCATCGGTGAATCGTCCTCTTCCTTGGGTTAAGGGTCTGGGTACCGGGCCGATCCTGCCACCTCGCGGCCTCTGCGACCCAAAGGTGTGAGGAGTCTCCCAGCGATCTCACGCTAACGACGGGGATCACGCAGACCAAGAGGGCGGGGCGTGCCGTTCACCACACCGGGTCAGTCGGCGGCGTTCTCCAGCACGTGGAAGGAGGGCTCCTCGTACGGGTGCGCGCGGCGCAGGGCCGCGACCACCACCGCTCGTCGCGACCGGGGGAAGGTGACCTCGGCGCGGTCCTCGAGGACGTGCTCGAGCTCGCCGACGGTCCCGATCGTCGGGTTCGCCGCTCCCACGGGGCGGAACTGCCCGTGCCCCGGGATGACGAAGGCGCACTCGCGGTACTCCCCCACCTCCCCGGCGCCGGCGGCGAAGAGCGCGGCCAGCACCTCCCGGGTCGACTCGCGCGGGATGTGGACGACGAGCACGTCCAGCGGCTCACGGGGTGTCCCGCTCATGTCACCAGCCCTCCGGCAGGTCGAGGTCGTCGGTGGAGACCGCCACGGGTCGGCGCTCCCGGAGCACCCGGGCGGGCACTCCCCCGAGCACGGCGAAGGGGGGATGGCTCCCCCGCACGACGGCGCCGGCTCCCACGACCGAGTGGTCGCCGATGTCGGCGCCTCGGGTGATGACGCACTTCGTCGCCACCCACACGTCGTCCCCGACGCGGACCGGGGACTTGACGATCCCCTGGTCCTTGATCAGCGTGGTCAGGTCGTCGGTGCGGTGGTCGAAGTCGCACACGTAGACGTCGTCGGCGAAGATGCACGCCGCCCCGACCTCGATGTCGAGCCAGGTGTTGAACGTGTTGCGGATGCCGATGACGGTCTTGTCACCGATGCGCAGGGTGCCCTCGTGGGCCCGCAGGGCGGAGCCGCCGCCGATGTGGGTGTAGGCACCGACGACGAGCCGGGCGGTGCCGGGGGTCACCTGGAACTGCACGTCCGGCCCGATGAAGCACGGCCCCTCGAAGGTCAGGCCGGGCGTGGTCAGCTTCGCGCGGACCATCCGCAGGTAACCGAGGACGTGGTGGTGGCTCCAGGCGCGGTTGGCGACGACCCAGCGGATCCAGCGCCACCAGGTGAGCCCGTGGTCGCGGCCCATCAGCGCGGTGTCGGGTGGGGCTTCACACCCGTCACGCCGACGTTGTAGAAGAACTTCTGCGGCACGACGGCATCGAGCGCCGAGTCGACCCGCATCAGCGTGGTCCAGGTGCGGTAGGCGAAGGTCGCCCACCTGAATCCCAGAGCCGAGTCGGCCACGGCGTACTCGAAGGTGCGGATCGGCCACCCGGCGAAGGCCGAGAGCAGCTCCTCCGTGGCGGTGCCGACCCGCTCCGCCCCGGCACGGCGCGCCGTCCCGGCGAGCTCGGCGGGGTCGAAGGTGTGCAGGTCGACGACGGCCTCGAGCGCGGCGGCCCGCGAGGACTCGTCGAGCTCGGCCTGCTCGCGGGCCCACTTCGTCGCCAGGAAGGGCAGTCGCGTCACGCGGGTGGCCACCTCCCAGGTCAGGCGACCGAGGTGGCGGGCGTACCAGTGGCCGATGGTCGTCGGCTCACCGGCGATGACGAAGCGCCCACCGGGACGCAGCACGCGCAGCACCTCGCGCAGCGCGGCCTCGACGTCGGGGATGTGGTGGATCACCGCGTGCCCGACGACGAGGTCGAAGCTGTCGTCGTCGTAGGGCAGCGACTCCGCGTCGGCGACCTGTCCCTCGATGGTGAAGCCGAGGCGCTCGGCATTCGTGCGCGCCGCCTCGACCATGCCCGGGGACAGGTCGGAGACGTGGACGTCCTCGACGAGCCCGGCGAGCTTGAGGTTCAGCGAGAAGAAGCCGGTGCCCGCCCCGAGCTCGAGGACGCGCCCGAACGGCACCGACTCCCCCGGGACCGGGCTCGACTCGAGGACGCGCAGGAAGCGGTCGCGCACGATCGAGGTGCAGCGGTCGTCGAAGGAGATCGACCACTTCTCGTCGTAGGTCTGCGCCTCCCAGTCGTGGTAGAGCACCTGGGCGAGCTTGTTGTCCCCCCAGGCGCGCTCCACGTCCTGCGCGCTGGCGGCCGCGCCCGCCTGCGGCTCCGTCATCAGATGCCCTCGAAGGAGGCCTTACCCGGGCCGTTCTCCACGAAGGAGCGCATGCCGGTCTTCTGGTCCTGCGTGGCGAAGAGGCCGGTGAACTGCAGGGCCTCGATGTCCAGACCGCTCTGCAGGTCGACCTCGAGGCCGCGGTCGACGCTCTCCTTGGCGGCCTTGAGCGCCTGGGCGGGACCGCCGACGAAGGGGGCGACCATCGCCTGCGCGGCGGCCAGCACCTCGCCCGGCTCGACGACCTGGTCGGCGAGCCCGATGGCCAGGGCCTCCTCGGCGCCGACGTGGCGGCCGGTGAAGATCATCTGCTTCGCCCTGGCCGGGCCGACGAGGCGCGGCAGGCGCTGGGTGCCACCGGCGCCGGGGATGATCCCGAGGCTGATCTCGGGCAGGCCGAGCTTGGCGTTGCTCCCGACGACGCGGAAGTCGCAGCACAGGGCCACCTCGAGGCCGCCCCCGAGCGCGAAGCCGGTGATCGCGGCGACCGTCGGCTTCGGGATCGCGGCGAGCGCGCGGGAGAACTTCTGCAGCAGCCGCACGTGGACCGACATGTCCGTGTAGGACATCTCGGCCATCTCCTTCACGTCCGCCCCGGCGGCGAAGACCTTCTCGCCGCCCCAGACGATGACCGCGGAGACGTCCGAGCGCTCGGCCGCCTCCTCGGCGACCTCGACGAGCCGACGCTGCATCGCGGCGTCGAGGGCGTTCATCTTCGGGCGGTCGAGGACGATCGTGCCGATGCCGTCGGCGACCTCGAGGCGGACGATGTCGCTCATGCCTGCGGCTCTCCGTCCGCCTGCTGGCCCTGCCCATCGGCATCTGCGTTGTCCGTGCCCTCTTGGCCGGTGGCGCGCTGGTGCCACAGCTGCACGCCCTGCAGGACGAGCGGGACGGCCAGGCCGAGCAGGCCGCGCACGTCGGCGCCGCGCGGGAGGATGTGCTCGCTGGTCACGAGGAGGGTGTCGCCGGCCACGGCGGTCTTGACGAGGTTGAAGGCGACGTTGAGGTCGTTGCAGACCTGCATGCGCTCCATCGGGTCGGCCGGGACCGGGTCCTCCAGGGCCCACTGGCCGAAGACGCGCAGGACGTTGGAGTCGTCGTCGGTGCAGCGCACGAACATCTGCTGCTCGGAGAAGACGAACGCGACATCGCCCTCCTTGTCGATGGTCGGCTCGAGCTCGATCGCCTTCAGGGCGGTGACGACCTGGTCGCGCAGCGACGGCTGGGCCTCGGCGTCGGCACCCTCGGTGCCGGCGGGCTGGTTGTTGAAGTTCGGGAGGGCGGTGGGATCGCTCATGTCCCCAACGTACCTACTGCTTAGTCTTGGAGCCATGTCGACCACTGGCGCCCCTGCGCTCCCCCATCGTCCCGCTCCCGGAGTCCGACCCGTCGAGGGTGGTGTCGACGTCGCCGTCTTCGCCGGTGAGGCCACCCGGGTGTGGCTGGCCACCTTCGACGAGGACGGGGCCGAGACCCGGCACGAGCTCCCCGCGACCGGGGAGGGCTGGTGGGGCGGGCACGTCCCGGACGTCGGAGTCGGGACGCGTTACGGCTTCCGGGCCGACGGCCCGTGGAAGCCGCGGGCGGGGCACCGGTACAACCCGGCGAAGCTCCTTCTCGACCCGTACGCCCGGGCGATCGAGGGGGACCTGGCCTACGAGCCGGGCCTCTTCGCCCACGACCTCGACGCCGATGACGCGACGGTCCGCTCCGACCTGGACTCCGCCCCCTTCGTCCCCCGCTGCGTGGTCGTGGAGACCGACTTCGACTGGGGCGACGACGCGGCCCCGGCCCACCCCCGCGACCAGCGGGTGCTCTACGAGGTGCACGTCACGGAGATGACGCGGCTGCTGCCGGAGGTGCCCGAGCACCTGCGCGGCACCTACGCCGGCATGGCCCACCCGGCCACGATCGAGCACCTGCAGCGGCTCGGGGTGACGAGCGTGGAGCTGCTGCCGGTGCACGCCTTCGTGGACGAGCCGCACCTGCGCGACCTCGGGCTGCCCAACCACTGGGGCTACAACACCATCGGGTTCTTCGCCCCGCACGCGCCGTACGCGAGCAGCAGCGACCCGCACGAGGTGCTGGCCGAGTTCAAGGGCATGGTCAAGCACCTGCACGCCGCCGGCATCGAGGTGATCCTCGACGTCGTCTACAACCACACGGCCGAGCAGAGCGTCGGCGGTGCCGCCATCGCCTGGCGGGGCCTGGCCGCGCAGCGCTACTACCGCCTCGACGAGGAGGGGTGGGACGTCGACGTCACCGGGTGCGGCAACAGTCTCGACCTCACCGACCCGGTGGCCCTGCAGATGGTGCTGGACTCGCTGCGCTACTGGGTGCAGGAGTGCCACGTCGACGGCTTCCGCTACGACCTCGCGGTGACGCTGGGTCGCGACGGGGACCTCGACTTCGACCCGGAGCACCCCTTCTTCGTCGCGCTGCGCGAGGACCCGGTGCTCTCGCAGGTGCTGCACGTGGCCGAGCCGTGGGACCTGGGTCCGGACGGCTGGCGTACCGGCCAGTTCCCGGGGGCATGGGCGGAGTGGAACGACCGCTTCCGCGATGCCGCTCGTGACTTCTGGGTCGCCGATGCCGGCGCGCTGGCCGACGGTGCGGTCCCGCACCCGGGCGTGCGTGAGCTCGCGACCCGCCTCGTCGGCAGCCGTGACCTCTTCGCCGAGCGCACCCCCCTGGCCTCGGTCAACTTCGTCACCGCGCACGACGGCTTCACCCTGGCCGACCTCGTCTCCTACGACGAGAAGCACAACGAGGCCAACGGCGAGGACAACCGCGACGGCAACGACGACAACCGGTCGTGGAACCACGGCGAGGAGGGCGACACCGACGACGAGGTCATCCTCGTGGCCCGTCGCCGCTCGGTGCGCAACCTCCTGGGGATGATGCTGCTCTCCGCCGGTGTGCCGATGCTCGCCTCGGGCGACGAGCTCGGGCGCTCCCTGGGCGGCAACAACAACCCGTACTGCCAGGACAACGAGATGACCTGGCTGGACTGGCAGCTCGACCCGGCGAAGGGGGACCTCCTCGCCACGGTCCGGGCGCTCACCGCCGTCCGTCGCGAGGTCCCGGTGCTGCGCGACCACGACGAGAGCGTGATCGGGTGGTTCGACGAGACCGGCGCCGAGATGAGCGACGAGCTGTGGGAGCAGGACCTGCGCCGCACGCTGCAGCTGCGGCTGGCGGGTGAGCCCTGCGCACTGATCGTCGTGCACGGCGGCCTGGAGGAGATGGAGGTGACCCTGCCGGAGACGCCCGACGACGGCGCGTGGCGCCTGCGGTGGGACAGCGCGTGGGAGCGGCCGGAGGAGGCGCACGGCACCGAGGGCGACGGGGTCGAGGTGCTCACCCCGCTCAGCCTGCGGCTCTACACGACCTGAGCCGCCCCCTTCGCCGGGGGGGGGTGGATGTATTCCGGCGGCCCCCAACGCGCGGGATCACATCCACCAAGCCATCACCGGAGCCCGACGACGAGGACGGGGGTGGTGGTCCGACTCAAGGCCCGAGGAACGAGGGCCAAGGACCGCCGCGCCTGTCCTCTGCGGGAGGCGCGGCGGCCCTTGAACGGTCAGGCCGTGGCCGGCACCGGCTCACGGACGCTGCCCTCGGGGGTGAGGGCCTCGCCGTGGGTCGTCGCGTCGTAGGCGTCCTGGTCGAGGATGCCCTCGCGGCGGGCGACGATCGTCGGCACGAGCGCCTGACCGGCGACGTTGGTGGCGGTCCGACCCATGTCGAGGATCGGGTCGACCGCCAGCAGCAGGCCGACGCCCTCGAGTGGCAGACCCAGCGTCGAGAGGGTCAGGGTGAGCATGACGACGGCACCGGTGACACCGGCGGTCGCCGCGGACCCGAGGACCGAGACGAAGGCGATGAGCAGGTAGTCGGTCACGCCCAGCGGCACGCCGAAGAACTGCGCGACGAAGATCGCCGCGATCGCCGGGTAGATGGCCGCGCAGCCGTCCATCTTCGTCGTCGCACCAAGCGGGACGGCGAAGGACGCGTACGAGCGGGGCACGCCCAAGTTGCGCTCGGTGACGCTCTGGGTGACCGGCAGTGTGCCGATCGAGGAGCGGGAGACGAAGGCCAGCTGGATCGCGGGCCAGGCACCGGCGTAGAAGCGGCGCACCGACAGGCCGTTCAGGCGCAGCAGGACCGGGTAGACGAGCAGGAGCACGATCGCCAGACCGATGTAGATCGCGGCGGTGAAGCGCCCGAGCGAGCTGATCGCGTCCCAGCCGTAACTGGCGACCGCATTGCCCAGGAGGCCGACGGTCGCGATCGGGGCGAGGCGGATGACCCACCACAGGACCTTCTGCACGACCGCAAGCGCGGAGCGGCTGAAGGTCAGGAAGGGCTCGGCCTCCTCGCCGACCTTGAGCGCGGCGATGCCGACGGCGATCGCCATGATGAGGATCTGCAGGACGTTGAAGTCGAAGCCGATGGAGCCGTCGGCGCCGGTGGAGCCCTCGAGCCCGAGGATGTTCGCCGGGACGAGCCCGGTGAGGAAGTCGAGCCAGCTACCGGTGCTCTCCGGCGCGGCCGCGGCGTCGGCGCTGACCTGGGCACCACGGGCCGGGTCGATGACCAGGCCGAGGGTGATACCGATGCCGACGGCGATCAGCGCGGTGGCGGCGAACCACAGCAGCGTCTGCCACGCGAGGCGGGCCGCCCCGGTGACCTGCTTGAGGTTGGCGATCGAGGTGACGATCGCGAGGAAGACCAGTGCCGGGACGATCGCGCGCAGGAGGCTGACGAAGGAGGAGCCGACGATCGTCAGGGTCTCGGTCAGCCAGTTCGGGTTGTCCGCGCTGCCGCCCATGTTGCGGGCGACGATGCCGAGGACGACACCGAGGACAAGGCCGATGAGCACCTGCTGGCCGAAGGTGATGCGGCGCAGTGAAGCGAGCATGGGTGAAGGGGTCCTTGCTGTGAGTGGGGGGGAAAGGTGACGGCGGTCGTGCTTGTCGGGCACGCGCGCGTTATCGGCAGGTGGAGTGGCGCTTCAGGTCCACGTCCAACCGCCGGGTCAGATCCCACCGGTTCCATCTCACGAGAGCCGCCAACCACGGGCCCCCCGGTTCTATTCCCGACGACGTCGCGTGCCCTACGGCATTGAGCGCACCGGTCACGCGACTTTTCGGGACACGGGTGCGCACAACGCCGTGGGGGCATGGCCATGGGAGGCGAAGGGGTGAGGTGGCGCGACTCAAGCCGACGTCCGCGCACCGGGCCACCGCCGGGAGAGGGCGCAGGGATGGGGTGGCGCGACTCAGGCAGACGTCCGCACCGCGCACCCGGATCAGTTGATGCACCCGGTCGTGCGGACGTCGCGCCAAGCGCCACCCCAGCCCTTCGCCGTCGACCCCTACGAGCGCCGCTCAGGCGTTGGCGACCAGACCCATGCCGGAGGCGAAGGCCATCAGCTCGTGCTTCGGCAGCACCCGCACCGTCCAGCCGAACTGGCCGGTGCGCTCGACCGGGACCTGCCCGGCGAACTTCGCCTTGCCGTCGTCGTAGGACTCGACGAAGTCCAGCGAGGTGGCGTCCCAGTCGACGAGGTCGTCGGTGCCGAGGGCGACCCGGCCGGCGACGACCTGGACGTCGACGTCGTCCGGGGAGAGCCCGTCGAGCGCGACGTAGGCGTCGACGCTCAGCAGCTCTCCCACGATCGGCGCGTCGGAGGTGCCCGAGCCCTCGACGTGGTCGACGTGCACCCCGTGCCAGCCGGCGCGGACGCGCGCCTTGTACTCCGCCAGGGCCTTGGCCCCGGCGTGCCCGTCGTCGTTGACCCGGGCGTTGTGCTCGGCGGCCGGGGCGTAGAGCTGCTCGGTGTAGTCCTTGACCATGCGGGTGGCCAGGACCTTCGGGCCGAGCGTGCTCAGGGTGTGGCGCAGCATCGACAACCAGCGCTGTGGCAGGCCGTCCTCGTCCACGTCGTAGAAGCGCGGCGCGACCTGCTCCTCGATGAGGTCGTACAGCGCGGCGGCCTCGATGTCGTCGCGCCGGGACTCGTCGGCCAGGCCGTCGGCGGTGGGGATCGCCCAGCCGTTCTCGCCGTCGAACCACTCGTCCCACCAGCCGTCGAGGACGGAGAGGTTGAGTCCTCCGTTGAGCGCGGCCTTCATGCCGGAGGTCCCGCAGGCCTCGAGCGGGCGAAGGGGGTTGTTCAGCCAGACGTCGCAGCCCGGGTACAGGGTGCGGGCCATCGCGATGTCGTAGTTGGGCAGGAAGACGATGCGGTGACGCACGTCGTGCTGGTCGGCGAACTGGACGATCTGCTGGATGAGCTGCTTGCCGGTGTCGTCGGCGGGGTGGGCCTTGCCGGCGATGACGAGCTGCACCGGTCGCTCCGGGTGGAGCAGGAGCGACGTGAGTCGCTCGGGGTCGCGCAGCATCAGCGTCAGGCGCTTGTAGGTGGGCACCCGCCGGGCGAAGCCGATGGTCAACACGTCCGGGTCGAGCACGGAGTCGGTCCAGCCGAGCTCGGCGTCGGTGGCGCCGCGCTTGGACCAGCTCGAGCGCAGGCGGGCGCGGACGTCCTCGACGAGCGCGGCGCGCATCTTCGCCTTGGCCGACCAGATGGCCTCCCCCGGGACGTCGGGGATCTCGTCCCACCGGTCGGAGGCCTCGACGTCGCGCCGGCCGATGTGCTCGGCGGCGACCTCGTAGACCCGGTCGTCGATCCAGGTGGGCGCGTGCACGCCGTTGGTGATCGAGGTGATCGGCACCTCGGTCTCGTCGAAGCCCGGCCACAGGCCCTCGAACATCTCCCGGGAGACGTGGCCGTGCAGCTGGGAGACGCCGTTGGCCCGCGCGGCCAGACGCAGCCCCATGACCGCCATGTTGAACACGTCGGCGGAGCCGCCCTCGTAGGTCTCGGCGCCCAGGTCGCGCAGCTTGTCCAGCGGCACGCCGGGCAGCTCCTGCGCCCCACCGAAGTAGCGCTCGATGAGCGCGAGGTCGAAGCGGTCGATCCCGGCCGGGACGGGGGTGTGCGTGGTGAAGACGGTGCCGGCCCGCGCGGCCTCGGCCGCCTCGTCGAAGCTCATCCCGCCGGACTGCGTGAACTCGCTGATCCGCTCGATGCCGAGGAAGCCGGCGTGGCCCTCGTTGGTGTGGAAGACCTCCGGCTCGGGTGCACCGGTCAGGCGCGACCACAGGCGCAGCGCCCGCACGCCGCCGATGCCCAGGAGCATCTCCTGCTGGAGGCGCTGCTCGCCGCCGCCCCCGTAGAGGCGCTCGGTGACCACGCGCATGGCGTCGTCGTTGCCGGGGACGTCGGAGTCCAGGAGCAGCAGCGGCACACGGCCGACCTGGGCCCGCCACACGTGGGCCCGCAGCGCTCCCCCGCCGGGCATCGCGACCGTGACGACGCAGGGCGTCCCGTCCTCCTCGCGCAGCAGGTGCAGCGGCAGGCCCTGCGGGTCCAGGACCGGGTAGGTCTCCTTCTGCCACCCCGCGTGGTCGAGGCTCTGCTTGAAGTAGCCGGTCTTGTAGAACAGGCCCACGCCGACGATCGGCACCCCGAGGTCCGAGGCCGCCTTGAGGTGGTCACCGGCGAGGATCCCCAGGCCGCCCGAGTACTGCGGCAGGACCTCGGTGATGCCGTACTCGGGGCTGAAGTACGCGATCGAGGCGGGCAGGCTGCCCTCCTCCGGCGTCGTCTCCTGGTACCAGCGCGTCGCGCCGAGGTACCGGTCGAGGTCGGCCTTGGCCGCCTCGACGCGCGAGCAGAAGTCGGCGTCCTCGGCCAGCTCCTCCAGGCGCGCCCCCGCCAGCTCGGACAGCAGCCGCACCGGGTCCCGGTTGACCTCCTCCCAGCACGGCGGGTCGATCTCGGCGAAGAGGTCGCGGGTGGGCGTGTGCCAGCTCCACCGCAGGTTCATCGCCAGGTCCCCGAGGGCGGAGATCGGCTCGGGCAGGGCGGTGCGGACGCTGAAACGTCGAATGGCCTTCACGAACCTCATCTTGGCTGGTCACGGGGCACCGCGCCAAGTCGCGAAGGGCATTCCGCAGGTAACGTCTGGGGGGTGAGCACCGACGACCTCGGCGATCCGCCCCCCTTCGAGGCGACTCCGTCGCACCTCAGGACATCGCCCTCGCCCACCACGCCCGTGTCCGCGCCGCCGCAGCACCCGCTCGGCCGGATCCCGGTCCAGGACGTGCGCCCGTGCGTCGACCACGGTTGCCGCCCAGCGAAGTCCGTCGTCGGCGAGCCCTTCACGGTGACCGCCACGGTCTTCCGCGAGGGCCACGACGCCGTGAACGCGACCGTCGTCCTCACCGCCCCGGACGGCACCGAGCACCACCAGCCGATGACCTGCACCAACCCCGGGCTGAGCCACTGGGAGGCCGAGGTCGGTGCCGACACCACCGGCGCGTGGACCTACCGCGTCGAGGGCTGGTCCGACCCGTGGGCGACGTGGGTGCACGACGCCTCGATCAAGATCCCGGCCCACATCGACCCCGAGCTGATGCGGGCCGAGGGCGTGCGCGTGCTCACCCGCGCCGCGGACGAGCCGCACCGGAGCGAAGGGGGGCGCTCCGCCCTTCGCTCCGCCGTGGAGATCCTGCGCGACCCCGGGCACCAGCCGACCGCGGCCCTCCACCTCGTGACGACCGGCCCGGCCTCTGAGGAACTCGTGGAGCTGCCCCTCCGCGAGATGGTCACGCCGAGCGCGGACCTCCCGCTGCTCGTCGAGCGCGAGCTGGCGCTGTACGGCTCCTGGTACGAGATCTTCCCGCGCAGCGAGGGCGCCCACGTCGACGAGATCACCGGGCACTGGGTCTCCGGCACGCTGCGCACGGCCGCCCGACGGCTGCCCGCGATCGCCGGGATGGGCTTCGACGTCGTCTACCTCACGCCGGTGCACCCGATCGGCACGACCGCGCGCAAGGGCCCGAACAACACCCTCGACGCGAGCCCGCACGACCCGGGCTCCCCCTACGCGATCGGCTCCCCCGACGGCGGGCACGACGCGATCCACCCCGACCTGGGGACCTTCGAGGACTTCGACGCCTTCGTCTCCGACGCGCGGGACCACGGCCTCGAGGTCGCCCTCGACCTCGCGCTGCAGTGCTCCCCCGACCACCCGTGGGTCACCGAGCACCCGGAGTGGTTCACCACCCGCGCCGACGGCACGATCGCCTACGCGGAGAACCCGCCGAAGAAGTACCAGGACATCTACCCGGTCAACTTCGACACCGACCCCGCCGGCATCTACGCCGAGGTGCGCCGCGTGGTGCAGGTGTGGATCGACCACGGCGTCACGCTCTTCCGCGTCGACAACCCGCACACCAAGCCGGTCGAGTTCTGGCAGTGGCTCATCCAGGACGTGGCCCGTGACCACCCGGAGGTCATCTGGCTGTCCGAGGCCTTCACGAAGCCGGCGATGATGCACACCCTGGCCAAGGTCGGCTTCCAGCAGAGCTACACCTACTTCGCCTGGCGCAACACCGTCGCCGAGCTGACGGAGTACGGCACGGAGGTCTCGGGCGAGGCCGCGGCGTACATGCGTCCGAGCTTCTGGCCGACGACGCACGACATCCTCACCCCGTACATGCAGTTCGGCGGGCCCGCGGCGTGGAAGGTGCGCGCCGCCCTCGCCGCGACGATGGTCCCCACGTGGGGGATCTACTCCGGCTACGAGCTGATGGAGCACGTCGCCCGCCCCGGCTCCGAGGAGCAGATCGACAACGAGAAGTACGAGTACAAGGACCGGCGCTGGGACGAGGTCGCCGAGTCCGGGGAGTCGCTCACCGGCTGGCTGACGATGCTCAACGCGATCCGCCGCGGGCACCCGAGCCTGCAGCTGCTGCGCAACCTGACCTTCCACCACGTCGACGACGAGAACCTCATCGCCTACTCCAAGTCGCGCACCCTGCCCGACGGCAGCGAGGACCTCGTCGTCGTCGTGGCCAACCTCGACCCGCACTCGACGCGCGAGTCGACGCTGCGGCTGGACATGGGCGCGCTCGGCCTCGCGTGGGACGCCCGCCTGCAGGTCACCGACCTCGTCACCGGCGAGCACTGGGAGTGGGGCGAGGCCAACTACGTGCGCCTCGGCGCCGACGCCGAACCGGTCCACATCGTCTCGGTACGGTGACCTGATGGCCACGATCCACGACGCCACGCTCTCCCCCGGCAAGGTCGAGCTCGTCGCGGGCTGGATCGGCGCGCAACGCTGGTACACCGGCACCGGACGCCCCCGACTGCGACGGCTCGACTCCTGGCGGCTCGACGACCCCGCGGGCGAGGTCGGCATCGAGACGCTCGTCCTGCTCGACGACTCCGGCGCCACGCCCGTCGTCTACCAGGTGCCGTTGACCTACCGCGGCGCACCGCTCGAGGGCGGCGAGGGCGCGCTCGTCGGCGAGATGGACCACTCCGTGCTGGGTCGCCGATGGGTCTACGACGCCCCGCACGACCCGGTCTACGTCGAGCAGCTGCTCCGCCTGGTCCGCGGGCGTGCCGCCGCGCAGCACGGGTCGCTCTCGGACACCGCCGAGCCGGACGTGCACGGCGTGCCGCACCCGACGTGGCCGGACCAACCGGCCATCACCTCCAGCCGGGTCCACGGCGGCGAGCAGTCCAACACCTCGGTCATCATCGACGCCACGCCCTCACCGGTGGTCGTCAAGATCTTCCGCACCCTCGACGCGGGCGACAACCCCGACATCACCCTGCAGGAGGCGCTGGCGGCGGCGCAGTCCCCCTTCGTCCCGGCCGTCGTCGGGCACGTGGAGGGCGCGTGGGCCCGGCCCGACGGTGACGGTCGGGAGAACGGCCAGCTCGCCGTCGCCCAGGAGTACCTCGCCGGCACGACCGATGCCTGGCAGGTGGGTCTGCAGCAGGCGGCGAGCGGAATCGCCTTCGACGAGCGAGCCCGCGAGCTCGGCCGGGTGACCGCGCAGGTCCACGCGACCCTCGCGCAGGCACTGCCCACCGAGGCCCCGGACGCGGCGACGATCCACGAGCACGTGGGGCGGATGCGCCGCCGCGCGAGCATCGCGCTCGGCGAGGTCCCCGCCCTGGCCGCCCACGAGCGCCGGATCGACCGCCTGCTCGATGCGGCCGAGACGGCGGACTGGCCGCCCATGCAGCGCATCCACGGCGACCTGCACCTCGGTCAGGTCCTCGACGCGCCCGGGCGCGGATGGGTGCTCATCGACTTCGAGGGCGAGCCGCTGCGCCCCCTGGCCGAGCGCAACGCCCTGGACTCCCCCCTTCGTGATGTCGCCGGGCTGCTGCGCTCGCTCGACTACGTCGCCGGGACACTGACCCGGCCCGGTGCCCACACCGCCCCGGGCGTCGACGTGCGCGATTGGGCCACGCGGGCGCAGGAGGCCTTCCTCAGCGGCTACGGCGAGGTCGGCACCGACCCCCGCGAGCGCGACGTCCTGCTCACCGCCTTCGTCCTCGACAAGGCTCTCTACGAGGTCGTCTACGAGGCGCGCAACCGCCCCTCGTGGCTGTCCCTGCCGGTCGAGGCGATCGACCGGCTGCTCCAGGAGGCACACCCATGACACCGATCCCCGACTCCGCCCTGCCCGGCGCCCTCTGGGCCATCGCGCACGGCCGCGGCTCCCAGCCGCACGACGTCCTCGGTCAGCACCTCGAGGACGACGGGCTGCGCGTGCGCGTGCGCCGACCGCTCGCGACCCGGGTGCGGGTGCGCTTCGAGGACGGCGTCGTCACCGATCTGGCCCACGAGCAGGACGGCATCTTCTCCGGGGTGCGCGCCGACGCGACCCGGACGATGGACTACCGGGTGCTCGTCACCTGGGAGGACGGGCTCGAGCACGTCCAGGACGACCCGTACCGCTTCGTGCCGACGCTCGGCGAGATGGACCTGCACCTGATCAACGAGGGCCGGCACGAGCAGCTGTGGGGCGTCCTCGGAGCACACGTGCGCGAGTACGAGGGGCCGATCGGCGCGGTGACCGGGGTGTCCTTCGCCGTGTGGGCGCCGCGGGCGAAGGCCGTGCACGTCATCGGTGACTTCAACGGCTGGGACGAGCTGGCGCACCCGATGCGCACGCTCGGTGCCTCCGGGGTCTGGGAGCTCTTCGTGCCCGACGTCGGGCCCGGGGCCGTCTACAAGTTCGCCGTGCGGGGCGCCGACGACGTGCTGCGGCACAAGGCCGACCCGATGGCCCGCCTCGCGGAGACCGCCCCGGCAACCGGCTCGGTGGTGACCTCCTCGACCTACACGTGGGACGACGAGGCCTGGCTGACCGCTCGGGCCACCCGCGACGCGCAGGTGGGACGGATGAGCATCTACGAGGTGCACCTGGGCTCGTGGCGCCCCGGGCTGTCCTACCGGGAGATGGCCGAGGAGCTCGTCGCGTACGTGCGCGAGCAGGGCTTCACCCACGTCGAGCTGATGCCGGTGATGGACCACCCCTACCCTCCGTCGTGGGGCTACCACGTCACGAGCTACTTCGCGCCGAACTCCCGCTTCGGCTCCCCCGACGACTTCCGCCACCTCGTCGACGCGCTGCACGGCGCAGGCATCGGGGTGATCCTCGACTGGGTCCCCGGGCACTTCGCGACCGACGAGTGGGCGCTCGTGCGCTTCGACGGGCTGCCGCTGTACGAGCACCCGGACCCGCGGCGCGGATGGCAACCGGACTGGGGCAGCTACGTCTTCGACTTCGGGCGACCGGAGGTGCGCAACTTCCTCGTCGCCAACGCGCTGTACTGGCTCGAGGAGTTCCACGTCGACGGACTGCGCGTGGACGGGGTGGCCTCGATGCTCTACCTCGACTACTCCCGCGAGGACGGCGAGTGGATCCCCAACGTCCACGGCGGCCGGGAGAACCTCGAGGCGATCGAGCTCCTGCAGGAGGTCAACGCCACGGCCTACCGCCGCTCCCCCGGGATCATCACCGTGGCCGAGGAGTCGACCGCCTGGCCGGGCGTGACCCGGCCCACGCACGAAGGGGGACTCGGCTTCGGCCTGAAGTGGAACATGGGGTGGATGAACGACGCCCTGCGGTACCTGGGCGAGGACCCGATCAACCGGGCGCACCACCACACACTGCTGACCTTCGCGATGATGTACGCCTACGCGGAGCACTACCTGCTGCCGATCAGCCACGACGAGGTCGTCCACGGCAAGGGCTCGATGCCGTACAAGATCCCCGGCGACGACGGTGACCGCTTCGCGACGCTGCGGGCGTTCTACGCCTACCAGTGGGCCTTCCCGGGGAAGCACCTGGTCTTCATGGGCACGGAGTTCGCGCAGACCTCCGAGTGGGCCGATGGCCGGTCCCTGGAGTGGCACCTGCTCGACCACCCCGCCCACCGGCGAGTGCAGGAGCTCGTGCGCGAGCTGAACTCCTTCGCCGCCCGGCACCCCGCGATGTGGGCGCTGGACCACCGGCCCGAGGGGTTCCGCTGGCTCGACGCCGACGACGCCGCGGGCAACACCGTCTCGTTCGTGCGTACCGGTGGCACGATCAGCACCGGCGGCACCGTCGGGACGGGCGGGGCCGGCAGCGCGAGCGGCTCGGTCGGGTCGGCCGGTCCGGAGGTCGAGGACGTCGTCGTGGTGGTGGTCAACTTCGGCGGGAGCGACCGCCACCGCCTGCGCATCGGCCTCCCTCGTGGCGGCACGTGGCGTGTCGCCCTGGACACCAGCGGCTTCGACGCGGCGAGCTCCCCGAGCCAGGCCGGCACCGAGCTCACGGCGCAGGAACGCCCGTGGCACGACCAGCCCTTCTCGGTCGAGGTCGACGCCCCCCGCCTCGGCGCCATCTACCTCGTCCCCGCCCGAGGGTGACGTCGTTGTTGGCGGTTGGCCCACGGTAGGACGTAGGCCAACCGCACACATCGACGTCAGGTCCCATCTGCGCGCCTGTGAGCGGGGTGAGCAGGCGAAGGGGTGGGGTCGGCCCGACTCAGGCGCGGCGCCCACGCCGGCGCCGGCGCCGGGACGGACGGAGCGGGCGAAGGGGTGAGGTCGTCCGACTCGGGCCGGAACCCGAACCGAGTGGGCGAAGGGATGGGGTCGTCCGACTCAGGCCGACGTCCGCACCGACCTCTCAAGGCCGAGTGATACTCCCGCGTCGTGCGGACGTCGCGCCAAGGACGACCCCGTCCTTCGCCCGCGATCCGGAGACGGGCCGAGACCGGCCGCGCCCGTCCCACGGTGGAGGCTCAGAACAACGCGCTCATCAACGTCGTCCGCCCCTTGCGCACGCGCTCGTCCTGGTTGCCGACGACGGCGAAGAGGTCGAGCAGATGGTTCTTCACCCGCTCGCGCTCGTCACCGGCGGTGACGCGCACGAGGTCGATGAGCCGGACGAAGGCGTCCTCGACGTGCCCGCCGAGGACGTCCATGTCGGCGACGACGAGGGCCGCGTCGACGTCCTTCGGGTTCTCCGCGGCAGCGGCCCGGGCGGCGTGGAGGTCCACATCGCGGGTGCGCTTCATCAGCGCGACCTGGGCGAGTCCGAGCTCGGCGTCGGTGTCCTTGGGGTTCTCCGCGAGGGCCTTCTCGTAGGCCGCGGTCGCGGCGTCGAGGTCGTCGCGCTCGATGGCCTCGAAGGCCTCCTGGTGCAGCGGCGGCAGCTCCTCCTCGGTCTCCTCGGGCGTCGTCTCGCCACCACCGGTCTCGACCCGGCCGGTCACGCCGTGCTGGACGGCGAGCTGGAGCAGCTGGTCGACGACCTGGCGGAACTGCTCCTTGTCGACGAGCCCGCTGAAGAGCGGCACCGGCTGACCGGAGACGAGGCCGAGCGCGAGCGGGACCTCCTGCGCCTGCAGCGCCTGGGCGACCCCGGGGCTGTTCACGAGGTCGATCGCCACGACCTGCAGCCGTCCCTCGAGGGACCGGGCGATGTCGACGGCGTCGTCGACCAGGGTCCGGCTCTGCGGGTGCTGCGAGGACCAGACGATCGCCAGGGCGGGCACGGCGGCGGTGCGGGAGACCACCTGGTTGAAGGAGGCGTCGTCGGCCTCGATCAGCAGGCCGTCGGCGCTGGAACCGGCGGGTGCGGCACCCCCGGCCTGGGTGGGTGAGGGTGCGGGCGCACCTGTGCGCGCGGCGTCGGGGCGGGCCTGGCCGCCGAGGCCGGAGAGGTCGACGGCTCCACGAAGGCTACGGGTCGGATCGGTCATGCCCCCATCATTCCCCACGGGTGCGTGGTTGGGGAAAGTCGGGGAGGTCTACTCGCCCTCGGCCGACTGCAGCACGTCGCTGACACCGACGACGGTGGCGTCCCCCTTCGCCGGGATGACCATCGCGAGGGTCTCGGCGTGCTCCACCGAGAGCCTCTTCCTGACCTGGCCCTTGCCGAGGACGCGGCGGATCGCCGGGTCCTCGATCTTGAGCACCTTGAGCTTGTCGCTCGCGGTGATCGTGTCCGTGCGGGTCATCGGCACGAAGCTCAGCTGCCCGCCGTCGACGAGCTCGAAGCTGACGGAGGCCACGTCGGCCGTCGACTGCTCCTGGCGGTAGCGGCCCAGGTTGCCGAGGTCCTCGTCCTTGGCCTTCGCGTTCTTCTTCAGCGCCTGCGAGAACGCGTCGTCGAAGGAGACGCCCCCGGGGTCCTTCTTGGGCGGCGTGTGGCCGACGCCCTCGGACCAGGCGTCGACCGCCTTCGTCACGTCCTTGCCGGGCTCCTCGGAGACGGTCACCGCGGATCCCTCGCTGACGGGAGCCAGCGCCGGCACGCTGGCCCCGGCCGCCATCGGCACGTCGGCGAACAGTCGGTACGGCTGGTCGGCGGCCCGCGCGACGAGGACGTGGAGGAACTGCGTGCCCTCCACCTGCGAGGTCGCGAGCACCGCCCGGGGCCACTCGGTCCCGCTGCTGACACCCAGCACCTGCAGGTCATCGGTCGCACCGCCGGCGTGCTCCTGCCGGTCCTTGCTCCTGGCCGCAGCGTCGGTCGCACGCAGGGCGGGACCGGAGAAGACCGCCTTGCGCTCCTGCTCGGAGGCCTTGCCGCCTTCCTTGCGGGTGGCTGCCGCGTCGTCGAGCACACGGGTGGTGACGTCGGTCGCGGTCTCCTCGGTGATCGAGGCACCGTCGGAGCTCTCTGCGGGGGCGTCGTGCATGCCGACGACGGCGGTCCCGGCGCCGCATCCGGCGAGGACGAGCGGCAGGGCCACGACGGTGGCGACGAAGGGGGTGCGGCGGCTCATGCGTGGACCTTCTCGTGGGTGGTCTCTGCCGGTCGGCCGGGACGGGCGCGCCGCTCCCGGCGTGCGCGCAGGAGGCGGGGCGCGAGGGCCAGTGCGATGCCCAGGAGCAGCAGCACCAGGCCGGCGACGAGCACGACGATCGCGATCGTGCTCCAGCGGTCGTCGGTGACCTCGTACTCCAGCTGCTCGACCTGCTCGCCCTCGGGCGCGGTGATGACGAGCGTCTGCGGGGCCTGGGCCTGGTCGATCGTCGAGGTGACCGAGCCGTCCCCGCTCGTGGAGGACTGCCAGATGTCGAGGCCGCGGACGTCGCTCGCCTCGCCCTCGCCGACCTCGGAGGTGGTCAGCGCCCACTCGGAGACATCGACCCCGGTGACCTCGCTCCGGGGGCTGTCGCCGAGGAGTGCCTCGACGTCGGAGGGTCGGGCGGTCCCGGCCCACACGCTGCCGCTGCCGGTCGCGGTGACCTCGATCGGGGAGTCGAGACGGTTGAGGACGTCGGGGTCGAGGACGACGACGCGCTGGTCGGGCTCGCCGGTGAAGGTCGCGGTGCCGGAGGTGCCCAGGGCACTGAGGAACCAGCCGCCGACGATGACACCGACGAGGCCGAGCAGGGCCACGAGCGAGCCGGAGACGCGCAGGATGAGCGTGCTCATGTCACTGCTTTCGGTGGAGGGTCAGGACGGCCCGCCACTACCGGCGGACGATCAACGATGACAAAGTTTCACCAAGGTCACAAATTAGTCACGACGTGGTCAGTCCCGCAGGAGCCCCTCGACGCGGTCGACCTTCGAGGTGAGCTGACCGGTGCGCCCGGCCCGGATGTCGGCCTTCATCACCAGCGAGACGCGGTCCCCGTAGGGGCCCATGGCCTCGACGCACTGCTTGATGACGGCCATGACCTCGTCCCACTCCCCCTCGATGGTCGTGAACATCGACCCGAGGTCGTGAGGGAGGCCACTGTCGCGGACCACCTGCAGGGCGGCCGCGACCGCCGGGGCGTACGAGCCGTCCTCGCCGGGACCGGCGGGGGCGATGGAGAAGGCGAGCAGCACGGTGACCTCCTGGTCAGTCGTTGGCGGCGATCCTCAGGTCGCCGTCGATGCGGATGAGCTCATAGGTGTAGCGCCGGGTCAGCTCCTCGCCGTCCTCGGGCTTCAGCTCGAGCGTGGTGGAGACGGTCCCGGCCTCGGTGTCGACGCTGATGTCGGTGGCATCGACCTTCTTGTACCCGGACCAGAACTCGTCGTAGCCCGCCCGGTCGTCGTGCCTCTCGGGGGCGAGCATCGCCCAAGCGGCGTCCCGGTCCTTGGTCACGGTCGTGAAGTAGTCCTCGATGAACTCCGTGGCCTCCTCCTCGGTCAGGTCGAGCTCGCCGGTGCTCGTCGCGCTCGTCGGCTCGCTGCTGGTCGAGGAGGTCGCCCCGGTCGCCGCCCCCGACGCGGACGGCATCACGGTCTGCTCCTGCCCGGACACCGCGGCGCCCGAGGAGTCCGCCGCCGTCCCACCCCGGGTGAGGAAGAGGATCCCCCAGACGATGAGCGCGACCGCGAGGACGCCGAGGAGCAGCCACAGGAGAAGGGGGCCGACCCCCTTTGCCCTCCGGTCGGAGTCGGGTGCTGCGCCGGCCGCGGCGGCAGGGGGCGTGGCGCGCGCACCGGACGGCGGTACGCCTGCGGCCGTGCGCGTGGTCGGGGGGATGTCGGCGCCACCGGCGGCGATGGACTCCAGCCGGCGCAGTGCCTCGCGCATCGTGCCGCGGCGGGCGGGGTCGCGGGCGAGCATGTCGGCGAGGACGGGCTCGAGGGGCCCGGCGCGCTCCGGCCGGCGCGGCGGCTGGGAGGCGACGTCCTGCAGTGTGGCGAGAGCGCTGCTCCTGCTCGGGTACGCGTCGTGACCCTCCACGGCGAAGTAGATCGTCGCGCCGAGCGCCCACACGTCGGCGGCCTCTCCGTGGGGTCTGCCGACCGCGACCTCGGGGGCCATGTAGTTCGGGGTGCCGGTGACCAGACCGGCCTGGGGGGTCTGCTCGTCCGTGCCGCCGGCCCGGGCGATGCCGAAGTCACCGAGCTTGGGCAGGCCACCGCCGATGAGGACATTGCCCGGCTTGATGTCGCGGTGGACGACCCCGGCACGGTGTGCCGCGGCGAGCGCTCCGGCGAGCTGCGCACCCAGGTCCGCCGCCCCCTTCGCCGTCATCGGGCCGCGCTGCCGGATGGCCGTGGCCAGCGTCGGTCCGGCGACGTACTCCATGACCAGCCAGGGGCTGTCCTCGTGCTCGACGACGTCGTAGACGGCGACGACATTGGGGTGGTTGAGGGCCGCCGCGGCGCGGGCCTCGCGCATCGCGCGGTCGGCCTCACCCTGGCTCTCGCCGGGGAAGTCACCGATCTGCTTGGCGGCGACCGACCGGCCCAGCACGGTGTCCCGTGCGAGCCACACGACCCCCATGCCGCCACGGCCGATCGGTCGCACGGGCTCGTATCGGCCACCGATCACGGAGGGAGTGGTGTGGTCAGTCATGTCCGTTCCAGCGTAGATGGCGCGCACCGTGGGCGGACCACCAGCCGTCGTCGGGTCGCGACAGACCTCAGCCGGCGACGGACTCGAGGAGGACGTCCGCGGCGGCGAAGGGGTCCGTCCTGCCGTCGACGACACCTCCGGCGAGCTGGTCGAGCGTCCCACCGGCCCCGAGGTCACCCATCCGCGAGCGCAGCTCGGCGACGGCGAGCGCGGAGATCTCGTCGCGGGCACGGGCGGTGCGGCGCCGGCGCAGCTCACCGCTGGCGGCCAGCCACTCGAGGTGCTCGCCGACGGCCGCGACGATGTCGTCGACGCCGGTGCCGTTGACGGCGGAGGCACGCACGACCCGGCGGCGCCAGCCACGGGGGGCCGTCCCCTCCCCCATCTGGATCATGTGCCGCAGGTCGCGGACGGTCGAGTCGGCGCCCTCGCGGTCGGCCTTGTTGACGACGAAGACGTCGCCGATCTCCAGGATCCCGGCCTTGGCGGCCTGGATCCCGTCGCCCATCCCGGGGGCGAGCAGGACGAGGGTGGTGTCCGCGGAGCCGGCGACGGCGACCTCCGACTGGCCGACGCCGACCGTCTCGACGAGGACGACGTCGAAGCCGGCGGCGTCGAGGACCCGGATCGCCTGCGGCGTGGCGACCGAGATGCCGCCGAGGTGCCCGCGCGAGGCGAGCGAGCGGATGTAGACCCCCGGGTCGGTGGCCGCCTCGCTCATGCGGATGCGGTCACCGAGCAGGGCACCGCCGGAGAAGGGGGAGGACGGGTCCACCGCGAGCACCGCCACGCTCTTGCCCGCCGCCCGGTAGGCCCCGATGAGCGCATTGGTCGTCGTGGACTTGCCGACGCCGGGCGAGCCGGTCAACCCGACGACGTGCGCCCCACCCGTGTGGGGGGCCAGGGCGGCCATCACCTCCCGCAGCGCGGGGTGCTGGTCGTCGACCAGCGAGATCAGCCGCCCGATGGCACGCGGCATCCCCGCCCTGGTCTGCTCGACCAGGGCGGGGACGTCGACGCTGCGGATCACACTCAGGCGCGCGGCACGCGCACGATCAGGGCGTCGCCCTGACCGCCACCACCACAGAGCGAGGCCGCACCGGTGCCGCCACCGCGACGCTTGAGCTCGTGGGCCAGCGCGAGGGTGATGCGCGCGCCGGACATGCCCAGCGGGTGGCCCATGGCGATGGCGCCGCCGTTGGGGTTGACCTTCTCGGGGTCGATGCCCAGCTGCTTGGTCGAGGAGAGGCCGACGGCGGCGAAGGCCTCGTTGATCTCGACGAGGTCGAGGTCGTTCACCGAGATGCCGTCCTTCTTCAGCGCGGCCTCGATCGCGTTCGCCGGCTGGGACTGCAGCGTGGAGTCCGGCCCGGCGACGACGCCGTGGGCGCCGATCTCGGCGAGGTAGTCCAGGCCGAGCTCCTCGGCCTTGGCCTTGCTCATCACGACGACCGCGGCGGCACCGTCGGAGATCTGCGAGGCGGAGCCGGCGGTGATGGTGCCGTCCTTGGAGAAGGCCGGACGCAGCTTGCCCAGGGACTCGGCGGTGGTGTCACCGCGGACGCCCTCGTCGGTGTCGAAGACGACCGGGTCGCCCTTGCGCTGCGGGACCTCCACGGCGACGACCTCGTCCGCGAACTTGCCCTCGGACCATGCCTTGGCGGCCTTCTGGTGGCTCGCGGCCGCGAAGGCGTCCTGCTCCTCGCGGGAGAACTCGGACTTCTCGGCGTTCTTCGACTCGGTCAGCGAGCCCATCGCCTGGTCGGTGATGATGTCGTGCAGGCCGTCGTAGGCCATCGAGTCCTTGAGCTTGGTGTCGCCGTACTTGATGCCTTCACGGCTCTTCGGCAGCAGGTGCGGCGCGTTGGTCATCGACTCCTGGCCGCCGGCGACGATGACGTCGAACTCGCCCGCGCGCACGAGCTGGGCCGCGAGGGCGATCGCGTCGATCCCGGAGAGGCAGACCTTGTTGACGGTGAGCGCGGGCACGTTCTTCGGGATCCCGCCCTTGATCGCGGCCTGGCGGGCGGGGATCTGGCCCTCACCGGCGGTGAGCACCTGGCCCATGATCACGTAGTCGACCTGCTCGCCCGAGATGCCGGCCTTCTCCAGGGCCCCCTTGATGGCGAAGCCGCCGAGGTCGGACCCGGAGAAGCCCTTGAGGGAGCCGCTCATGCGGCCCATCGGGGTGCGGGCCCCGGCGACGATGACGGACACAGGACGCTCGGACATGTGGATGCCTCCAGCTTTCGTGGGATGGCGCGGCACCGGAGCGACACCGCGGGTGTTGGCCCCGATTCTATCGACGCGGGCGGAGGGAGGGCAGGGCCCGGGGCGGTGTGCGGCCTCACACGCCCAGCACCTCCCGCCGGGGCCGGCGCCTCAATAGGCTGCGCGACATGACAGATCTCTTCACCGCCATCGACCACGTCGGTGTCGCCGTGCCCGACCTCGACGACGCGATCGCCTTCTACCGTGACTCCCTCGGCATGGAGCTCGCGCACGAGGAGACCAACGAGGAGCAGGGCGTGCGCGAGGCGATGATGCGCGTCGGCGACTCCGGGTCCTGCATCCAGCTGCTCGCGCCCCTGACGCCCGAGTCCACGATCGCGAAGTTCCTCGACCGCAACGGCCAGGGCATGCAGCAGCTCGCCTACCGCGTCGAGGACATCGACGCCGTCTGCGCGACCCTGCGCGAGCGCGGCCTGCGGCTGCTCTACGACACCCCCAAGCGCGGGACGAGCAACTCCCGGGTCAACTTCATCCACCCGAAGGACGCCCGCGGCGTCCTCGTCGAGCTGGTGGAGCCCGCCCGCAGCGGTGCGGGCGCCCACCAGGCCTGACTCCCCCCTTCGCCCGGGGTGTGGCCCCACGCCACCCACCGCCGTGTGAAGTCAGTCATGACACCGTCCCACCGGCGCCATGACCCCCTTAAGTTGCACGCAGCGACTGTCGCCCCGGCGGCAGCAGACCGACCGACCCCACGAGGCCGAGGAGCCCACCCACATGGCAATCGACCAGATCCGCGACGCGATCCTCTCCGGTGACCGCAGCGAGGAGACCTACGCGAACCTCCCCCTCCCGCAGACCTACCGGGCCGCGACCGTCCACAAGGCCGACGTCGACATGTTCGAGGGGCTGGCCACCCGCGACAAGGACCCGCGCAAGTCGCTGCACATCGACGACGTCGAGATCCCCGAGCTCGCCCCCGACGAGGCGCTCGTCGCCGTCATGGCCAGCGCGATCAACTTCAACACCGTGTGGACCTCGATCTTCGAGCCGGTCTCGACCTTCTCCTTCCTCGAGCGCTACGGGAAGCTGAACAAGTACTCCAAGCGCCACGACCTGCCGTACCACATCGTCGGCTCCGACCTCTCCGGCGTTGTGCTGCGCACCGGTGGCCACGTCTCCAAGTGGAAGCCCGGCCAGGAGGTCGTCGCGCACTGCCTGTCCGTCGAGCTCGAGGACGCAGACGGCCACGACGACACGATGATGGACCCGCAGCAGCGCATCTGGGGCTTCGAGACCAACTTCGGCGGCCTCGCCGAGCTGGCCATCGTCAAGGCCAACCAGCTGATGCCCAAGGCCGACCACCTCACCTGGGAGGAGTCCGCCTCCCCCGGCCTGGTCAACTCCACCGCCTACCGCCAGCTGATCTCCAAGAACGGCGCCGCGCTCAAGCTCGGTGACCGCGTGCTCATCTGGGGCGCCTCCGGTGGCCTGGGCTCCTACGCCGTGCAGATGGCGCTGGCCGCCGGCGCCGAGCCGATCTGCGTCGTCTCCTCCCCCGAGAAGGCCGAGATCTGCCGCGCCATGGGTGCCGAGCTGATCATCGACCGTCGTGCCGAGGGCTACCAGTTCTGGAACGAGGACGGCACCAAGCAGAACCCCAAGGAGTGGAAGCGCCTCGGCAAGCGGATCCGCGAGCTCACCGGCGGTCACGACGTGGACATCGTCTTCGAGCACCCGGGCCGCGAGACCTTCGGCGCCTCGGTCTACGTCGCGCGCAAGGGCGGCAAGATCGTCACCTGCGCCTCGACCTCGGGCTACATGCACGAGTACGACAACCGCTACCTGTGGATGAACCTCAAGAGCATCATCTCCAGCCACTTCGCCAACTACCGCGAGTCCTGGGAGGCCAACGCGCTGATCAGCCGCGGCCTGATCCACCCCACGCTCAGCCGGACCTACTCCCTCGACGAGGTCGGCCAGGCCACGCTCGACGTGCACCACAACAAGCACCAGGGCAAGGTCGGCGTGCTCACCCTCGCCCCCGAGGCCGGCCTGGGTGTCTCCAACCCGGACAAGCGCGCGCAGTTCGAGAAGCAGATCAACCGCTTCCAGGACGCCTGACCCGCTCCACCCACGCGAAGGGGGTCGCACCGGTCACCGGTGCGGCCCCCTTCGTCGTGCGGCCCGGAGAACTGCTGCGCTCTTGTGACGCGCGGGTACGACGGGCACTCGCGACGACGGGCCGCGCGAGAACCCCAAGATCCCGGGCTCGACCGTCACCCAGCCGCGTCAAGTGATCGTCGTACCCGCGAGTAACCTCAGCGTCGGTCGCTTCCGGGAGCGGTGGGAGGGGCACTCAGCGGCCGTAGCGGCCGTGGTCGCGGGCCTTCCAGCACTTGCCGTGCCAGTGGCGGCGGTCGTCGACGCCGCCCAGGCCGTCGTCCGGCCAGACGACGACGTGCGGCGTGCCGGGCGCGATCTCGTGGGTACAGCCCGGGCAGGTGTAGCTGCGGGTCGAGCTGTGGCCGCTCAGCTGGCGCACCACCCAGGAGCGCCCCATCCACGACTGCGTCGTCTGCGAGCCCATGGCACCCAGGGCGAGCGGACGGTGGGCGTCCCGTCGACGGCGGTTGGAGCGTGGCATGACGCCATCCTCCCAAACCGGTTGCCGCACGGCGCAGGGGAAGAGGAACGGCACGGGTCGGCGCGCCTCAAGCCGAAGTCCGATGGACGACCCTCACCGACAGACCGACGACGGGACTTCGGCAAGCGCCGACTCGTGCCGTTCCTCGCACCCGAAGGGGTACGGCTCAGTAGGTGCGGAAGCCCTCACCGGTCTTGCGGCCGAGCTTGCCGGCGGCGACGAGGTCGCGCAGCAGCGGCGCCGGGGCGAGGCTCTCGTGCCCGAACTCGGCGAGCAGCTCCTCCTCGATCGCGAGGGCGACGTCGTTGCCGACGACGTCCAGCAGCGCGAAGGGACCCATCGGGTAGCGGTAGCCCTCGGTGATCGCGGTGTCGATCTCGTCCAGGCCCGCCCCGTCCTCGTGCGCCTTGATGGCGTCGTTGAGGTAGGGGAAGAGCAGGGCGTTGACGATGAAGCCGGCGCGGTCGGAGCAGCGGACCGGGACCTTGCGGATGTGCTTGCACAGCTCGACGACCGTGTCGAGGACGTCCTGTCCGGTGTGCTCCTGGTCGATGACCTCGACGAGCTTCATGACCGGCGCGGGGTTGAAGAAGTGCATGCCGACGACGTCCTGCGGGCGCGTCGTCTGCGCGGCCAGGTCGGCGATGGACAGCGAGGAGGTCGTCGTGGCGAGCACGGCACCGTCCTTGCAGATGCGGTCCAGGTCGACGAAGAGCTGGTTCTTGACGCCGATCTCCTCGGCGATCGCCTCGATGACGATGTCGACGTCGGCGAGGGACTCGCGCTCGAGGGAGCCGGTGAGGCGGGCGAGGACCGCGTCGACGTCGGCCTGCTCCATGCGGCCCTTGTCGACCTTGCGGGTGAGGTTCTTGGCGATCTTCGCGGCGACCGCGTCGACCTTCTCCTGGCTGCGCGCGACATAGGTGACGGGGAAGCCGCAGGTCGCGAAGACCTCGATCATGCCGGTGGCCATCGTCCCGGAGCCGACGACGCCGACGGTGGTGATCTCCCGGGCCGCGCCCGCCCCGCCCGTGGAGGGGGTCAGGTCGTCGGCGACGACCTCGCCGTCCTCGTAGGTGAAGAAGCCCCGGCCGGCCGCCTTGCCGGTGCGGCCGTCGGCGATGAGCCGCTCGAGGACCTCGCTCGGCCGGTGGCGCGGGTCACCGCTCTCGGCGAAGCGCGCGGCGAGCGCGTCGCGCACGGTCTCCAGACCGAGCTCGTCGATGACGGTCAGCGGGCCCCTGGGCAGGCCGCAGCCGAAGCGCATGCCGTTGTCGAGGTCCTCGCGGGAGGCGTACTTCTCCTCGAACATCGTGGCGGCATGGTTCAGGTACGGAAAGACGAGGGCGTCGGCGAGAGAGCGCGATTCAGACATGTCTGGAGTGTTCCAGCCGGACCTACCCCGTGGTAGTGCCCGACGGCGTGACAGTGGGCACAGGTGATCCGCGCGATACCGCCGGGGCCCACCGGCCGACCCTGCCGGGCACGGCCGACCCGACCCGCTTGGGCGCGGCCCGCCGGAGCCGTAGGGTCTGGCTCGTGCGAGTGGTGATTGCGAACTGCAGTGTCGAGTACGAGGGCCGGCTGAACGCCCACCTCCCCCTGGCGACCCGGCTGCTCATGGTCAAGGCCGACGGCTCGGTGCTCATCCACAGCGACGGTGGCTCCTACAAGCCGCTGAACTGGATGGCTCCCCCGTGCGCCATGGCCGAGGTGGAGCCGGACGAGACCGAGACCGCCGAGGGTGTGGTCGCCGTGTGGAACGTCCAGCACGCCAAGACCGAGGACCGGCTGCGGGTGCGCCTGCACGAGATCCACCACGACTCCTCCCACGAGCTCGGCGTCGACCCGGGGCTGGTCAAGGACGGCGTCGAGGCCCACCTGCAGAAGCTGCTCGCCGAGCACATCGGCACCCTCGGGGACGGCTACACCCTCGTGCGTCGGGAGTACATGACGGCGATCGGTCCCGTGGACATCCTCGCCAAGGACGCGAAGGGGGTCTCC